>NZ_JBHSOA010000061.1:161415-364205 GCF_042655885.1 Streptomyces chlorus
CGCCACCCGGTGAAAAACCCTCTACGGAGGAGCAGGAGAATAAGGGACATGAGCGACGACGTCACCACCCCCGCACCCGACCGGATCCCGAACAAGGGCAAGCTGGCCAAGGACCTGAACGAGGTCATCCGCTACACCCTCTGGTCCGTCTTCAAGCTGAAGGACGTGCTGCCCGAAGACCGCGCCGGGTACGCCGACGAGGTCCAGGAGCTGTTCGACCAGCTCGCCGCCAAGGACGTCACGGTCCGCGGCACGTACGACGTCTCCGGTCTGCGCGCCGACGCCGACCTGATGATCTGGTGGCACGCCGAGAGCAGCGACCAGCTCCAGGAGGCATACAACCTCTTCCGCCGCACCAGGCTGGGCCGTGCGCTGCTCCCGGTCTGGTCGAACATGGCGCTGCACCGGCCCGCCGAGTTCAACCGCTCGCACATCCCGGCGTTCCTCGCCGACGAGGAGCCCCGCGCGTATGTGAGCGTGTACCCCTTCGTGCGCTCCTACGACTGGTACCTGCTGCCCGACGAGGACCGCCGCCGCATGCTCGCCGACCACGGCAAGATGGCCCGTGGCTTCCCCGACGTGCGCGCCAACACGGTCCCCTCGTTCTCCCTCGGTGACTACGAGTGGGTCCTCGCCTTCGAGGCCGACGAGCTGTACCGCATCGTCGACCTCATGCGGCACCTGCGCGGCTCCGAGGCGCGGATGCACGTTCGTGAGGAGATCCCGTTCTACACGGGCCGCCGCAAGGACATCGCGGAGCTCGTCGCGGGCCTCGCCTGAGCGAGTGTGCCGGTGACCGGGCCTGCCCGTTCTTGAACGGGGTGGGCCCGATCAGGCTCGACCAAGCCTGCTCAGGTCTGGTCGAGCCTGGTCTGGTCTGGTTCGATCAGGTCGTCGGCCGGGCGGGCGTCGCCTTCCCGGCCGGCGCGACGGCCAGGGTGGTGAGCAGCAGGGACCCGGCGGCCGCGTGGACGACGGCAGTTCTCATCACGTTCCCTTCGGTGCACGGCGATCGACACCAGGGATGCTTCGTCCGGCGGGCAGGGCGGGGCAAGCACCGTCGGCGGGTGTCGCCGTCAGTGCTCCCGTACGCCCCCGGAACCGGAGCCGGAACCGGGGTCGTCCCCCGCGCGGTGACGGCCGAAGGCGTCGCCCGGACGGTGCCCCGGAGTGTGGCCCAGGTGGTGCTCGCGGTGGGTGAAGGCCGCACGCAGATCCGGTTCGCCGACCGCGCGGATGCCGTGCACGGCGACCGACGTCAGATACGTACGGTCGTCGTCGCCGGTGCTCACCGAGCGCCGGGGGAGGGCGCCCAGCAGCCGCAGGCCGGCCGGGGAGGCCCAGTGGGTGTGCGGGGGGAGCTCGATCCGCGCGATGACCAGGCAGCTCAGGGTCAGCGTCAACGGCAGCGCGAACCACAGGGCGACCAGATGGCCCGGCAGATACGACGCGGCCGGCACCAGCAGTGCGGCGGCGCCCAGTCCGGCCACGGCCAGCGCGGCGATCCGCACCTGCCGTACGCCGTCGGCGATCGTCGTGGCCGCGCCGTCGGGCACGGCCAGCCCGGCCCGCTCCAGCCGGTCGGCGAGGCCGCGCACCGCGTCCGTCGTCGCCGCGGCGGCCCGCACCGGAGCGATGGGGGACTGCCCCTCCGGCCCGATGACCCCTATCACCGACCGCTCCATGTCGTCCCGCCCGAGCGGATCGACCACGGTCGCCCAGCCGGTGTGGGCCAGCAGCAGCCGGCGCTGACGCGCCATCGCGACCAGGGTGACATCGACGACCCGCCGAGGGCCGCCGGACAGGAACGCCGTCTCGTACAGGGTCAGCTCACGCCCCCCACCCCCGGCCGTACCCACGTCGTGGACGGCCGCCGCGCGTACGGCGGCCAGGCACAACCGTGTGCACGCGGCGCCGGCGACGGCCCACGAGACGAGCAGGAGGAGTACCCAGAGCATGACTTGTTTGTAGACGACACGGTCCCCAAAGCACCATGCCCTGTTCGCCATCCGGACGGAGTGTTGTCTGCATGTGACGTTCCGTTTGGCCGGCCGGGTGCCGGAACCGGGCCCCGCTCCGGCTCGTGTGCCTCGGCCTCAACGCCGCAGCAGCACCCGCCGCGTGGCGCGCGCCAGCCGCACCGCGGGCCGGCGCGACCGCGGCATCGGCCCGGACCGCTCCAGCCACCACTCCCGCAACTCCCGCAGGGGCACCTGCTCGTCCTGCCGCTCCCACTGCCCGGAGGCGAGCAGCAACTGCTCGACGAAGTCCAGGGCGTCCTGCCGGTAGCCCCCGGTCATCGGCCGCTTCTGGGCATGGGCGAGGAAGGCCGCCCGGTACCGCTCGCCGAGGATCACCGGCAGCTCGGGCGCGACCTTGGCGACGACATCCGCCCGCTTCGCGGCGAGCGCCCGCGCCTGCACGACCATCCGCACCCGGTCGAACCCCTCGGGCACGGGTGTCCCGGCGACCAGCGAGGACAGCACCGCCGCTTGGGCGAGCGCCACCCGCTGCCGCGCGGGTTCGCAGGAACCGGATTCCCTTACGGAGCCGGAGCCGGAGCCGGAACCGGAGCTGGAGCCGGAGCTCTTCGCCTGTGCCGTGCTCCGCGCGGTCGTCCCCTTCTCCACCGCCTCCCGAATGGCCGTCAGCTCCCGCTCCAACTCGCCCGGTTCGGGGAAGTTCTCGTCCCGTTCCAGGAGTACGCCGGGAGGGGAGACGCGGGAGGCGAGGTCGGTGAGGATGTCCAGTACCGGCCGGGGTACGGGGTGGGCGTGGCTGTCGTGCCAGACGCCGTCCCGCTCGACGCCGCCCGCGACATGGACGTACGCGATGGCTTCCAGGGGCAGTTCGGCGAGCGCCCTCGCCGGGTCCTCGCCGCGGTTGACGTGGTTGGTGTGCAGATTGGCCACGTCGATGAGCAGTCGTACGCCGGTGCGGTCGGCCAGGTCGTACAGGAACTGGCCCTCGGTCATCTCCTCACCGGGCCAGGAGAACAACGCCGCGATGTTCTCCACGGCGAGCGGTACGGGCAGGGCGTCCTGGGCGATCCGGACGTTCTCGCACAGCACGTCGAGTGCGTCCCCGGTGCGTGGCACCGGCAGCAGGTGACCGGCCTCGAGCCGAGGGGAGACGCTGAGCGGTCCACCCGCCCGCACGAACGCGATGTGCTCGGTGACCAGCGGCGACCCGAGCGCCGTGGCCCGCTCGGCCAGCGCCTCCAGCCGCCCCGCGTCCGGCCGCTCGGCCCCGCCGAGCCCGAGCCCGACCCCGTGCGGCACGACGGTCACCCCGCGCTCGCGCAGCCGCAGCAGCGACTCGGGGAGATGCCCGGGACACACGTTCTCGGCCACCACCTCGACCCAGTCGATCCCCGGCATCCGCTCGACGTCCCCGGCGATCTCCGGCCGCCACCCGATACCCGTCCCCAGTCGCTCCATGGCACTGTCCCCCTCCTCCACCGGCCACCCCGTCGGCCCCCGCCGGACGTCCGCTCGGACGTGACAGGGGTATGGCCCCGAAGTCCGCGCCCGAACCGTGTCGCGGCCACATCCAGAGCAACATTTGAGCTTCCCCGAAGGAGTCGCCGGGCGGTGCCGGGAAAGCGCGTGCGGCGGGGCCCGCCGTTCTGGTCCGGCCCGGACGTACGCGTACTACCAGTGGTCGCCCACAGGGATGCCGGGCGCGAAGTGGGCGACGGTGGCGACCAGCCGGTCCCGGTCGAGGCGCCATCCGGTCACCGGTCGGGAGGTCATCACGACCCCGGCCGGCACCGGAACGAGGCGCCCAAGGACGGCACGGGCCTTCGGGGAGTCCCCGGGCAGGGCCGGAGCGCCCTCGCGCCGGGTGACCCCGACATAGGGCACATGGGCGCCACCTGCGGTTTGCCGCCAGAGCACCACACCGGTGATGTCGCCCCAAGGCACATGGGCGGTGGTGGCCCCGTACCGGGCGGGGTTCCCGCCGAGCAGCACACCTGTCTCGTCCACCCGGAACGCGACCTTGCCGCTCATCGCCATGTACGCCATGAACAGCCCGCCCACGCCGAAGAGCGGCAGACCCAGGAGGCGCGCGTACAGCGGCACGTCCGAGAAGAGCAGGACCGCGGTGAAGACGGTGGAGAGGACCACGACCGCTGTGGTCCTGCGGTCCCAGCCGTAGTGCGCCTGGTACACGGGTGGGGTGGTCTCGGCCATGGTCGGATCATGGCAGTGACCGCCCGCAGGGGGAAGCGCTGGGGACGGCGCCGTTCCCGCCCGGCATGGCCTCCGTCTCGGGTGCGGCCGGGGTGAGGTCGCGGACCCGCGGGGTCGGCAGGGCGAAGACCCGGGCCAACCTGCGTTGCCTGTTCCTCATCAGGCCACCGTAGGACGTTGAGGTGATGAGGACGACAGCTTTCCTTCGGATGACCGGCTGCTCGCCGGTGCAGCACAGTGAACGGCCGGCCTACTGGCGCAATGCAGGAGGGTCCGCCACTGCCACCGGGCTTCGGGCGGCCCGCCCAGCCGGACGGGCCGGCGCCGGCCCGCTCAGACAGGCTCCGGGAGTCGGCCGAGGTGCTGGGTGACGCGCTCGCGCAGCAGGAGGTATTCCTCCCAGCGGCGGGGCAGGGGGCCCGGCGGGCGCTCGACGACACGGGCGGCCACGACGGTCTGTCCACGCTGGAACTGCTCACGGGTCAGGTCGAGTTCCACACCGCTGGGCAGCCGGTTCCACCAGTGGAAGCCGCGCTGGGCCCCGTCGACGTGCACCTCGCCGACCATGAGATCGCCGCCGAAGACATCGTTGACGACCAAGGCCGTGATGTCGCAGTGTCCCCAGGCCGGGTTGTCCGGCTGCCAGTCGGCCTCGGCCTGATCGTCGGGCGAACAGGTGTCGGCGGCCCAGGAGGCGCGAAGGGCCCTGTCGAGGTCGAGCAGGTTCCATGGAGTCATGCCGCGAGCATCGCAGCCGCCACTGACACCGAGCCGGGGTGTCAGCGCAGCGACGGGTGGTCCGCGACCACCGTGCAGGAGCCGGGTGCGATCTCGGTGAAGCCCGCGTCGCGGACCGTGGGGAGGCCACTGGTCGTCAACTCGTCCCAGCGGGACGGGTCCGTGGTGCGGACGGTGAGCGGGAAACCGACCTTCCGCCAAGCCGTGCGTTCCTCGTCCGACAATTCCCACCAGGCCAGTTGGGCCGCGTGGCCCGCCTGGGCCATCGCCTTGCCGGCCGACATGTCGAGGCCGGGGTTCAGCCAGAGGACGGGGGCCGTGGGGTCCGCCGGGGGCGGGGGCCCAGAGTCGTCCAGGTCGGTGCCGGAGACCTGGAGGCGGGCCAGGTCCTTGGGCCAGCCGTCCAGCGGGACGGGCGGGAAGACGCGGACCTGGGCCGACGTGCCGGTGACCGTGATGCCGGCCAGGGCCTCCGCGCGGCGCCATTCCGCGCCGCGGGCCCTGCGGACCACCTTGCGGATGCGGGCGTCCTGCCAGTCGCGCATCGCCTGCGCCCACTCGCCCTCGCCCACCGACCGCTCGTCCGCCAGCATCGTCAGCACCGCGCGGGCCGCCGTCTCCAGCGCGTCCGTGCGGGCCGGGGGCGCCGACCGCTCGATGCGCGCCACCAGGGGCAGCACGAACTGGGGGGCCTCGTCGCGGGCACCGGGCTCGGAACGGAAGGGGCTCGCGGCGGCGGGCGTCCGGTCATGGGTCTGGTCGTTGTCCACCCCGCCAGTCTGCCAAGCCGTGCCGTGCTTTTGTCAGCCCGAGCAGGCCGTACGCTGTGCCTCCTGCCTCCTGCCTCCTGCCTCCTGCCTCCTGCCTCCTGCCTCCTGCCTCCTGCCTCCTGCCTCCTGCCTCCTGCCTCCTGCCTCCCTCAGGTTCTCGACTTCGCTCGGACGGGGCCCCATGCACACCGGGCACATGGTGATCCCCTTGTACGGCTCCGGGTACTCCGTCGGCTCCCGGCACAGCACGCACTCCGCGTACGGAGGCCCCTCGGCCTTTGGCGGCCTGGTCGCGGCGGTCAGGCATTAGTCGTTCTCGGGCATGCCTCCAGCGTAGGACGCTCAGCTTCGTTCGCCCGCAGCCGCGATCAGGTCGGAGACCTTCACTAAGCGGTAGCCCTGGTGGCGCAGTTCCGGGACGATCGTCCGTACCGCGCACTCGGTCGCCGGGGCCGCGCTGCGGGTGCAGTGCAGGACGACGACGGAACCCGGGCGGACTCCGTCCAGGACCTGCCGGGCCACCGCGTCGGCGTCCGTGGCGAAGGCGTCACCGCCGACCACGTCCCACTGCACGGCGGTGACACCGGCCGGGACGAGTGCCTTCAGCGCCTCGCGGTCGTAGCAGCCGCCGGGGAAGCGGAAGTACGGCATCGGGTGCGCCACTCCCACCGCGTGGAAGGCCGTGTACGCCCGTTCCACGTCCGTGAGCATCCGGTCCCGGTCGACGGTCGGCAGGCCGTAGCAGTCGTCCGTGAACGCGTAGTGGCTGTACGAGTGGTTGGCGACCTCGAAGAGCGGGTCCCGGCCGATGGAACGGGCCTGGTCCGGGTACTCCTCGGCCCAGCGCCCCGTCATGAACACGGTGGACGGCACCTTCAGTGCGCGCAGGGTGGCGATCAGCCGGGGATGGTCGAAGCGCTCGCCCGCCGCCGCACGCGGGCCCTGGTCGGCGGTCATGTCGGCGTCGAAGGTGAGGGCGACGGTCTTCCCGGCGCTTCGGGGGGCGTTCTCGAAGACCGGGGTCAGGTCCGCCGGCCCCGGGGCCAGGGTGGGCAGGCGCGGGGCCGGTGTCGCGGGGGTGGCGGAGGGGGTGGGACGTGGCCGCTGCGGGGGGGGGGGGGCGGCGCAGGCGGCGAGCACGATGGTGAGGGCGCAGACAGTTGCTGCTCGGCGTACCGGTGTGATCACCACATGAAGATATGAGTGGTGTTGAGTTATTTGTTCTTGTTCACGAGTGGGTGTGGTGGGTGTCACTCGGGTGGTCGAGCCGTGGTGCGACGCTTTCCCGTCTTCCGCTTGCGGGGCGGGGCGCGCGAGGCTAACGTACAACCAAATGGTTGTAGATGGATTGACCGACGAGACCGTGGACCGGCTGTTCCACGCCCTGGCCGACGCGACGCGTCGCGACATACTCCGTCGTTGTGTGCGGGGTGAGCTGTCCGTGTCACGTCTGGCCGAGGCGTACCCGATGAGCTTCGCCGCGGTGCAGAAACACGTCACGGTGTTGGCGCGGGCCGGCCTGGTCACCAAGCAGCGCCGCGGCCGGGAGCAGCTCGTGCGCACCGACCCCGACGCGGTGGGCAGGGCGCGGCAGGCCCTCGACGAACTGGAGACGGCCTGGCGGGCGCGCGTGGACCGGATGTCCGGTCTGCTGGCGGACGATGCCGGAACCGATGCCGGAACCGATGCCGGAACCGATGCCGGAACCGATGCCGGAACCGCAGCAGGGTCCGGCGACAAGGAATCGACGGAAGGACAGGAACGATGACTGTCACGAGCGTGGACAAGGATCTCGACCGGCTCACCCTCACCGTGATCGCGGACTTCACCGCACCGGTCGAGAAGGTGTGGCAGCTGTGGGCCGACCCGCGGCAGCTGGAGCGCTGGTGGGGGCCGCCGACCTACCCGGCGACCGTGGAGGAGCACGACCTCACCCCGGGCGGGGAGGTCAGGTACTTCATGACCGGCCCGGAGGGCGAGAAGTTCGGCGGCTGGTGGCGGGTCGCGACGGTCACGCCGCCCACCGCCCTCGAATTCACCGACGGCTTCTCCGGCCCGGACGGCAAGCCGAACCCCGAGATGCCGACCACGGCGGTGCGGATGACGCTCAGCGAGCATGAGGGCGGGACCAGGATGGAACTGCGCTCGGTCTTCGACGCCCGGGAGCAGATGGAGCAGCTGGCCGAGATGGGCATGGTCGAGGGGCTGGGGCAGTCGATCGGGCAGATGGACGACCTGCTGGTGGCCGCCTGAGCCGCGTACGGACCGCCGGGGCCGGGCCGGCCGGGGGAGGGTGCCCCGGCCGGCCCGTGCCGTCACTGCCGCCAGGGCCCCGTGACCGCGAACGTCGTGCCCGGGGAGTAGCAGTTGGCATACATCGTCCGGCCGTCGGGGGAGAAGGTGACGCCCGCGAACTCGCCCCACTCCGGCTCCTCGGGCGTTCCCCCCGCCGCGGTAGCGGCTGATGTAATCGCCTGGCGGTTGCGGGCCAGCGCGTACACCTCGCCGTGCCGGGTGACGCCGTAGACGTGCTGCGCGCCGCCGCCGTCCTCGCAGACCATCAGGCCGCCGCCGGGGGCGAGGCAGATGTTGTCCGGTGACTCGCCGGGGAGCTGCACGTCGGTGTCCGGCCCGAAGACGATCACCAGGGTCAGCCGGCGCCGGTCCGGGTCGTAGCGCCAGATCTGCCCGTAATGGTCGCCGGCCGAACCCTCCGCGCTGCGGGCGAACGACGACACGAAGTACACCGACCGCCCGCCCCAGTAGCAGCCCTCCAGCTTCTGCGCGTGCGTGATGCCGCGTGTGCCGAAGTCCTGCAGACGGATGGGTGTTTCGGCGGCCGGCGGATCCGGTACGTCCACCCACTCGACGCCGTCGAAGCGGATGCCCGTCTCCTGGACCGAGGACAGGTCCGGCACCCCGGGCACCCGCATCGCCTGGAGCCGGCCGCCCGCGCGCAGTGAGCCGGTGCCGCCCAGCGGTTTGTCGGGCAGGAACCGGTAGAAGAGGCCGAAGGGTCGTTCGAAGGCGTCCTCCGTCTCGTAGACGACGCCCCGCTTCGGGTCGACGGCGACCGCCTCGTGCTGGAAGCGGCCCATCGCGGTCAGCGGCACGGCACCCGTGCGGCGCGGATCGGCGCCGTCGACCTCGAAGATGAACCCGTGGTCCTTGGTGTAGCCGTTGGTGCCCGCCTTGTCCTCGGTCTCCTCGCAGGTCAGCCAGGTGTCCCAAGGAGTCGGCCCGCCCGCGCAGTTGACGGCCGTACCGGCGATCGCGACCCGCTCCGAGCGCACCTGGCCGCGGGAGTCCAGGGTCAGCGACGTGCAGCCGCCCTTACCCTCCGGGTCGTAGGTCAGGCCCTTGACCACCGGGACCGGGATCCTGCCGTCGGCACGGTTCTCGTGGTTGCGGACCAGATGGACGCGGCCCTGCCCGCCCGCGAAGGCGGCCATGCCGTCAGGGTGGGAGGGGACGGGGCCCTCCCCGGAGCGCAGTGGGTCGCCCTCGCGGGAGAGCACCCGATAGCGGAAACCTTTCGGCAGGTCGAGGAGTCCGTCGGGGTCGGGGACGAGCGGGCCGTAGCCGTGATGGCCGAGGTGCTGCGCGGCGGCGGCAGCGGGGGTGAACAGCTCGGAGAGGGCGCCGGAGAACGTGATGCCGATGCCCAGAGCGCCGGAACAGGCGAGCAGTTGACGTCGTGTGGAGGGCAGGAGTCCGGTGTCGGACCCTGCTTCCGGCATGCCTGTTTCTGACATGAAGGAACCTTCCTGCTGGCGGACAGGAACTGTGGTTCCGCCGTGTCTATCACCTGCCGTGAGTCACGGGAACCACGCGTGGAGCACGTGTCACGCGTCTGTCCGTGGGCGGTCACGCGTCACGCGTCACGTGTCCGGGGCGGGGCGGGGCCGGGGTGGGTACGGGGCCGGAGCCCGTACCGAGACCCGTGTCCGTGGCCAGACGCCCGAAGTCCGGGACCGGGCGATCGGTTTCCGGGGGCCGGTTCCTGTCCTTGCCCCCGTCCACGGTTTCGGCGAGGTCTTCGCCCTGGCCGGCCGGCGGTCCGGGTTCCTCGAGGGCGTGTTCCTGTTGTGCCGGTGGCTGGGCGGCCCGTTCCAGGAAGCGCAGCAGTTCGACGGGGAAGGGCAGCACCAGGGTGGAGTTCTTCTCCGCGGCCACCGCCACGATGGTCTGGAGCAGTCGCAGCTGCAGAGCCGAGGGCGTGTCCGCCATCTGCTGGGCCGCCTCGGCGAGTTTCTTCGAGGCCTGGAGTTCGGCGTCGGCGTTGATGATCCGGGCGCGGCGCTCGCGGTCGGCCTCCGCCTGGCGGGCCATGGACCGCTTCATGGTGTCGGGCAGGGAGACGTCCTTGATCTCGACGCGGTCGATCTGCACGCCCCAGCCGACCGCGGGGCTGTCGATCATCAGCTCCAGGCCCTGGTTCAGCATCTCCCGGTTGGACAGCAGGTCGTCGAGATCGCTCTTGCCGATGATCGAACGCAGCGAGGTCTGCGCCATCTGGGAGACCGCGAACCGGTAGTCCTCCACGTTGACCAGCGCCGCGGACGCGTCCACGACCTTGAAGTACACCACCGCGTCCACCCGCACCGTCACGTTGTCCCGGGTGATGCCCTCCTGTGCGGGCACCGGCATCGTGACGATCTGCAGATTCACCTTGTGCAGCCGGTCCACGAAGGGAACGATCACCGTGAATCCGGGCGAACGTGCCCTGTCCTGCAGCCGGCCGAGGCGGAAGACCACCCCGCGCTCGTACTGCTTGACCACCCGCGCCGCCGCTGCGAGATAGGTGAGGCCCGCGGCACCGGTTATGGCGGCCGCGGCGAGCAGCTCTTCGACCATGACGACCTCCCGTCAGAGGCCTGCTTCACGTGTTTACGGTCACTCCTGTCACGATATGCCCGCCGCCCCGGCCGGGGCCATGGGTGAGGTCATGCAGTCGGCGGGCGAGGAAGCGGCTACGGAGTTCCCGTGAGCCGGCCCGCGTCCCGGGCCAGGGCGGTGAGGCGGGAGATGGCCCGGAAGTACTTTTTCCGGTAGCCGCCCTTCAGCATTTCCTCGCTGAACAACTGGTCGAACGGCAGCCCCGAGGCGAGTACGGGTACCTCGCGGTCGTAGAGCCGGTCGGCGAGGACGACGAGACGCAGCGCCGTCGACTGGTCCGGTACCGGCCGGACACCGGTGAGACACACGGCGGCGAGTCCGTCGGCCAGGGCGCCGTACCGGCTGGGGTGCACCTTCGCGAGGTGGTCCAGCAGCTCCGCGAAGCTGTCCAGCGAGGCGCCCTCGGTGGCGTACGCCGTCTTGGTCACCAGTTCGTCGGTGTACGGCGGCGGTGCCTTCGGCAGGCCGCGGTGGCGGTAGTCCTCGCCGTCGATGCGCAGGGCGCGGAAGTGGGCCGACAGGCCCTGGATCTCGCGCAGGAAGTCGGCCGAGGCGAACCGGCCCTCGCCGAGCTTGCCCGGCAGCGTGTTGGAGGTGGCGGCGAGCGCGACGCCCGCCTCGACCAGCCTGCCGAGCAGGGTGGAGACGAGCACGGTGTCACCGGGGTCGTCCAGCTCGAACTCGTCGATGCACAGGAGCCGGTGACCAGAGAGGGTCCGCACCGTCTGCTGGAAGCCGAGGGCACCGACCAGGTTGGTCAGCTCCACGAAGGTGCCGAACGCCTTCAGCGCGGGCTCGGCCGGGGTGGCGTGCCAGAGCGAGGCCAGCAGGTGGGTCTTGCCGACGCCGTACCCGCCGTCGAGGTAGACGCCGCGGGGGCCGGCCGGGGCGGGCTTCGCCGCCTTGCCGAAGCCGAACAGCCTGCGCTTGCCGGAACCTCCGGCCCCGGGTCCGCCGAGCCCCGCCGCGAAGCCTTCGAGGACATGCACGGCCTCGGGCTGGCTGGGCTGGTTCGGGTCCGGTATGTACGTGCCGAAGCGGACCGCGTCGAATCGCGGCGGGGGCACCATCTCGGCGACGAGCCGGTCCGCGGGGACATACGGCTCACGGGCGCACAGGGACAGCGGGGCCGCTTCGGCTGTGACACCGGGCCGGGCGGCGGGGGAGGAGGACGACACGCTTACTCATACTACGGGGCGTGGAACACTGCACGTCATGCGACGCCTGTTCCCTGTGACCGACGAAACAGCAGCTCCCGGCGTGAGTTCCGGTACGTCCGGCGACGGCGGGGGCGACGTCCGTGGTGGTGGTGGCGGTGGCGGTGGCGGCCGGGAGTGGAGCCTGGCCGAACTGGCGGCCGCGTACGCCTACCCGGAGACGGAGACGGAGACGGAGACGGAGACGGAGACGGAGACGGAGACGGGGGCAGGCTCGGGGTCCGGCAAGGGCCACAAGCCGTGGCTGCGGGCCAACATGGTGTCCACGCTCGACGGTGCCGCTCAGCACGAAGGCCGCTCACAGCCCATCTCCTGCCCCGCCGACATGCGGATCTTCGGCACGCTGCGGGCGCTGGCGGACGTCGTGCTCGTCGGAGCGGAAACGGTTCGGCAGGAGGGTTACCGGCCGGCACGCGCGCGTGCCGAGTTCGTGGCGGCGCGGGAGGCGGCCGGGCAGGGGCCGGCGGCGGCGATCGCGGTCGTGTCCGCGAGCCTGGACCTGGACTTCTCCCTGCCGCTGTTCACCTCCCCGCTGGTGCCCACCCTGATCCTGACCGGCTCCGCCGCGCCCCCGGACCGGGTCGCAGCCGCCGAGGCGGCCGGGGCCCGGGTCGTGACCGCCGGGGAGGGGGCAGGCGTGGACCCGGGGCGTGCGGTCCGGGCCCTCGCGGAGCGGGGGTACACCCGGCTGCTGACCGAGGGCGGTCCGCGACTGCTGGGGCAGCTGGTGGCGGCCGGGGTGCTGGACGAGCTCTGCCTGACCGTCGCCCCGATGCTCACCGCGGGTGACGCTCAGCGCATCGCTGGGGGCCCCTCTGTGACACTTCCGCGGCGTTTCACGCTGAAGTCGATGCTGGAGGAGGACGGCTTCCTCTTCACGCGGTACGCGCGGTCCTGATCCAGATGTGGCCGGCCGTGACCGGGCGTGGCCAGGTATGGCCGGAAGTAACCGCGCCCGGCGGCCGGAAATATCCGGAAATGGAATCGACGGTTACCGCTGGTCCGGTAATCGTCGGAATGTTCCGTTCCGCTTGATGCCGTGAGGGGCAGACTGAATCCGGCAGTGCCCGTGCGAACACGGGGCAGGATGGTTTCCGCAGGGCCTGGCTCGGCCCACGGGAAAGAGGGCCCGCGGCCCTCCGAGGAGAAGGGGCGCCTGGTGTTCACAAGCGTATTGATGATCGAGAAGGCCCTGACGTCCGCCGACGTGGACTTCGTCACCACCCTGCACGGCGACGAGGGGGTCACCTTCCAGGTGCTGCTCCAGCCGCGCGGAGAGCAGGCGGACCGGCTGCTGCGGGCCATCGACGACGTGGCGCTCGGCGAGCTGGACGACGCCATCCGCGAGGGGGGGACCCCCGAGGGCGAGGAAGCGGAGACCATGGGCGAGCGTGCCCTGGAGGTGTCCCTGCAGGCCCTGCGTACTGCCGGTCACGAGGCCGAGGGCCGGCTGATCGAGGCCCACCCGCTGGACGCGCTGAGAACGATGGTCCAGGAGGCCGGGGCGGACGAGGTGATCGTGCTCACCGATCCGCACTACGTGGAGGAGTTCTTCCACCGGGACTGGGCCTCCCGGGCCCGGCACAAGGTGGGGGTGCCGGTGCTGAAACTGTTCTCGCACAGCAAGGCATAGGCTGGGGCGGCGCCTTCGCACGAGGGCGCGAGGACCGTCGTCCCGCTCGTCGCACCACTCGTACGACCCGCACCACTCGTCACCCCTGGGGAGAAACACGCATGGCAGCCGGCCTTCCTACCGCCATGGACCGACCGCACTTCATCGGCATCGGCGGCGCCGGGATGTCGGGCATCGCGAAGATCCTCGCGCAGCGCGGCGCCAAGGTGGCCGGCAGCGACGCCAAGGAGTCCGCCACCGCCGAGGCGCTGCGCGCGCTGGGTGCCACCGTGCACATCGGGCACGCCGCCGGGCACCTGGCCGACGACGCGAGCTGTGTGGTCGTGTCGTCGGCGATCCGCGAGGACAACCCGGAGCTGGTCCGCGCGGCCGAACTGGGCGTGCCCGTGGTCCACCGCTCCGACGCGCTGGCCGCCCTCATGGACGGCCTGCGCCCGATCGCGGTGGCAGGCACCCACGGCAAGACCACGACCACCTCGATGCTGGCCGTCTCCCTGACCGAGCTGGGCCGCCGGCCGTCGTACGCCATCGGCGGCGACCTGGACGTGCCCGGTTCCAACGCGCTGCACGGCGACGGCGAGATCTTCGTCGCCGAGGCGGACGAGTCCGACCGCAGCTTCCACACGTACGCGCCCGAGGTCGCGATCATCCTCAACGTGGAGCTGGACCACCATGCCACCTACGCGTCCATGGAGGAGATCCACGAGTCCTTCGAGACGTTCGTCGGCCGGATCGTGCCCGGCGGCACCCTGGTGATCTCGTCGGACCACGAGGGCGCGCGGGAGCTGACCCGGCGCCTGCGCGACGCGGCCGGTTCGGCCGGTTCCGTGCGGACGGTGACGTACGGGGAGTCGCCGGACGCCGACGTGCGGGTGACGTCGGTCGTCCCGCAGGGGCTGAAGAGCGAGGTGACCGTCGAGTTCGAGGGCACCCCGCTCACCTTCACGGTCTCCGTCCCGGGCCGCCACTACGCGCACAACGCCGTGGCCGCGCTCGCCGCGGGCGTCGCGCTCGGCATCCCGGCCGCCGAACTGGCCTCGGCGCTGGCCGCGTACACCGGGGTGAACCGGCGCCTCCAGCTCAAGGGCGAGGCGGCGGGCGTCCAGGTCATCGACTCCTACGCGCACCACCCGACCGAGATGACCGCCGACCTGGAGGCGATGCGCGCCGCCGCGGGCGACGCCCGCATCCTGGTCGTCTTCCAGCCGCACCTCTTCTCCCGCACCCGGGAGCTGGGCAAGGAGATGGGCGAGGCCCTGGCCCTGGCCGATTCCTCGGTCGTCCTCGACATCTACCCGGCCCGCGAGGACCCGATCCCCGGCGTCACCAGCGAGCTGATCATCGACGCGGCACGGGCGGCCGGCGCGGACGTGGCGCCGGTGCACGACAGGACGGAGATCCCGGAGGCCGTCGCGGGAATGGCGAAGCCCGGTGATCTGGTTCTCACCATGGGAGCGGGCGACGTCACCGACCTCGGCCCGCTGATCCTGGACCGTCTGTCGAAGTGAAGTACCGGCAGAAGCAAGCAGCAACAGAAGACGTAGGGGAAGGGCTGGACGCACATGTCGTACGACGTGGAGAAGCCGGACGAGCAGTGGCGCGCGGAGCTGTCGACGTCCGAGTACGCCGTTCTGCGCCAGGCGGCCACGGAGCCCGCCTTCACCGGTGAGTACACCGACACCAAGACCGAGGGTGTCTACTCGTGCCGCGCCTGCGGTGCCGAACTGTTCACCTCGGGAACCAAGTTCGAGTCGCACTGCGGCTGGCCCTCCTTCTACGACCCGCGGGACTCCGACGCCGTCGAACTGGTCGAGGACCGCTCGCACGGCATGGCGCGCACCGAGGTGCGCTGCTCCCGCTGCGGCTCGCATCTCGGACACGTGTTCGAGGGTGAGGGGTATGCGACGCCCACGGACCAGCGGTACTGCATCAACAGCATCTCACTGAAGCTGCAGCCCGCCGAGGGCTGATCCGCACACCGCACTGCCTGCGAGGGGCCGTCGGGGATTCGTCGTCCCCGGCGGCCCTTCGGCATTCCCGTGAGGGGCCGTGAGGGGCGCTGCCCGCTCCACCGGCCGGTGCGCCGTCGTGGTGCCAACGGTCCGTGGGGCGGCCCTGCCCGTCGGGGGGGCCCTACGGTGATCGAACAGCGGGGTTTCCGGTGGGGGAGCGGGGCAGGCGGCGGAGTGGGGAAGCCTGTGCGGCGGCCGTTCGTACCAAGGACGCGGAGACGCGGGGCGCGGGGGAGGCGTTCCCCGGGAGATGTCCAAGGCGCCGTCTACACTCGACCGGCGGCAGCGCGCGGCCACCTCGGCCAGAACAATCCAGCCACCCGAAGGGCATTCGGCGTCTTGATACGGATCGAATCAGTCACGAAGCGCTATCCGGACGGCACGGTGGCGGTCGACCGGCTCTCCCTGGAGATTCCCGACCGCTCGATCACCGTCCTCGTCGGACCGTCGGGCTGCGGCAAGACGACCACCCTGCGCATGATCAACCGCATGGTCGAACCCACCGAGGGAACGATCCTGCTCGACGGTGCGGACATCCAGCGGCAGCCGGTCACCACCCTGCGCCGGTCCATGGGATACGTCATCCAGAACGCTGGACTGTTCCAGCACCGGACCATCGTCGACAACATCGCCACCGTGCCCCGCATGCTCGGCTGGGGCAAGCAGCGGGCCCGGGAGCGGGCGGCGGAGCTGATGGAGCGGGTGGGCCTCGACACCGCCATGGCCAAGCGGTACCCGTACCAGCTCTCCGGAGGCCAGCAGCAGCGCGTCGGGGTGGCACGGGCGCTTGCCGCGGACCCGCCGGTGCTGCTGATGGACGAGCCGTTCTCGGCCGTCGACCCGGTGGTCCGCAAGGGCCTCCAGGACGAACTCCTGCGGATCCAGGAGGAGCTGGGCAAGACCATCGTCTTCGTCACGCACGACATCGACGAGGCGGTCAAACTCGGCACGATGGTCGCCGTCCTGCGCGAGGGCGGCCGGCTCGCCCAGTACGCGCCGCCCGCCGAGCTGCTCTCCGACCCCGCGGACGCGTTCGTCGAGGACTTCCTCGGCGCCGACCGGGGCATCCGGCGGCTCTCCTTCCTCACCACCGCCGCGCTGGAACTGGCCACCGACACCGTGATCCCGCCGGACGCCACCGTCGAGCGGATCGGCGCGGCCGACGCCGCCCACCTCCTGGTGACCGACGACGAGGGGCGCCCGCTCGGCTGGTCCGAGCCGCGCCGACTGACCGCCGGGGACATCCGGGCCGACCAACTCCTGCCGTACGGGCGGCCGTTCGTGCCCGGTGTGGACTCGCTGCGGGTCGCGCTCGACTGCGCCGTGCTCTCCCCGACCGGCTGGGCCGTCGCCGTGGACGACGCCGGCCGGGTGCGGGGAGTCGTCTCCCAGCAGGCCATCGGCGACGCCATCCGCACCGCGCACCAGGAGGGCCGCGCCGGCGACGAGAAGGTCGCCGGATGAGCGGCTTCTTCACCATCCCCAGCGACCTCCAGCACAGCTGGACCGGCCTGATCGGACTGCACCTGAGGGAGGCGCTGATCCCGGTCGTGGCCGGGCTGCTGCTCGCGCTGCCCATCGCCCAGTTGTGCGGCCGCTTCCGCTGGCTGTACCCGCCGGTGCTCGGCCTGACGACCGTGCTGTACGCCATCCCGTCACTGGCGTTCTTCGTCGTCCTCATCGACTACACCGGCCAGACCGAACTCACCGTGATGATCCCGCTGGCCCTGTACAGCCTGGTGGTGCTGATCCCGGCGATCGTCGACGGCGTGCGCTCGGTACCGGACGAGACCCTCGCCGCCGCCACCGCCATGGGCTTCGGCCCCGTACGGCGCTACACCCAGGTGCAGTTGCCGATCGCCGCGCCCGCCATCATCGCCGGCCTGCGGGTCGCCACCGCGTCCAGCATCTCCCTGGTCAGCGTCGGCGCCCTGATCGGCAACCAGGGCGCCCTCGGCAACCTGCTCGCGGCCGCGCAGAAGTACGACCGGCCCGAGCTCGCGGTCAACGCCGTGATCACCATGGCCGTACTGGCGATCGCGTGCGACGCCCTGCTGGTCCTGCTCAGGGTCCTGCTCACACCCTGGATGCCACGCGGTACGCAGCCCAGGGCCAAGTCCACCGTGGGTCCAGGGCCGTTCGAAGAAGCTGAGGTCGGGGCCCGGTGAACATCTTCGGCTTCGCCCACGCGTTCTTCAGCGACAGCGCCAACTGGCAGGGCTACGACGGCATTCCGCAGCGCTTCCTCGAACACCTCCAGTACTCGCTGCTGGCGCTCGCCATCGCCGCCGCGATCGGCCTGCCCGTCGGCCTGCTGACCGGGCACACCGGCCGCGGCGGGAACGTGCTCGCCTTCGTCGCCAACGCCGCCCGCGCCCTGCCCAGTTTCGGCCTGCTGGTGCTGGTGGTCCTGCTGATCGGCTTCGGCCTGCTGCCCGTGATGATCCCGTTGGTCGTCCTGGCCGTCCCGCCGATCCTGGTGACCACCTACGAGGCCGTCCGCACCGTGGACCCCTCCCCGGTGGACGCGGCCCGCGGCATGGGCATGCCCGAGTCACGGATCCTCTTCCAGGTCGAGGTGCCGGTGGCGCTGCCGCTCATCCTCAGCGGACTGCGCTCGGCGGCCATCCAGATCGTGTCGACGGCCACCATCGCCGCGTACGTCAGTCTCGGCGGCCTCGGCCGGTACATCATCGACGGGCTCTACCAGCGCGACTACGAGAAGGTGGTCGGCGGCGCCACCCTGGTGGCGGTCCTGGCGCTCGTCACGCTCGTGCTGTTCTGGGCGGCGGGACGATTCGTGGTGTCGCCCGGGGTGCGCAGGCGCCAGGAGCGAGAGGGCCGCGCGCAGGATCCCCGCGCGGCCCGCCGAATGACAGCCGAGGGGCAACCGTGATCCGGCCGCGCTTGACGGAGAGTGAAGCGGCTGGATTGGATCGGTGGATGACTTCTACCGCGAAGAGCAGCTGGTCCAGGACGAGGCACACCGGTGCGGCGGCCGTCGCGCTCACCGCCGCGACGGCCCTGCTCGCGGGCTGTTCGTCCGGCGACACCTCCGACAATCCCCTCGAGGAGGAGAAGGCGGAAGCCGGCACCGTCGTCGTCGGATCCAACAACTTCGCCGAGAGCACCCTGCTCGCCGACATCTACGGCGAGGCACTCAGGGCCAAGGGCCTCAAGGTCACCTACAAACACAACATCGGCAGCCGGGAGACGACCTACGGTCTGATGAAGAACGGCTCCATCACCGTGCTGCCCGAATACAACGGTTCCCTCCTCGCCTACCTCGACCCCGAGGCCGAGCAGGAGTCCACCGACGCTGTCAACACCGCCGTCAAGGCCAAGCTCGACAAGAAGCTGACGCTGCTGGACCCGTCGCCGGCCGAGGACAAGGACTCCGTCGGCGTCAACGCCGAGACGGCGAAGAAATACAAGCTCACGGCGTCGTCCACCCTCGTCGACCTCAAGGACGTCGCGCCGGAGCTGGTGATCGGCGGCTCGCCCGAGTTCCAGACCCGGAGCCAGGGTCTGGAGGGCCTGAAGTCCGTCTACGGGCTGGAGTTCAAGTCGTTCAAGGCGCTGGACGCGGGCGGCCCGCTGACCCAGGCGGCGCTCACCCGGAACACCGTGCAGGCGGCGGACGTCTTCACCACCGACCCGGCGATCGTGAAGGAGAAGTTCGTCGTCCTGGGGGACCCGGAGAACCTCTTCGGTTTCGCCAATGTGACCCCGCTGGTCCACAAGGACGCCCTTTCCCAGGAGGGTGTCGACGCCCTGAACGAGGTCTCCGCCAAGTTGGACACGCAGACCCTGCTCGACCTCGACGCCCAGGTCCAGCTGGACAAGAAGGACCCGCTGGACGTGGCGAAGTCCTGGCTGGAGTCGGCCGGACTGGGCTGACGGGCCGTCCCCGGATGCTCCGTCGGCCGAGGGTTCCTCCGGGGTGACGATTCTTCCCCGAGGGGGTGGGGCGCGGTCCGCGGAGGGCCGCGCCCCACCTGCGTTCCACCCGCGCCTCACCCCGCCGGCGTGGCGGCGGCGATCAGCCGGTCCAGCAGGGCGATCAGCACATCCCTGGACGACGTCCGGTCCCGTGCGTCGCACAGCAGCACCGGCACGCCCTCCGGCAGCGTCAGCGACTCCCGGATGTCCTCGACCGGGTAGGGGTGCTCCCCGTGGAAGCCGTTCACGGCGATGACGAACGGGATGCCCCGGCGCTCGAAGAAGTCGATCGCCGCGAAGCTGGACTCGGGCCTGCGCACATCGATCAGGACCACCGCGCCCAGCGCGCCGAGGGACAGATCGTTCCACATGAACCAGAACCGCTGCTGGCCCGGCGTGCCGAACAGATACAGCACGAGGTCGTCGGAGACGGTGATCCGGCCGAAGTCCAGCGCCACGGTGGTGGCACGTTTCTCCTCGATGCCCTCGAGGTCGTCGACGCCGAGGCCCGCCATGGTCAGCGGTTCCTCGGTGCGCAGCGGGGCGATCTCGCTGACCGAGCCGACCATGGTCGTCTTGCCCACGCCGAAGCCCCCGGCGATCAGGATCTTGACCGTGTCGGGTGCCGGACGCTCGGTGGGCGCCGGAGCGGTGATGTCAGAGCCGGCCAAGGCCGTCCCTCACTTTCTGCAGCAGATCCAGGTCCGGTTTGGTGCGGGTGACGTGGTGCGGCGGGCGGACGGTGATCCGGCCCGCCTCCAGCAGATCGCAGAGCATGATCACGACCACGCTCATCGGGAGGTCGAGGCGCGCCGCGAGCTCCGCCACCGCGAGGGGCTCCGCGCACAGCCGCAGGATGCGCGTGTGCTCGGGCTGCGGCCGGGCGGCCTCCACGGGCTGGGGCTCGACCGTCGTCACCATCGTGATGAGCGTGAAGTCGGCGCGGCTGGGCCGCGTCCGGCCACCGGTCAGCGTGAACGGTCGGACGAGCCGGCCCCCGACATCGCCTTCGGCCACCTCACGCGCCGGAGTCGGAGGGGCCTGTCGTACCCCGGGGCGCCGCGCTGAGGTGCTCGCCGATCTTCTTCACCAGCATGTTCATCTGGTACGCGACCACGCCGACGTCCGCACCCGGGCCGGTGAGCACCACGAGATGGGCGCCGGGCCCGGCCGAGGTGAGGATCAGATAGCTGTTGGCCATCTCGATGAGCGCCTGGCGCACCGGGCCGCCGCGGAAGTCCATACTGACGCCCTTGCTGAGACTCATCAGCCCGGACGCGGTGGCCGCCAGACGTTCCGCGTCGTCGCGCAGGAACCCGGTGGACTTGCTGACCACCAGCCCGTCCTCGGACAGGACCACGGCCTGGTTCACGTCGGCGACCCGCTCCACGAGTCCGGTCAGCAGCTGATCGAGCTGGGTGTGAGTGGCGGGTATGGGGCGTGTCATGACTGTGTTCCTTCTTCGGCGTTCGGCGTTCGGCGTTCGGCGTTCGGTGTTCAGCGGTCGGCGGGCGGTGTCGAGAGCTCTCGGGAGGGGGCCGGCGCCTCGGCGGGTGCCCCGGAGGATTCCGTCGCGTCGTCGCCCGCGGTGGGTGGCGCGGCACCGGCACGGGCGTCTTTGTCGTCGTCGCGTGCCTCGGACGTGCCGCGCTGGAAGCCGGCGAGGGATGAGGCGGCGTGTTCCGCCGTGAAGCTCGCGGCGTCGTCCTCGACGGGCGGCATCACCGCCTCCTCGCGGAGTTCGGCGGCCAGGCTGGTCTGCGGCACCCTGCGGGGGAGAGGTGTGAGCCCGTTCGCCCGGGGTGCGGACGAGGGAGCGGCGGCCGGGCGGGCGGAGATCCGTTGGGAGGCCCCGGACCGGGACGGCAGCGATGGCGCTTCCCCGGGAGCCCGCGTGTTCCCGGTGTCCGCGGTGTGCGTGTCGGGTGCCGGGTCGGTGCCGTCGGTCCCGTGCGTCGGGTTCGCCGCGTCCGTGGCTTCCCCGACGCCGGTGGCGGTGCTGCCGAGGGCCCCCGGGTCCGTGCTGTCCGTGCCGTCCGCCCGGCGGTGCCCGTTCGTCGCGCCGGCGAGGGCGGGTGTGGCCTCCCGGGGTGTGCCCGGGGCGTCCCGCACCACGATGGTGTGCGGGATCAGCACGATGGCGGTCGTCCCGCCGTACGGCGACGGGCGCAGGGTGACGGTGATGCCGTGCCGGTGGGCCAGCTGGGAGATCACGAACATGCCGAGCCGGAGGTCGTCGGCGAGCGCCACCACGTCGAACTGCGGAGGACTGGCCAACTGGGTGTTGATCGAGGCGTAGTCGTCCTCCGACAGGCCGAGGCCGCGGTCCTCGATCTCGACGGCGAGGCCCTTGGCCACCAGCGCGGCGCGCACTTCGACCAGGATCGGCGCGGGCGAGTACACCGTCGCGTTGTCGATCAGCTCGGCCAGCAGGTGGATGACGTCGGCCACCGCGGGCGGAGCCAGCGCGACCTCCTCGTCGGTGTGCACCTCCACCCGCTGGTACTCGGCGACTTCACCGACGGCGCTGCGCAGGATGTCGATCAGCGCGACCGGCTCGCTCCACGAACGGCCGGGCCGCTCACCGCTGATGATGACCAGGTTCTCCTCGTACCGTCGCAACTGACTGGCCGTGGAGTCGAGTTCGTACAGTCCCTTGAGGACCTCGGGGTCGGTGTGCGTGCGCTCCAGCAGGTCGAGCTTGCTGAGCTGGAGGTTGACCAGGTTCTGGCTCTGGCGGGCGATGCCCAGGATGACCTTCTGGAAACCGCGCCGGGTGTCGGCGAGTTCGACCGCCGTGTGCACCGCGGTGCGCTGCGCCGTGTTGAACGCCTGGGCGACCTGGCCGAGTTCGTCGTGGCCGTAGTCGAGGGGCGTGATCGCCGACTCGGCGTCGACCTTCTCGCCCCGTTCCAGCCGCGCCACCACGTCGGGCAGCCGCTCCTCGGCCAGGCTGAGGGTGGCCATGCGCAGCCCGCGCAGTCTGAGGGACAGGGAGCGGGTGATCCGCCACGACATGCCGACGCTGAGCAGCAGGGCGATCAGTCCGCCGGCGCTGAGCGAGGCCGCGGTCAGCAGCATGCCGCGAGCCTCGTCGGCGCTGCGGGTGAGCAGCGCGCCGGTCTGTTCCTCGATCAGGGCGGCGTACTGGGGTGCGACCTTGTCCAGAGCGGCGTCCCACCGCTTCTGCGCGTCCGGCAGGCTGATTTTCCGGTCCTCGGCCGTGGGACGGGAGTCGCGTACCTCGTCCTCGACCTCCTGCAGGGTCCGCCACTCGGGACTCTGCAGGATTCGCTCGGCCTGTGTCTTGGTGCTGCCGCGCAGGAACGGCACGATCTGGGCCTCGACCAGCCAGCGGCGGGTGGTGACCAGCTCCGCGAAGGTGGCCCAGGACTCGTCCTCGAGCTCTCCGGACGGCCAGGCCAGGGTGAGGTGCGCGTTCTCCTGGGAGAGTACTTCCGCCGCCTGCTCCAGCGAGACCAGCGGTCCGGCCTGGGAGGTCAGGTCGCCGTCGTCGACCTGCGACAGCTGCTGGAAGGCGTGGATCTGGTCCTGGATGATCGAGGAGTAGTGGTCGAGCGCCTGCTCGGCGGTGATGTCGCTCGGCTTGTCCACCTGGTTCCGGTAGTACTCCAGGCTGCCCACCGAACCCAGCACCGAGTACAGCGGGTCCGACACGCGGGCCGGTGCCTCGGCGATCGCGTCGGCCTGTCCGGCCAGTCTCGCCACCGCGGCGTCGGTCTTCTCGCGCTGCGCGTCGAGGGCGGCCCGGGAGTCCTTCGGCGAGGCCAGCCAGGTGGCGGTCAGCCCGCGCTCCCGCTGCAACGCCAGGGTCGCGTCGGTGCCCATCGCGCCGGTCGACCGGCTCAGCTCCGTCTGGGAACGGAGCCGCAGCCCCTCCGAGAACATCTGGATCGTCGTCACGCCCCACATGGCGGTGAGGGTGACGGTGGGCACCAGTGCCAGGAGGACCAGCGAGAGACGTATGGAGCCGAGACGGCGCCGGGCACCTGTCCGTGGAGACATCGTCGTCCTAGAGCGGTCGGATCATCGGAAATACGGGCGGAGTGTAGGAGGGGGACGGGCTGCGGACGCGTAGGGAGGACGTATGTCCGGTACGTCACAGGTGATGCGCAGGATGCTATCCGCGCAAGTGACCGTACGGCCTGTTCGTAACCGAATCTTTGGGTACGTCCTCACTGGATGTATCCGTCACCGGGTGCCGTTGGTGGCGAACCCGGCGACCGCGGCCGCGTTGGTCTTCGTGACGAACGCCGGCCCGGTGAGCACGGGCGACACCCCGCCGCCGCTGATGTTGCCGTTGGTCCGGTACAACCACAGCGCGTCCACGGAGAGATAGCCCTGGAGATAGGGCTGCTGGTCCACGGCGAACTGGATGTCACCGCCGCGGACGGCGTCCACCAGCTCCTCGGTGAGGTCGAAGGAGGCGACCCGCGCCCCGGTGTCCGCCTTCTTGGCGGCCTCGGCCGCGAGAAGGCCGTACTGCGCGCCGTTGGCGACGACCTCGTCGATGGTCGGGTCCTGCCGCAGCGTCGCGGTGACGATGCCGGAGACGGCGCGCTCGTCGGAGCCGTCCACGTAGAGGTTCTCGAACTTGCCGTCGAACGTCTTCCGCATGCCGGCGCAGCGCGCCTCCAGTCCGACATTGCCCCGCTCGTGGATGACGCAGAGGGCGTTCTTGGCCTTCAGCTCGTTGAGCTTGTTGCCGACGGCCTGGCCCGCGACGCCGTCGTCCTGGCCGAAGTACTCCAGCAGCCCCGACGACTTCCAGGCATCGATACCGGAGTTGAGCCCGACGACGGGGATCCCCGCCTTGCGTGCCTCCTCCACCGGCCCCTTCATCGCCTGCGGCTTGGCCAGCGTCAGGGCGATGCCGTCCACCTTGTCGCGGACGGCGTTGCGCACGAGCTCGGCCTGCCCCTGCGGGTCCGCGTCGCTCACATACGTCAGGTTGATGCCGTCCTTCGCGGCGGCGGCCTCGGCGCCCTTCTTCACCCGGTCCCAGAAGATGTCCCTCTCACCGCCGTGCGTGACCATCACGACGTTCATCCCGTCGCCGGCCGCACCCGCGCTCTTCGCATCCGAGGGGTCGTCGGCCGTGTCGAAGACGGAACAGCCGGTCGCCATCAGGACGACGGCTGCCGTCAGTGCCGCGAGGCGGACGGGCCGTCTCGGGAAACCATGGGCCGGGGGACGAGTGTTCATGAGGGAGCGGACCTCGCTGTACGCCGAGCTGGAGGAGAGAAGAGGGGACGAGAACAGGGGACGTGAGCAGGGGCGGAACCGCGGCGTGTACGCCGATTGGATGACTCCCGCTGGGACGGGAGCCAATCGCGTCTTGCTACTGGTAGTCAAGTGACCAGCCACGTGAAGTGAGACGATGCTGCCGCATTGTGATGAACGGTGAGTTCTGAGGTGACAGGGGCGGAAGGCACCCTTGTGCATCGAACCGCGTGGACGGTACGGAACCGGCTCCGCGGCGTCCGGACGGCCGGGTGCCGATCAACATCCCCCGGGTTTCCGGGTGTTCACGGGTGCGCGCGGGCGGCATGCGGCACCCGGACGGCCGGGCCTCCTCGCGCGGGATGCCAGGCGGCTCCGCACCTTCCCACTCCCCCGGCCCACCGGACGCCCGGCCATGCGTAACAGCCCTTTTGGTTGTGACGAGTTCCCCTTGGGACCGCTCGCCGTTCTCTTTCGCCCGCACACCTGCCACACTCAGATACCGGACGCGCTGTTTTCTTTCCGCGCCCGCAGTTGATGTGCCGGATGTATGCCGCGTCACGGGGCGAACCGGTGTGATGAGCGCAGTCGCAGGGTGAGTTATTGTGTACGTGCGGTGAAAACAAACGGCATGACCCGTTCCTTTTCGGCCCAGGAGTTCAGTCCATGGCGAGGCAGGTACGCGCCGAGCAGACCCGCGCGACGATCATTACGGCCGCCGCCGATCTGTTCGACCGACAGGGCTATGAATCGACCAGTCTCAGCGACATCGTCGAGCACGCCCAAGTCACCAAGGGAGCCCTGTACTTCCACTTCGCGGCAAAGGAGGACCTGGCCCACGCCATTCTGGAGCTCCAGTCCGCCACCTGCCGCAAACTGGCCAAGGACACCGAGATCCGGGGCCATACCTCCCTGGAGGCGCTGATGCGCCTCACCTTCGGCATAGCCCGCCAGTCGGCCGAGGACCCCGTCCTGCGGGCCGGGCTCCGTCTTGCCACCGGGGGCACCCGGCCGCGTCCGCCGCTCAGTCACCCGTTCACCGAGTGGATGGACATCGTCACCGCCCGACTCGTCGGCGCGGTCAAGGAGTCCGACGTCCATCACGAGGTCGACATCGACGTCGTGGCCCACTCTCTCGTCTGCTTCTTCATCGGCACCCGCGTCGTGGGCCGCTCCCGGGAACCCGTCGCCCGGCAGCCCCGCCGTACCGCGGAGATGTGGCAGATCCTCATCCGGGGGCTGGTCCCGGTGACCCGCAGGGCCCGCTATCTCAGCCTGGCCGCACGGCTGGAGCGGGAGATCGCCCCCTTCTGACACCCGGCCGCCGCTCCCGCCAGGCCCGCCGGTGTCCCCGGCCGGGGCGGTTCCCCCGGCCCCTCCGTCCCATCGGTGCGGCCGATCCCGCCACACGGCGCCGCGCGTTACGGTGAGCCGCATGCCCGACACCCCCACCGCTCCCGTGATCCTCGGCAACCGGCCCGGCTCGTTCCCGCACAGCGTGCTCGCCGAGCGGCACCCCGCGATCATCCGGCAGGTGCGCGACGCCTTCCCGTACGAACCTGAGCAACAGCACGCGCTCGACGCCCTGTTGGCCAACTGCACCGAGGGCACGATCGAACCCCTCCCCGCCGACGCCCACGACCGGGAGCGCTGGGCGGCCTGGGGGATGGACGCGTATGCCGGACAGTCCTGGTACGACGTGCCCTGGCTGTGGTCCGAGAGTTGGTTCTACCGCCAACTGCTTCAAGCAGTCGGCTACTTCGGCCCCGGACCCTGGCAGGGCATCGACCCCTTCCGCCCCTCCAAACGCGCCGAACTCGAATCGTCCGCGACGGACGAGGAACTCGCCGCGCTCGACGGCCTCGCCGGTCGGCCCGCGGACGAACAGGGACAGGCCCTGCTGCACGGCTCCCTGTGGGGCAACCGCGCCGACCTCGGCTTCCGGCTCTCCGCCGAGGGGGCCGACCTCGCGGCAGCCGTCCCCGCGCTGGTCGCCGACGACAGCGAGAGACTGTGGTCGCTGCTGGACGCCTCCCGCGCGGGCACCCTCGTCCTGGTCGCCGACAACGCCGGACGTGAACTCGTCCCCGATCTCCTGCTCATCGCCCACCTGCTGGACCACGGAACCATCGGCCGGGTGGTGTTGCACGTCAAGCCGTACCCGTACTACGTCTCCGACGCCACGACGGCCGACGTCGTCGACGCGCTGCGCCGGCTGGTCAAGGCCCAGGGAGCGGCGGCCGGTTACGGGCGCAGGCTCTGGGACGCCCTTTCCGACGGCCGGCTCACCCTCCGCGCCCACCCGTTCTCCTGCTCACCGCTGCCGTACGAGGAGATGCCCGACGACCTCCGCGCCGACTTCGCCCCGGCCGCGGTCACCCTCGTCAAGGGCGACCTCAACTACCGTCGCCTGGTGGGCGACCGGACCTGGCCGCCCACCACACCCTTCACCGACGTCACCGGCTATTTCCCCGGACCGGTCGCCGCTCTGCGCACCCTGAAGTCCGACGTCGTCACCGGACTGGCTCCCGCGACGGAGAAGGCACTGGTCGCGGCCGAGGAACAGCGCTGGCGCACCGGTGGCACCCACGCGCTGATCCAAGTACGGGCTTGACATCCTCGGGTCGGTCGGCGGCGCACCGCTCAGCATCGTCAAGCAGTACATCGAGCAGCAGAACCGGCCGCTCTGACCCAGGCCGAGGCCAACAGTGCGGATCCGTGCACACAGTTGAGGTCAGAGCAGGCCAAAGATTCGCTTCACCACCAAACTGAAGCCCGGTGCACTGCGAATAGACCCGGTAGCGATCCGCACGTCCGTACCGGAGCGGCGGCGTCGCGCAGTCGGCACTCCCGCACCGGCACTCCCGCACCGGCACCCCCACATTCCGGCATTTCAGCATTTCAGGGAGGGTTCACGCGATGGTGTGATCATGTCCGGGCCGGTGGATGCCGGCACGGGCCCACGGGTAGTGCCGGGCCATGACCCAGCCGTTCGTACTTCCGCACTTCTACCTGCCGCACCCCGCGCGGCTGAACCCGTATCTCGAGGAGGCCCGCGCCCACTCGTCGGTGTGGGCGCGCGAGATGGGCATGCTGGAGGGATCCGGAGTCTGGGAGCAGGCCGATCTCGACGCGCACGACTACGGCCTGCTCTGCGCCTACACCCACCCCGACTGCGACGGGCCCGCCCTCTCCCTGATCACCGACTGGTACGTGTGGGTCTTCTTCTTCGACGACCACTTCCTGGAACTGTTCAAACGCAGCCAGGACCGCGAAGGCGGCAAGGCCCACCTGGACCGGCTGCCGCTGTTCATGCCGCTGGACCCGGCGATCCCGGTGCCCGAGCCGCGCAACCCGGTCGAGGCGGGCCTCGCCGACCTGTGGGCGCGCACCGTGCCCGCGATGTCCGAGGACTGGCGCGCCCGGTTCGCCGTCGCCACGGAGCACCTTCTCAACGAGTCGCTGTGGGAGCTGTCCAACATCAACGAGGGGCGGATCGCCAACCCCGTCGAGTACATCGAGATGCGCCGCAAGGTGGGCGGCGCCCCATGGTCGGCGGGGCTCGTCGAGTACGCGACCGCCGAAGTGCCCGCCGCTGTTGCCGGAACCAGGCCGCTCAGGGTGCTGATGGAGACGTTCTCCGACGCCGTGCACCTGCGCAACGACCTGTTCTCCTACCAGCGCGAGGTCGAGGACGAGGGCGAGAACAGCAACGGCGTCCTCGTCCTGGAGACCTTCTTCGGCTGCACCACCCAGCAGGCCGCCGACACCGTCAACGACATCCTCACCTCGCGGCTGCACCAGTTCGAGCACACCGCGTTCACCGAAGTGCCCGCGGTCGCTCTGGAGAAGGGCCTCGCCCCGCACGAGGTCATGGCCGTCGTGGCGTACGCGAAGGGGCTGCAGGACTGGCAGTCCGGCGGCCACGAATGGCACATGCGCTCCAGCCGGTACATGAACGAGGGCGCGCGGGAGACCGCCCCGTGGGCGGGCCCGACCGGACCGGGTTTCTCGGCCGCCGACGTGCGCGGACTGCTCGCCGCCGCGGGTGCGGCGAGGCTGCGGGCGCACACCCATGTGCCGTACCAGAAGGTCGGCCCGTCCCTGATCCCCGAGATCCGCATGCCGTTCCCGCTCACGCTCAGCCCGCACCTCGACGCCTCCCGGAGCACCCTCGTCGAGTGGTGCCACCGGACGGGCATCCTGAGCGAAGGCGTGTGGGACGAGGACAAGCTCGAGGCCTATGACCTCGCCCTGTGCTCCGCCGGGCTCGACCCGGACGCCACCCCCGAGGCCCTCGACCTCAGCGCGCAGTGGCTCGCCTTCGGCACCTACGGCGACGACTACTACCCACTCGTCTACGGCCACCGCCGGGACCTGGTCACCGCCAGGCTGACCACGGCACGCCTGTCCGACTGCATGCCCGTCGACGGCGAACCGGTGCCCCCGGTGGCCAACGCCATGGAACGGGCCCTGGCCGACCTGTGGGGCCGCACCACCGCGGCCATGACACCGGAGGAACGGGTACCGCTGAAGAACGCCGTGAACGTCATGACCGAGAGCTGGCTGTGGGAACTGGGCAACCAGATCGTGCACCGAGTGCCCGACCCGGTCGACTATCTGGAGATGCGCCGGCAGACCTTCGGCTCCGACCTCACCCTCGGCCTGTGCCGGGTGGGCCACGGCCCCGCCGTCCCGCCGGAGGTCTACCGCAGCGGCCCGGTCCGTTCCCTGGAGAACGCGGCGATCGACTACGCCTGCCTCCTCAACGACGTCTTCTCGTACCAGAAGGAGATCGAGTTCGAGGGCGAGATCCACAACGCGATCCTCGTCGTGCAGAACTTCTTCGGCTGCGACTACCCGACGGCGCTCGGCATCGTCCATGACCTGATGAGCCGTCGCCTGGACCAGTTCGAGCATGTTGTGGCACATGAGCTGCCCGTGCTGTATGAGGACTTCGGACTGTCCCGGGAGGCACGCGCGATCATGCGGGACTATGTGCTGGACCTGCAGAACTGGATGGCGGGCATCCTGCACTGGCACCGCAGCGTGGACCGCTACAAGGACGCGTGGCTCTCGGGCCGGGCCCACGGCTTCCTCCCGGACCGCACACCCGCGGCGCCCATGATTACCCGTATCTGAGGGGAAGTCAGTCTCACTCTTTCGTGGCTCGTCGGCCCCCGTCGATCCGGGTAGCACTCCGGCGGAGGCGATCCATGGAACAGACTGCGTTGCGACCCAAGCCGATGCCCGGCCGTGGGGCGACCGGCGCCGGCACCGGAGACACGGGCGGGGGCGCGGACCGGAACGGGAGCGGGGAAGGGAACGGGGGCGGGCCCGGGGCCCGGTGCGGTTCCGGCCGGCCGCGTTCGCATGCCGCACGGCGGCGGGGGCGGCGACTGAGCACCACACTGCTCGCGATGCTCCTCGGCACCGTCCTGGTGCTGTCCGGAGTGGGTGTCGGGGCGATGGGGGTCACGGTCGTCGGCGCGGACGGACTGGCCGGGTTGCAGCGCAGGGCGGGATTCGCGGACGTTGACGTGCCGTCCGGATCGCCCGGGGCGTCCGGGTCGCCCGGGCCGTCGGTGGCGTCGGGGGCGGGGACCGCCCCCGCCTCGGCGTCCGCGCCCGTCGTCGCCAGGCTTGGCGTGGAGGTCGTGGACGACAACGGGCCGGGGGCCCTGGTGGTCGGCGTGCAGGTGCCGGGTCCGGGGCTCTCGGCGGGCCTGGTACGGGGCGACGTGCTCCTCGCCTTCGACGGCACCCGGATCGACACGGCCGCCGACCTGGCGGGCGCGGTCGTCCGGGCGAGACCGGGTGCCGGGGTGGCCCTCACGGTGCGCCACCGCGGCGGCGGCTTCCAGCAGCTCACGGCCGTCCCCGGCCTCGTCACCTGAGCACCGGGAAGTGGTATCGCCGGAGCCGGCGCGACCCGGGGGACCGCATCCGAAGGGGCACGTCAGTGCGACATGGCCGGCTCGTGTGTGAGCGGAGCCGCTCCCCAGGAGCACCGGACGCGGTGACACGCCGGACGAACACGGCACACCGGCTCGCGCGGCCCCCGCCCGCCGGGCAGGATGCTGCTCATAGCCCCTGCACCTGCCCCGGGAGGCCCGGATGACCGGCAGTACGTCCGCGTCCTGCACCACGCCCGGTGCCGAGCCCTGCACCGCGCCCCGCACCGCCGCCGACGACGCGGCTCCTACCCGTACGGAGCGTGCGGAGGGGGAGACGGTCATAGTGGACTGAGCGGCCCCGACGTCCCCTCCCCGCCCACCGAACGGCAGCGGCGCGACCATGACCCAGGCACCGACACCCACCGCGGACACCGTCCGCCGGCTGGTCCGTACCCTCCTCAAGGACGAGGGGGACGGTGAGACCGCCGACGGACCGGAGGTGCGGCCCGTCGGCGAGGGCGCCGAGCCCGCCACCTGGTGGGTCGGCACCCGGCAGGTGCTGCGCCTCGCACTCGACCGGGAGACGAGCACACGCCGGCGCCGCGAGCTGCGACTGCGGGAACTCGTCCGCCGGCACATCCCGGTCGCGGTGCCGTCGAGCGTGGCGCACGGCGAGTGGGCACCAGGCCTGATCTGCACCCTGGACACCAGGCTGTCCGGCGGGTCGGCGGAGGAGCACCGGGTGTCCGCCGTCGGTGAGACCGATCTGGCAGGGCTGCTCACCGGGCTGCGCGAGGTACCGGTGCGGCAGGCGGAGACGTTCGGCGTGCCGCGTGTCTCCCCGCGTTCCCTGGAGTACCTGCGCCGGGCCGCCGGAGAGGCCGCCGAAAGGCTGGCCGCCGCCGACGAGTTCGCCCCCCACCGCCTGCGGCAGCTCACCCCCTCCGCCGCCGTCCAGCTCACCGCCCAGTCCGGCTCGCCGGTCCTCGTCCATCACGACCTCACGGGCGCGCATCTCGTGGTCAGCGCCGAGGGCCGGGTGCGCGGGGTCCTCGGCTGGGCCGGGGCGGTGGTCGGCGACCCCGCCGAGGACATCGCGGGCCTGGCCCTCGCCGTGGGATCCCCGGCCGCCGTACGCGCCGCCACCCTCGCCGGCTACGGCGCCCGCCCCTGTCTGCGCGGCCTGTGGCTGGCCCGCTGCGACGCGGTCCTGCACCTCGCCGAGGCACTGGGCCGCGGGGGCACCGGCCCGCCGCCGCTGCTGCGCGTCCGGCTGCGCCGGGCCTGGGAGGCGATCCTGCTGGAGCGGGTGACGGACCTCCGCAGCGCCGACGACATGCCATAGCCACGTGCCCGAGCCGCCTGCCCCGGCGGACGTGACCCGCCGAAAACACTCCGCCGGACGTGCCCCGTGGACGTGCGCCGCGGACGTGTGCCGCGGATGTGCCTCCGGAGGTGCCTCCGGACGTGTGCCGTGGACGTGCCCCGCGGATGTGTCTCCGGACGTGCGCCGCGGACGTGTGTCGCGGACGTGCCCCCGGCCGTGTGCCGCGGGTCGGCGCCCCGGGCGCTCACTGCTGCTGCAGCACCGCCGCGGACTCGCCGGGCAGGTGCAGCACTCCGTCCGCGCCCGGTGCCCCGACGGGCTCCCAGGCGGCGAGTACGTGCGCGTGCGGGGCGCCCAGCGCGATCGCGGCCGGTTCACCGGCCAGGTTCACGGCCACCAGCACGTCCCCGCGCCGGAAGGCGAGCCGGCGCCGGTCCTCGTCGAAGACCACCTTGGTGTCGGCGAGGTCGGGGTCGGTGAGGTCCGGCTGCGCGTGACGCAGCGCGATGAGCTGCCGGTACCAGGCCAGCATGCGCGCGTGGGGCTCGTGTTCCGGCTCCGACCAGTCCAGGCAGGAGCGGTCGCGGGTGGCGGGGTCCTGCGGGTCGGGCACGTCCGCCGCGGCCCAGCCGTGCGCCGTGAACTCCCGCCGTCTGCCGTCGCGCACGGCCTCGGCGAGTTCGGCGTCGGTGTGGTCGGTGAAGAACTGCCAGGGCGTGCCCGCCGCCCACTCCTCGCCCATGAACAGCATCGGCGTGAACGGAGCGGTCAGCGTGAGGGCCGCCGCACAGGCCAGCACGCCGGGGGAGACCAGCGCGGCCAGCCGGTCGCCCCGGGCCCGGTTGCCGATCTGGTCGTGGGTCTGGCTGTAGCCGAGGAGGCGGTGCCCGGCGATGCGCGTACGGTCCAGGGGCCGCCCGTGCCGCCGGCCGCGGAACGAGGAGTACGTGCCGTCGTGGAAGAAGCCGCCGGAGAGCGTCTTGGCGACCGCCGCGAGCGGGGCGCGCGCGAAGTCGGCGTAGTAGCCCTGCGCCTCACCGGTCAGCGCGGCGTGCAGGGCGTGGTGGAAGTCGTCGTTCCACTGGGCGTGCAGTCCGTGGCCGCCGTCCGCGCGGGGCGTGATGTACCGGGGATCGTTCCGGTCCGACTCGGCGATCAGGAACAGCGGTCGGCCGGTGTCGGCCGACAGGGCGTCCACGGCCGCCGCCAGCTCCTCCAGGAAGGGGTAGGCGCGCGTGTCCGCCAGCGCGTGCACCGCGTCCAGCCGCAGCCCGTCGATCCGGTAGTCCCGCAGCCACGCCAGCGCGCTCTGAACGAGGAACGCCCGCACCTCGTCCGAGCCGGGGGCGTCCAGGTTGACGGCGGCGCCCCACGGAGTGTGGTGGGTGTCGGTGAAGTACGGGCCGAACCGCGGAAGATAATTCCCGGAGGGCCCCAGATGGTTGTGCACCACGTCGAGGACGACGCCCAGACCCAGGGCGTGCGCCCGGTCGACGAAGCGCTTCAGCGCCTCGGGTCCCCCATACGGTTCGTGCACCGCCCATAGCGAGACCCCCTCGTACCCCCACCCGTGACGGCCGGGGAAGGGACACACCGGCATCAGCTCCACATGGGTGACGCCCAGCCCGGCGAGATGCTCCAGCCGCTCGGCGGCGGCGTCGAACGTGCCCTCGCGCGTGTACGTGCCCACATGCAGCTCGTACAGGACGGCGCCGGGCAGCGGGCGCCCGTCCCAGGCCGCGCGCCAGGCGAACGCGTCGTGGTCGACGACGGCGCTCTCCCCGTCCGGCCCGTCCGGCTGCCGGCGCGAGCGCGGATCGGGCAGTACCGGCCCACCGTCCAGGGCGAAGCCGTACCGGGAGCCGTCCCGCGCGTCCGCCTCACCCCGCCACCATCCCTCCCGTTCCGGATCGCGCGTCAACGCGCGCGTGACGCCGTCGCACTGGAGCGTCACGTCGCCGGCCTGCGGTGCCCACACCTCGAACTGCACGGACGGTTCCCCTTCGTCTGCTCACCGTGACGTAGCTCGTACATCGTGCTGCATCGGAGATCGATCCGCCGGTGAATGTTCCCTTTGCGGCGGGTGTCGCCGCCTCAGGAGTGGGGGCGGCCGTGCGGTGCTTCTGTCGTCTCCTGGACAGTCCGGCCCGTGCTGGCCGACAATCAGCAACGTGACGTCGTCATTCGAGTTCAATACGTACCCCGCGCGGCTCTCCGACATGGAGCGCGACAAGGCGCTGAAGGTACTGCGGGACGGCGTCGCGGTGGGGCGGCTGTCCCACGACACGTTCATCCGGCGCATGGAGCTGGCGCTCGCGGCCCAGCGCTCCGACGAACTCGTCCCGCTCACCGCCGACCTGCCCACCGAGGGCCGCTTCTCGCGCCTGGTGTTCTCCTCCGTGGAGGCGGTCTCCGGGTTCACGGTACGGCTGCGCGGGGCATGGCGGGCCGAGCGGCTGCCGAAGCTGCTGCTGCCCCATCCGGCGACCGCCCACCCGTTGCGCATAGGGCGCGACCCCGCCAACGGGCTGAGGCTCAACCACGAGACGGTCTCCCGCGCGCACGCGGAACTCCGTCAGCAGGGCGGCCTGTGGGTGCTGCGGGACCTCGGTTCCACCAACGGCACGACAGTGAACGGGCGTCGGGTGGTCGGCGCGGCCGTCGTCCGGGAGGGCGACCAGATCGGCTTCGGGCGGATGACGTACCGGCTCACGGCGGACTGACCGTCCGAGCACGGCCGGACAGTCCGTGGCACCGGGTTCCTTGGCGCCGGGCACGGCACGGGGGACCCCGGCACCGGCGTCAGCGGTGTCCGCCCGCTCCCGCCCATGAACACCGCCCGGCTGACGGCGCTCACCAGCGCCGGCCGTCGGCCGGCGCTGCGCCCCGCGGGACTGCTGCACCAGCTGGTCACGACCGCCGGCCGCGATCCGGCCGGGGTACTGCCGGAACTGGACCGGCTCATCGACGCGCGGTGCGCCGACCACCGCGACACCTGCGAGACACGCTGGATCCCGGTCGCACGTCAGGTCGAGTACCAGGCGCGGGTCGTGGTCGCCGTGTTCGAGCCGGCCGCGCGGCACCCCGGCACACCTTCCCGTTCGGGTGAGCCGGGCTGGGGTTCCGGCACCGTCGTGCCGATGCATCTGGAATGACGTACACCTCACTGAAAGCGGTGCGGGGCGCGCTGCTGGCGGCGACCGCCCTCCTCGCCTGCCTTGCACCCACCCCCGCGCAGGCGGACCCGGGCCCCCGGGGCGCCGACACCTCCGACAGCTGGCTCGTCCTCGGCGTCGACCAGGGCGAGACCCGGACCGGCACGGTACCCGGCCGCCTGCTCCTCTGCGACCCGCCCCAGGGCCACCCGCGCGCGGCCGACGCCTGCGCGGAACTCGCCGCGGTGAACGGGCGTATCACCGGCATCCCGGCCCGGGACACGTACTGTCCGATGGTCTACGCCCCGGTGACCGCGCACGCGCGCGGGCAGTGGCGGGGACAGCCGGTCGAGTACACGGAGACCTTCTCGAACCGGTGCGCGATGGAGGCCCGGACCGGCTCCGTGTTCGCCCTGGACGGGCCGCAGCCCTCATGAGGTGGGGGAGCGGGCGGCTTCAGCCCGTTCCCGCACCCGTACCCGCGCGGGCGTGCAGCGCCGCCGCCACGACGGTGCGGACCTGATGCTCCACCTGGTGTGCCACGGGCACCCGGCGGGCCCGGAAGTGCACGGCGAACGAGTCGCTCCACAAGGCGACCAGGCGCTCGAGACGCGCCGCCGCGTGCGTGTCGCTCTCCCGCAGCTCCCGCCGTAGCATCGCCGCCGCCCGCAGCGGCACCCGGCGCGTGAACGCGTCCACGCTGGCCACGTACGCCCTGGTGCCGTCGGGCGGCCGGGTACGGACCAGGTCTCCGGCCAGCCCCGGGACCAGCTCCAGCCCCCAGGTGGCCGCCCGCAGCAGCGGACCACCGGCGGTACCGGCGCCCTCCATGGCCCCGGGCCGGGCCTCCTCCAGCACCTGCCGCACCTCGCGCGCGTCCCGCAGCAGCCGGTCCGCGAGATGCCGCAGCGCCTCGGCCGGAGCCGGATGCGGCTCCGGATCGTCCACCAGGCCACCGGCCCACATCGGTACCTCGACGACCGCCGTCAGACCGCCGTACCGGTGTGTGCGGTACCAGGTGCTGTGCCGCGCGTCGTCCGGCAGGCTCGGATACACCGGCCCGGCCTCCGCCGGGGGCATCACCCGCACCCCGGGACCGGACGCCGGCCAGCCCGCCGCGTCCGAGGCGCCCGTCTCCACCGGGATGTGCAGCTCCGCGGCGGACTTGCCGAACGGCTCGGCGAGCCCCGGCACGTTCCTCGTCAACTGGACCCAGCTGCCGCCCAGATCGGTCCCGTGCAGCGACACCTGGAGGTAGGGCCGCAGCTCGTCGATGACCCCGGTCAGGGCCAGGGTCTCGGGCGGCAGCCGGTCGGGTGGCAGTACCGACGGGGCCCACTCCGGCTGTTCCCGGCCGGCGGGACGGAAGAAGCCCAAGTGATAGTCGTACAGGTTGTCCGGCTCCGTCGCCGTATGGAGGCTCGCCCCGTCGGGGTCCGCGCACAGCAGGAAGTGCCAGGACGTGTCGTCCCGCAGCTCCCGTTCCGCCACGACCCGCCGGGCCAGCGCGAGCAGTGTGCCCCCGCCGGCCGGCTCGTTGGCATGGGCACCCGCGACCACCAGCACGGCACGCCGGGCGTGGCCCACGGACAGCAGGTACAGCGGCCGCCCCGCGCGGGAGAGTCCCACCTGCCGCAGGACGCACAGGCCGGGCCGTCGGACCGTCAGTGCGCGGGAGGAGGAAACGAGTTCGGCCACCGTCGGGTAGCGCAGCTCCGGCAGGAGACCCACCCCCCGTCCACCACCCGTCGTCGCACATCGCAGTACCCCACGGTCACGGACCGGTGTCAAGAGTGCGACGGGGGAGGCTCCAGGGGGCGCACGCGGCGCACATGACCGGCACCCGCACCGCCGTGTTCCACCCGGGCGGGGTCCTACGCCACGCCCGGCTCTCCGGCGCGCTCCAGCAGTGCCACCGGTGACCGCTCGAACAGCTCCGCCACGCGCGCGTGCCCGGTGAACTCCCGTCCGGGCTCCAGCACGTCGGCCCACCGGCCCGGTGGCAGCGCCAGCCGAGTCTCCCGCCAGCCACCTGCCTCCGTCAGCCGCAGCGACAGCCGGGTCACGGCGGTCAGCACCACACCGGACCGCACGAACGCCACGCAGTGCGCCGCCCCGGGCCCCTCGGCGGCCAGCGGCTCGTACGACGCCGTGTCACCGAACACTTCCGGCCGACGCCCCCGCAAGCGCAGCGCGGCCCGTGTCACCGCCGCCTTGCCGCTGCCGACCGCGTCCTCGCCGTCGTCGCCTCCCACCGCCCCGGCCGGGAAGTCCACCGCGCGCCGGTTGTCCGGGTCCACCAGGGCCCGGTACTCGGACTCGGTGCCCTGGTAGACGTCGGGCACGCCCGGCATCGTCAGATGGACCAGGGCGGCGCCCAGCACGTTCGCGTGGATGTACGGCTCCAGTGAGGCCCGGAACTGCGCGACCCGTTCGCCCGTGGCCCCGCACGGCCCCGCCGCCACGAACCGGGCCACCGCCTCCTCGTACGCCGGTTCCTGCTCCGTCCAGCTCGTGTGCAGGCCCGCCTCGCGCACATGCTTGAGCAGCGCACCCGTCACCCGCTCCGGGTCCGCCGGCCCCAGTCCGAACACCGTCTGCCAGGCCGCCCACGCCAGCTGCGGGTCCGGTACGCCCTCGCCGACGTGGGTCACCTCGGTCAGGACGTCCGCCCACCGTCCGGCACACTCGGTGAGCACATGGAGTGCGGCCCGCACATCGGCGCTGCGCTTGGTGTCGTGCGTGGAGACGACGGTCCCGGTCGCCGGCCAGTCGCGCTGCACGCGCGCGCAGTACGCGTGGAACCGCTCCGGGGACAGCGCCGGAGAGCCAGGGTTCTGGCCCACCTCCGTCGCCGACAGCAGCGGCACGTAGCGGTAGAACGCCGTGTCCTCCACCGACTTGGCCCGCAGCGCCGACGCGGTCTGCGCGAACCGCGTACGGAACTCCACCTGCCCCGGCCCGTCGCCGTACCGCCCGAGCACCAGATCCCGTACGACATCGACCACCCCGGCCTCCTCGGGGACGGCGAAGGCGCGCCGGGCGCCGGCCGCGGCCTCCTCGGTGACCACGCCGGCCGGGTCCACGGAGGCATAGGGGCGGTACACCTCGAGCCGCACCAGCAGTTCCTCGAGCGCGGTGCGCAGGGCCCAGGGCGCACGGTCCCGCAGCGCGGGTTCGGGCGAGGCCGCGCACACGCGGTGGGCGACCCGGGTCAGCCGGTCCACCTCGGCCGACAGCTCGTGCGTGAGCACCTTGTACGCGGTCCGACGCGCCGTAGCCTCCCACTCGCCGCCCCGGTCCGGCTGCGGTGCCGCGAACCGCCGGTACTGGCCGAGCAGTTCCCCGGCCCCCGCCGGGTCCGTGAACAGGCCGTCCACGTGCCGCAGGGCGTCGTAACCGGTGGTGCCCGCGACCGGCCAGGAGGCGGGAAGCGGCTCGCCGTCGGCGAGGATCTTCTCCACCACGGTCCAGCGGCCGTCGGTCGACTCGTGCAGCCGCCGCAGATACTCGTCCGGGTCGGCGAGCCCGTCCGGGTGATCGACCCGCAGCCCGTCGACGACTCCCTCGCGCAGCAGCTGGAGGATCTTGGCGTGGGTGGCCTCGAACACCTCGGGGTCCTCCACTCGCACGCCGATCAGCTCGGAGATGCTGAAGAACCGGCGGTAGTTGAGCTCGGTGCGGGCCAGCCGCCACCAGGCGGGGCGGTACCACTGGGCGTCCAGGAGCTGCGGCAGCGGCAGGTGGGCGGTGCCCTCGCGCAGCGGGAACGCGTGGTCGTGGTAGCGCAGCACATCGCCGTCCACCTTCAGCCGGCCGAGCTCCGCGCCGAGCGGTCCGCCCAGCACCGGCAGCAGCACCTGGCCGCCCTGCGCCTCCCAGTCGATGTCGAACCACCGCGCGTGGCGCGACGAGGGCCCCTCGCGCAGCACCTCCCACAGGACCCGGTTGTGGCGCGGGGACATCGCCATGTGGTTCGGGACGATGTCCACGACCAGGCCGAGACCGTGCTCCCGCGCGGTGCGCGACAGGCTCCGCAGCGCCTGCTCGCCGCCCAGTTCCCCGCGCACGCGCGCGTGGTCCACCACGTCGTAGCCGTGCCGCGAGCCCGGCACCGCCTCCAGGACCGGCGACAGATGCAGATGGGACACTCCGAGCGAGGCCAGGTACGGCACGGCGGCCGCCGCGGCGGCGAAGGGGAAGTCGGGCTGCAACTGCAGCCGGTACGTGGCGGTGGGCACCGCGGGCTCAGGTCGCTCAGGGGTCATGCAGATCTAAGTACCCGCCCTGCCGCCTTTCCTGTCAACAGTCCCTCCGCTGCTGCGCCACCGGCCGCGCCACCCCTCCACGCCCCCTCCACGCCGCTGTCCGTCACGCCGGCCGCTGGAGCACCGTCAGGCTCCGGTCGGTCAGGGACAGCCGGGCGCCGGCCCGCACCTTCGGGCCGGTGCCCGGTGGGACCACGTCCTCGCGGGCGGTGTCGACGACCACCTGCCACTGCCGGCCGTGGTCGACGGGCACCACGAACTCCAGCGGGCCGGGGGAGGCGTTGAACATCAGCAGGAACGAGTCGTCCGTGATCCGCTCCCCGCGCCGGCCGGGCTCCGAGATCGCGTTGCCGTTGAGGAACACCGTCAGCGCCGAGGCGCGCGCCCGGTCCCAGTCCCGCTGGGTCATCTCCATCCCCTCGGGGGTGAACCAGGCGATGTCGGACAGGTCGTCGTGGGTGCCCGCGACCGGCCGTCCGTGGAAGAAACGGCGCCTGCGGAAGACCGGGTGGTTCTTGCGCAGCCACACCATCGCGCGCGTGAAGGCCAGCATCCGCAGGCGGACGTCGTCACTGCCGTCCGTGCCGCAGTCCGCGCTGCCCTCCCCGCCGGTGTCGCCGCCGTGCTTCTCCCGCTCGTCCCGGCCCTTCCGGCGCCGCTGCCCCTCCCGCTCCGAGGGCCAGTCGAGCCAGGCCAGCTCGTTGTCCTGGCAGTAGGCGTTGTTGTTGCCGCCCTGGGTGCGGGCGACCTCGTCGCCGTGACTGATCATCGGCACGCCCTGGGAGAGCATCAGCGTCGCGATGAAGTTCCGCATCTGACGGGCGCGCAGCCGCAGCACGTCCGGGTCGTCGGTGTCACCCTCGGTGCCGCTGTTCCAGGAGCGGTTGTGGCTCTCGCCGTCCCGGTTGTCCTCGCCGTTGGCGGTGTTGTGCTTGTCGTTGTACGAGACCAGGTCGTGCAGGGTGAAGCCGTCGTGGCAGGTCACGAAGTTGATCGAGGCCAGCGGGCGCCGCCCGTCGTCCTGGTACAGGTCGGACGAGCCGGTCAGCCGGGAGGCGAACTCGGCGAGCGCGCGCGGCTCGCCCCGCCACAGGTCCCGCACGGTGTCCCGGTACTTGCCGTTCCACTCGGTCCACAGCGGCGGGAAGTTGCCCACCTGGTAGCCGCCCTCGCCCACGTCCCACGGCTCGGCGATCAGCTTCACCTGGGAGACCACCGGGTCCTGCTGCACCAGGTCGAAGAACGACGACAGCCGGTCCACCTCGTGGAACTGCCGCGCCAGGGTCGCCGCGAGGTCGAAGCGGAACCCGTCGACGTGCATCTCGGTGACCCAGTACCGCAGCGAGTCCATGATCATCTGGAGGACGTGCGGGGACCGCATGAGCAGGGAGTTCCCGGTGCCCGTCGTGTCCATGTAATAGCGGGGGTCGTCGGCCAGCCGGTAGTACGAGGGGTTGTCGATGCCCTTGAAAGACAGCGTCGGACCCAGGTGGTTGCCCTCGGCGGTGTGGTTGTAGACGACGTCGAGGATGACCTCGATCCCGGCCTCGTGCAGCGCCTTCACCGCCGACTTGAACTCCAGCACCTGCTGACCGCGGTCGCCCCAGGACGCGTAGGCGTTGTGCGGGGCGAAGAATCCGATGGTGTTGTAGCCCCAGTAGTTGTTCAGGCCCATGTCCACCAGGCGGTGGTCGTTGACGAACTGGTGAACCGGCATCAGCTCCAGTGCCGTCACGCCGAGTTCGGTCAGGTGCTCGATCGTCGCCGGGTGCGCGAGGCCCGCGTAAGTGCCGCGCAGCTCCTCCGGCAGTCCCGGATGGCGCATGGTGAGACCCTTGACGTGCGCCTCGTAGATCACCGTGTGGTGGTACTCCGTCCGGGGCCGCCGGTCGTCGCCCCAGTCGAAGTACGGGTTGACCACGACCGACGTCATGGTGTGCGGTGCGGAGTCCAGGTCGTTGCGCCGGTCGGGCGCGTCGAAGTGGTAGCCGTACACCTCCTCGCCCCACCGGACCGACCCGCTGATCGCACGCGCGTACGGGTCGAGCAGCAGCTTCGCCGAGTTGCAGCGCAGCCCCCGTTCGGGGGCGTACGGCCCGTGGACACGGAAGCCGTACCGCTGTCCCGGCATGATGCCGGGCAGGTACGCGTGCCGTACGAACGCGTCGCTCTCGCGCAGTTCGACCGCCGTCTCGGAGCCGTCGTCGTGCAACAGACACAGCTCTGCTCGGTCCGCGGCCTCCGTGAAGACCGCGAAATTCGTGCCGGCGCCGTCGTACGTGGCACCGAGGGGATACGCCTCGCCAGGCCAGACCTGCATGGACACGACTCTTTCAGGTGTACGGCGCCGGTGGGGCGCCTTGGCCCGGAGTGTTGCCGTGTCGTCCCGTCGCCGTGTTGTCGTCATACCGCTGTCGGGTCTGCTGTCGTGCCGCTGTGGGGCCGCCTTCGTGTCGGAGAAGGGCAGGCCGGTGCAACGTGGTCTCTCCGTGGCCTCGCGGATCTCCACGCAGGTGCCCCGGCCGCAACCTCCGTGTGCGTGTTGTGACTTCGTGCACTCGCCGCAGACGGGCATACCAGAACAGTGGTGTGGAAGGCGGAAGTTGAGAAACGACACTGCCATCAGGCTGCACCGCACACCGCAAGCGGAGTACTCTCCTTGATCGTTGGGGCTGGGAGTGCTCGGGGGAGTGGAAGGCGGTGCGCGGGTGGGCTCGGGAGGGCTGGAGCTGCCCCCTGGTGACCAGGGTCATGAGGGGAACTCCACGGACGTCCCGCCCGGTGCGGTGTCCCTGGCGCGGCCGATGGATGCGGGCTCGATCGGGCCGGACCTGGACTGGGACGTCGACGCCTGGCGCGAGGTGCGGACCCGTGCCCAGCGGGCCGGCCGCGCCTACATATGGCTGAACCTCGTCGAGCAGCGGCTGCGCTCGGTCGTGGCCGCCGTGCTGCGGCCCGTCTACGAGCCCGTCCACGGCGACGACTGGGTGGTCGCCGCAGCAGGACCCGCCGGGCAGGAGTGGGTGCAGCGCGCGGTCGCGGTGCGCGAGGTCAGCCGCCGCAAGGGCTATCTGCTCGACCCGGCAGACGACAACGTCCTCTCCTTCCTCACGCTTCCACAGCTGCGCGAGCTGATGGTCCAGCACTGGCCCTGTTTCGAGCCGTACTTCGACGACCGCCGGGACGTCGAGCTCGCCCTGGACGAGCTCGAGGTGACCCGCAATGTCGTCTCCCGCAACCGGGCGCTGTCCGAAGCGGTGCTGAACCAGGCCGAGCGGGCCTCCGCGCGGCTGCTGGAGATGCTCGGCGCGGACGGGGACGTGCCGTCCGCACGCCGGCTGCCCGTCGATGCGGTGGAGGACCTGGTCGGCGACCGGTACGCGGACGTGGTCGCCGTCCACCCCGACCGGGTGCGACTGCTGCGCCAGTTCCCGGCCGAGGACATCTTCGGCGGTGCCCGCCGCCTGGACGCCCTCGGTATAGGCCTCAACCTGCTGGTGCAGAACTTCTCCGGGCGCCGCCTGGTGCGGCTCGCCGAGGCCGGCTGCCGGGTGCGGCTGCTGTTCCTGAACCCGGCCTCCAGCGCGGTCAAGCGCCGCGAGCGCGAACTCGGTCTCAAACGCGGGGAGCTGGGCCGCGCGGTCGAGATGAACATCCTCCACATGCGCCGGGTGCGGTCCCGGCTGCGCGACCCGGGTGCCTTCGAGATCCACGTGTACGACGAGACACCCCGCTGTACGGCGTACCTCGTCGACGGGGACGGCGCCGACGGCGTCGGCGTGGTGCAGAACCATCTGCGCCGGGCCCGGGGGATGGAAGCACCGGTGCTGGTACTGCGCAACGGCAGCAAGGTGGTCAAACCGGACGAGGTCGAAGAAGGCGGACTGTTTCCCACGTACCGCGAGGAGTTCGAGCAGATGTGGGTGGATTCGCGCCCGGTGTCGTGAACTGTCCGTGATCACAAACGGAATGCGGCCCTCGGGTTGTCAGTGGTGCGTGCGAAGGTAGGAACCACTGGGGGAACGCACCACACAGAAGGGGGGCCACCCATGGGCTGGCACCGGGAGCCGCTGATCGGCTTCGGCCTGGAGGCGACGGGCACCGACCCGCGCGAGGCACGCATCGTCACGGGAGTCGTGATCGAGGTCAGGGACGGAGTGCCGCAAGGGCGCAGGGGGCGGTCGGCCGAGGGCGGCCCCGCCGACCAGGTCGCCGACACGACCGCCGGCGTCCTCACCGGTCACCGGAGCGCGGGCGTGCCGGCCGTCGTCCACAGCGCCGTGTCTCATCCGCGCGCCTCAGTCCTGCCCCAGGCGTCTCGTCCGCCGGCAGGATGCCGGGTTCCTGCCCACGCCGGGGCGGGGGCCGTGTGATGAGCTGGATCACCGGGCCCTTGGTGGCCTTCGACCTGGAGACCACGGGTACGGACGTCGAGACCGATCGCATCGTCACCGCGGCGGTCGTGCGACTGGAGCCGGACGGGACCATCTCGGCGGAGCGGACCTGGCTGCTCGATCCCGGGGTGGCGATACCCGAACAGGCTTCGGCGATCCACGGCATCTCGACGGACCATGCCCGCGAGCACGGAGTCCCGCCGTCGTCCGCGGTCGAGGACATCACCCGGGCCGTCGCCGAGGTCCTGCGCTCGGGGACACCCCTGGTCGTGATGAACGCGCGCTACGACCTGTCCTTGCTGGACCGTGAGTGCCGGCGGTACGGGCTGGAGTCGATCACTGAGCGACTGGGCGGCGTGCCCTCGCCGGTCATCGACCCCCTGGTGCTCGACAAGCACGTCGACAAGTATCGGAAGGGGAAGCGCGCCCTGCACGCGTTGTGCGCGCACTACGGCGTCTCGCTCGACGACGCGCACGACGCGAGGGCGGACGCGGTGGCTGCCGCCCGTGTGGTGCGACGCATGGGCGAGAAGCACCGGCACGTCGGGATGATGTCCTTGACGGACCTGCATGAGCTCCAGGTGCGCGCGGCGGCCGAGCAGTCGGCCTCTCTGCAGGCGTATCTGCGGCGGACCACGAACCCGACGGCAGTCGTCGAGTCGGCTTGGCCGGTCATCCCGCGGAGCCGGCAACCCGGGCCGGCCGAGGCCCTCCGTGAGCGAGAGCCCGGCGACCGGGTGGCCGCGCCGCTGTCCAGGACCGCACCCGGGCAAGCGTCTTAGGGAGAGCGCGGAGCCGCCTCTGCCGGCGGCTTTCCCCACCGCCCCCACCGCGCGGTTGCCGCGGACGGGCACCTGCCGACCGGACTCCGCGTGGCGAACCGGATCAGAAGGGGTACCAGCGGACCGTCGGGTCGCCGTCGCGCAGGGATGCCACGCGGCGCTCGAACTCGGCCAGGGCCTTCGGGTTGCTCGGGGCGTGCTGGGCGACCCAGGCGCAGCTGGCCGTCTCCCGCGCGCCGCGCAGCACCGCGCAGCCCTCCCACTCACGCACGTCCCAGCCGTAGATCTCGGTGAAGGACGTGTACGCCTGTGCCGGCAGCCCGTAGCGGTCGTGGGAGAGGGCCATGACCACCAGGTCGTGCTCGCGCAGATCCGTGGAGAAGGTCTCCAGGTCGACCAGGACCGGCCCGTCCGGTCCGATGTGCACGTTCCGGGGCAGCGCGTCCCCGTGGATCGGGCCCGGCGGCAGGTGGGGTGTCAGGGCCGCGGCGGCCGCCGCGAAACCGTCCCGCCGCTCACGCAGATACGCCGCGTCCTGCGGGGCGATCACCTCGCCCGCGAGCCGCAGCCAGCGTTCCACACCGCCCAGCAGCTCGCGGGGCGGCAGCCCGAAGGCGGGAGCGGGAAGGGCGTGGACCACCCGCAGCAGCGCGGCCAGGTCCCCGGGTTCGGCGGGCCGCACCGGTTCGGGCAGCCGGTGCCAGACCGTCACCGGGTGGCCGTCGACGAGCAGGGCCCGCGACTCGGCCGCCCGCACCGCCGGAGCGCCCTCCTCGGCGAGCCACAGCGCGATCGCCAGCTCCCGGCGGGCGCGCTCCAGCAGGCCGCTGTCGCGGCCGACCTTGACGACCAGGTCACCGGCGGCGAACACCGCGTTCTCGCCCAGGGCGAGCAGGCGTGCGTCCCCGGCGGCCGCGCGCCCCGGCAGCACGCCCGCCGCCGCCAGGACGTCCCGCGCCCGTACCTCGTCCATCCGCCCGCCTCCGTGGCTGTGTCCGTGCCTGTGTCCGTGCCCGTGCCTGTTCCGGTCCGGATCCGGCCCGCCTCCGGGTCCTCACCCGCTCCGTGCCGCTCACCCGACCGTGTCCGGCCCATCGGCCAGTCTCCCATTCGCACAGGTCGACGACGTGCGCGGTGCCCGCCGGCGGCGAGCTGCGGGCGGGAAGGCGACGGCGGAGTCACGTCCTGGCGCACCGGTGCGGGGAGCACCCATATTCGATTGCACGAGACGTATCGTCTCGCCTAAGGTTCGGGGCATGACCAGTCCCGCTCACATCGCCATGTTCTCCATCGCCGCCCACGGCCACGTGAACCCGAGCCTCGAGGTGATCCGCGAGCTCGTGGCACGCGGCCATCGGGTGACGTACGCGATCCCCCCGGTCTTCGCGGACAAGGTCGCCGGCACCGGGGCCGAGCCAAAGCTCTGGAACTCCATCCTCCCCGGGCCCGACGACGACCCGGAGGCCTGGGGCAGCACGCTGCTGGACAACGTGGAGCCGTTCCTCGAGGACGCCGTCCAGGCACTCCCGCAGCTGATCAAGGCGTACGAGGGGGACACCCCCGACCTGGTGCTGCACGACATCACCTCGTATCCGGCGCGCGTGCTCGGCCACCGCTGGGGTGTGCCCGTGGTCTCCCTCTCGCCGAACCTCGTCGCCTGGGAGGGATACGAGAAGGAGGTCGGCGAGCCGATGTGGGAGGAACCGCTCAGGACCGAGCGCGGCCAGGCCTACTACGCCCGCTTCCACGCCTGGCTGGAGGAGAACGGGATCACCGAACATCCCGACCCGTTCGTGGGCCGTCCGGCCCGGTCCCTCGTCCTGATCCCGAAGGCGCTCCAGCCGAACGCCGACCGGGTCGACGAGAGCGTGTACAGCTTCGTCGGCGCCTGCCAGGGCGACCGCTCGGCGGAGGGCGAGTGGCAGCGGCCGGCCGGCGCGCAGAAGGTCGCCCTGGTGTCGCTCGGATCGTCGTTCACCAAGCAGCCCGGCTTCTACCGGGAATGCGTCAAGGCCTTCGGCGACCTGCCCGGGTGGCACCTGGTGCTCCAGATCGGCAAGCACGTCGACCCCGCCGGGCTGGGCGACGTACCGGCGAACGTCGAGGTGCGGTCCTGGGTGCCGCAGCTCGCGATCCTGAAGCAGGCCGACCTGTTCGTCACCCACGCGGGCGCCGGCGGCAGCCAGGAAGGGCTGGCCACGGCCACGCCGATGATCGCCGTACCGCAGGCCGTGGACCAGTTCGGCAACGCGGACATGCTCCAGGACCTCGGCGTCGCCCGGCACGTTCCGACGGCCGAGGCCACTGCCGAGGCCCTGCGCACTGCGGCCCTCGACCTCGTCGGCGACCCGGAGGCCGCCCGCCGGCTGAAGGAGGTCCGGGCCGGGATGGCCCAGGAGGGCGGCACCCGCAGGGCGGCCGACCTCATCGAGGCGGAGCTGCCGCAGCGGAGCTAGCGAGAACGGGGGAAGGGGCACGGCTGGAATGCCGTGCCCCTTCTCACGCTCTCACCGCGGCCGAGGGATCAGACACGCACCCGCTCGCCCTCGTCCGCGCCGTGGTCCCTGCCCGTGTCCCGGCCCGAGGCCTGGTCCACGCCACCCTTCGCCACCGGCGACTCGTCGTGCGTCAGGTCGGGCATCCGGTGCAGCCACTTCGGCAGGTACCAGTTGCGCTCGCCGAGCAGCGCCATCACCGACGGGAGCAGCACGCCCCGGATGATCGTCGCGTCGATGAGCACCGCCGCCGCCAGGCCCACCCCCATCTGCTTCATGGACTGCATGGACAGCGTCCCGAAGATCCCGAACACGGCGACCATGATGACCGCGGCGCTGGTGATGACACCGGCCGTGGTGACCACACCGTGCTGGATCGCGTCCCGCGTCGTACGGCCCCGCAGGCGGGCCTCGCGGATCCGGGAGACCACGAACACGTGGTAGTCCATCGACAGGCCGAACAGGATGACGAAGAGGAACAGCGGCAGCCAGGTGATGATCGCGCCGACCCCCTCGGCGCCCACCAGGGACGCGCCCCAGCCGTGCTGGAAGACGGCGACCAGGATGCCGTAGGCCGCGCCCACCGACAGCAGGTTGAGCACGATCGAGGTGATCGCGATCGTCAGCGAGCGGAACGACAGCAGCATCAGCAGGAAGGCGAAGACCACCACGAAGACGAAGACCGGGACCACCGAGCCGACCAGTTGGTCGTTGAAGTCCTCGGAGCCCGCGACCTGCCCGGTGACCGGCGCCTCGAGGCCGTCCACCGTGCCCAGCGTGGCGGGCCGTACCTCGTCGCGCAGCGTGTGCAGGCTCTTGGCCGCCCTGTCCTGGTCGGAGCCGCCCACCAGCGGAACGTACACGAAGGCGACGTTCTGCCCCTCGTGCACCTTCGTCTCGACCGGGCCGCGCGAGGCGCCCGAACTCACCGCCTGCTCACGGAAGTCGGCCAGCGCGGCCCGTACCTCCGGGGAGGTGATGTCGTCCGCCCTGACGACCACCTCGGCCGGCTCCGCGCCGCCCGGGAACGCCTCGTTGACCCGGTTGTACGTCTCCACGATGGGCAGCGAGTCCCCGAACTCCTGGTCCAGCGTGAGGTTCTGGGTCTTCATGCCGACCGCGGGGGCGGCCACCGCCAGCAGCGCGCCGGTCGCCACCGCGGCGGCGAGCAGCGGCTTGGCGAGGACGCGGCGCAGTACGGCCGTCCAGATCCGGCTGTCGTTGCCGCTGCCCGAGGTGCGCCGGCGCAGGAACGGCAGACGGCCCTTCTCGACCCGGTCGCCCAGCAGCGACATCAGCGCGGGCAGCACGGTCACGGAGCCCACCATGGCGACCGCCACGACCATCAGCGAGGCCAGGCCCATCGCCTCGAACTCGGCGATCCCGGTGAACAGCATGCCCGCCATGGCCACACAGACCGTCACACCGGAGACGACGATCGCCCGGCCACTGGTCGCGGCGGCGATCCGCAGCGCCGTCTGCGCGTCGTGGCCGGCGGCCCGTTCCTCGCGCTCGCGGCGCAGGTAGAACAGGCAGTAGTCGACGCCCACGGCCAGGCCCACCAGCAGCATCACGGAGTTGGCGGTCTCGCTCATCGGCTGCAGATGGCTGACCAGGCCCATCAGACCCATCGTCGCCATGATCGCGGTGATCGCCAGCGCCACCGGCAGCAGCGCCGCCACCAGCGCGCCGAAGGCGATCAGCAGGATGCCGAGGGCCACCGGGACCGCCGAGTACTCGGCCTTCTTGAAGTCGTCGCCGAACGCGTCGTTGAACGTCTTCATCATGCTGGCGCCGCCGATCTCCTCGATCCGCAGCGTGTCGTGGTCCTTCTGGACCTCCTCCACGGCCTTCAGCACCGGCTCGACCCGCTCGCCGGCGGTGTCGGAGTCGCCGCGCATGTCGAACTGGACCAGTGCGCTGCGCCCGTCCTTCGAGATCGTGTCGCTCTCGTACGGCGTGGTCACGTCCGTGACCCGACCGGTCTTCTCGACGGCCGCGACGACCGCGGTGACCGCGGCGCGGAACTCGTCGTCCGTGGCCGTCAGGCCGTCGTCCTTGGCCTGCACCAGTACGGTCTCACTGGCCGGCTCCTCGATCCCGGCGTCCTCGACGATCCGGGCGGCGGTCTGCGTCTCCCCCTTGAGCTGGTCGCTGTTGCCGACGTCGACCCGGCCGGCCGCCGAACCCAGCCCCATCGCCAGCACCACGAACAGCACCCAGATACCGACGGCCGCCCATCGGTGCCGGGCGCTCCAGCCGCCGGCACGGGCGGCGAAGCCCCTGACCCGCGAATCTCCGTTTCCCATGACGGGCTCGCTCCCTCGTGCACGACAGCGACCTGTGCCGCCGCCTTCCATGTTCGAAGGTATGGGCCGGATAAGACCGTCTCGTCGTGCTGACCGGTGAAGCTCCGGGCGCGGAACTCATCCCCTCGGACCTCCTCCCCTCCCCACTGGGGAGGAGGGGACCCCTACATCTAATTGGGGTTACCCGCCGGTGCATGATCAGGGTGCGGGGCGCCCATGTGTGCGGCGGCCATATGCGGGGCGGCCATATGCGGGGCGGCCACGAGGATGCCCGCGCTGTCGCACTCCGCGCGGACACGGCCGTCGTGCCCACCCCCACGGGGCACGGCGGCCGTCCTATCGTGTGCGGATGGCGACGACATACGCGGCACTGCTGCGCGGCATCAACGTGGGAGGCAGCAGAAAGGTCCCCATGGCCGAACTCCGCACCCTGATGGAGGGCCTCGGCCACGACGCCGTGCGCACTCATCTCCAGAGCGGCCAGGCCGTGTTCACCACCGGGAGCGACAGCCCGGGGGACAAGGACGCGGGCGCGGACACGGCCGGGGAGACGGCCGAGGACGCGCTGGCCGCCGAACTCGCCGAGGCCATCGAGCGGCACTTCGGCTTCGCCGTCGACGTGATCGTGCGAGACCACGCCTATCTGCGGGCGATCGTCGACGACTGCCCTTTCCCGGCCGCCGAGTTGGCGCCCAAGCAGCTCCACGTCACCTACTTCTCGGCCGCCGTCGACGCCGACCGCTTCGCGGACGTCGACCGGGCCGCCCACCTGCCCGAGGAGTTCCGCCTCGGCGACCGCGCCCTGTACCTGTACGCCCCGGACGGCCTGGGCCGCTCCCGGCTCGCCGAGCGCCTGGCCAGGCCCCGGACCATCAAGGGCGTCCTCGCCACCACCCGCAACTGGAACACCGTCGTCAAGCTCATGGAGCTCACCCGTGCCTGACCCGTACACCGCCGCCGACGCCGCCATCGAGGCCGAACTGAAACTGCTGGACCCCGAGGTGCGCCGCTCGCCCCAACGCGTCGGGGAACTGCTGCATCCGGAGTTCGTGGAGGTCGGCGCGTCCGGACGGGTCTGGGACCGCGACGCGATCATCGCCCTGCTCGCCGGCGAACACGATGCGGGGGACCCCACCGGCACCGTCTCCCGGATGAAGGCCGCGCAGCTCGCGCCCGACACCGTCCATCTCACCTTCGACACGGACCACAACGGCCGACGCGCCCACCGCAGCTCCCTGTGGCGCCGCACCGGCCGGGACTGGCTGCTCTACTTTCACCAGGGGACGCTGTTCCACTCGGACGCGGTGACCGGCGGCTGAGCCGCCCCCGCCACTCCGGCGGCCTCAGGCCCCCACCGCCGACAACGCCGGCACCCGTGCCGCGTCGTACCGCTCCAGCAGCACCCGCGCCACCTCCGGCGCCGGGCCGAGGACGTCCGCCAGGACGTCCGCCTGGGCCGCGCCCCGCACGATGCGGTCCGGGAGGAAGCCGGGGGCCAGGATGTACGGGGCCACGGCGACGCGTTCGCAGCCGAGGGCACGCAGCTCCCGTACCGCCTCCTCGGTGCGGGGGAACCCCCCGGGAGAACCGGCGGAGGCGAACGCAGGCCGCACGGCGCACCAACCGGTGTGCCGCCACTCCCGCGCGATTGCTGCGATCACTGCGATCGCCTCCGGGTCGGTGGACCCCGCCGAGGCCAGGACGACCCCGGTCGAGGACTTGTCGGCGGGGGCGAGGCCCGCCTCGTACAGCCGGCGCTCCAGCGCGGCGAGGAGCAGGGGGGACGGGCCCAGGACGTCCGCCTGGCGGATGCGCAGCCGCGGATCCGCGTCCGCGAGGACCGCCGGGATGTCCGCCTTGGCGTGGAAGGCGCGGGTCAGCAGCAGTGGGAGGGCCACCACGTCACGCACGCCCTCCGCCGCGAGGGAGTCCAGCACCCCTTGTACGGAGGGGATGTCGAAATCGAGGAAGCCGGTTTCCACGCGCAGCTCCGGTCGCAGCGACCGCACCCGCCGCACCAGGGCGTGCACGGTCGCCGCGTGCCGCGGATCGCGGCTGCCGTGGGCGATGACGAGAAGAACCGGAGGGCGCATGAGCGGATCAGTCCTTCACCAGCAGGCCGCGGCTGCGCAGCACCCACCGTTCCAGCGGACTGAAGATCAGCAGGTCGATGGCGATACCGACGGTCAGGATCAGCAGGATCGCCTCGAACACCATGGCCATGTCGCTCGCGTTGCGCCCGTTCTCCAGCAGCTGCCCGAGACCGATGCCGAGATCCGGGAACGACGCGATGATCTCCGCGGCCATCAGCGAGCGCCAGGAGAACGCCCAGCCCTGCTTCAGCCCCGCCACATAGCCGGGCAGCGCGGCCGGCAGCACGATGTGCCAGGTGCCCTTCAGCCCCGTCGCGCCCAGCGTGCGGCCGGCCCGCAGGAACAACGGCGGCACCTGATCGACGCCGGAGACCAGGCCGTTGGCGATCGAGGGGACCGCGCCGAGCAGGATCACCGCGTACATCATCTGGTTGTTCAGGCCCAGCCAGATCACGGCCGGCGGCACCCACGCCACCGACGGCAGGGACTGCAGCCCGGACAGGATCGGGCCGAGCGCCGCGCGCACGAACTTCACCCGCGCCACCAGCAGCCCCAGCGGCGTACCGATCAGCAGCGCGAAGAAGAAGCCGAGCAGACCGCGCGAGACGCTGGTCCAGATGTAGCCGAGCAGCTCGCCCTCGAGCCACGCGTCCTGTACGACGCTCCACACGGCGCCCGGCGAGGGCAGCTTGGACGGATCGTCGACGATCTTGAAGGAGACCAGCGCCTGCCACACGGCCAGCACCAGGGCGACGGCGAGGACGGGCGGCAGGATCTTCTGGACGAAGGTCTGGCGCCACGGCCTGCGGGCCTGCTGCCTCGTCTCCAGCGCGTCGAGCCCCGCCTCGAGACCGGCGAGGTCGTTCGCGTCCTTCGCGGTCGCGCCCTTCGCGGTCGTGTCAGTGCTGGCCATGTCGGCGGATCTCCCCACGGAGTTCTTCGGTGATCTCGACGGACAGTTCCGCGACCGCGGTGTCCTCGATACGGCGCGGGTGCTCGATGTCCACCGTCCACTCGCGGGCGATCCGGCCCGGCCTCGACGACAGCAGCACCACCCGCTGCGCGAGCCGGACGGCCTCGCGCACGTTGTGCGTGACGAACAGGACGGACACCCGGGTCTCGTGCCAGATCCGGGTCAGCTCGTCGTGCAGCACGTCCCGGGTGATGGCGTCCAGCGCCGCGAACGGCTCGTCCATCAGCAGCAGCCTGCTCTCCTGCGCGAGCGCGCGCGCCAGCGCGACGCGCTGGCGCATACCGCCGGACAGCTCGTGCACCCGCTTGCCGTGGGCGCCCCCCAGCCGGACCAGCTCCAGCAGCTCCTCGGCCCGGTCGCGCCGCTCGGCCTTCGGCACGCCCCGCAGCTTCAGGGCGAGTTCGATGTTCTTGCCCGCCGTCAGCCACGGGAACAGCGCGTGCTCCTGGAACATCAGCGCCGGGCGGCCGTCCGTGCTGATCGCGCCGACGCTGGGCGCGTCGAGGCCCGCGACCAGGTTGAGCAGCGTGGACTTGCCGCAGCCCGAGGCACCCAGCAGGGTGACGAACTCGCCGGGTGCGACATCGAGCGTGATGTCGTCCAGTACGAGCTGCTGCCCGGTCGGGCCCGGATACGACTTCGAGACATGCTCGATCCGGGCGGCATGGGCGGCCGCCTCGGTGCCGTCGGCGGCCTGGACGAGGGTCGTGGCCATGGTCGTCACCTCCTGGGACATTTCTTCGGGGTTCCGGGATCAGTTGGCGCCGAGACCGGCGTCGTCGACGGCGGGTGCGCCCTCGGCCGCGATATCGGCGCCGGCGCTCTCCTTGGCCCGGGAGCCGTAGCCGCACCCGGCCAGGGCGAGCAGGACCAGCGCGGCCGTCACGGCGAACGCGCGGCGCGGGGCGGCGGGGGTGGCAGGCACGGGAGGTGTTCCTCTCGGGGGCCCGGCGCTCACGTACTCAGCTGGTCGTGGCCGGGGGATCGGCGGGTTCTCGGCGGTGGCGGCGCGGGACCAGGGCACGCGAACGGCACGCGCGTCCCCGGTGCGCCGGGAACGTCACGCACATCGTGCGACCCCGCCCTGCCCGCTTCCCGTACGCCCGCCGCCGATCCGGCCGCCTTCTATGGCGAAGGTGGCGAAGACGTCGAGGGGACGCGCCGGCGGCAGTCCCGTCGACGTCATCGGCAGTCCCGTCGCAGACATTTCAGGCGCGGGGAGTTCCATGGTCAGAAGTCCCATCCGTCGTCCTCGGCCGCGTCCTTGACCGGGTCCGGCGCGGCGAAGGACTCGCCGGCCATGCCCGCGGTGAGCGTGGTGCCGTCGTTCGGGTCGATCAGGATGAACGAACCGGTGCGCCGCGAGTCCGCGTACGAGTCGGCCGGCAGCGGCTCGGCGGTACGGATCTTCACCCGGCCGATGTCGTTGGCGACGAGCGTGCCGGGGTGCGGGTGCAGCGACAGGTCGTCCAGCGTGAGCCGGGCCGGGATGTCCTTCACGATCGCCTTGACCGTCCGGGTGCCGTGCTTGAGCAGCACCCGGTGGCCGACGGTGAGCGGCTGGTCGGCGACGTGGCAGACGGTGGCCTCGACGTCCTGCGTGGTGGCCGGCGCGTCCTTGCTCGGGACGAGCAGGTCGCCGCGGGAGATGTCGATGTCGTCCGCCAGCAGCAGCGTCACCGACTGCGGCGTCCAGGCGGCCTCGACGGGCGTGCCCAGCAGGTCGATCCCGGTGATCGTCGTGGTCCGGCCGGACGGCAGCACGGTCACCTCGTCGCCCGTACGGAACGTGCCCGCGGCGATCTGGCCGGCGTACCCCCGGTAGTCGGGGTGCTCGGCGCTCTGCGGCCGGATCACGTACTGCACCGGCAGCCGGGCGTGGCAGTGCGCCAGGTCGTGGCTGACCGGCACCGTCTCCAGGTGCTCCAGCACCGTCGGCCCGCCGTACCAGTCCATGTGCGCGGACGGCTCCACGACGTTGTCGCCGACGAGCGCCGAGATCGGGACCGCGGTGACCGCCGGGACGCCCAGCTCCGTCGCGTACGCCGTGAACTCCTCGGCGATCCGCGCGAACACGGCCTCCTCGTAGTCCACCAGGTCCATCTTGTTGACGGCGAGCACGACATGGGGCACGCGCAGCAGGGCGGCGATGGCGGCGTGCCGCCGGGTCTGCTCGACCACGCCGTTGCGGGCGTCGACGAGGATGACGGTCAGCTCCGCGGTGGAGGCACCGGTGACCATGTTGCGGGTGTACTGCACATGGCCCGGCGTGTCGGCGAGGATGAACCGGCGCCGCGGCGTGGCGAAGTAGCGGTACGCCACGTCGATGGTGATGCCCTGTTCCCGCTCGGCCCGCAGCCCGTCGGTGAGCAGGGCGAGGTCGGGAGCCTCCTGGCCCCGGCTGAGCGACGCCCGCTCCACGGCCTCCAGCTGGTCGGTGAGGACCGACTTGGAGTCGTGCAGCAGCCGGCCCACCAGGGTGGACTTGCCGTCGTCGACGGAACCGGCGGTGGCGAACCGCAGCAGGGTGGTCTCCGAGAGCGCCTCGCTCGTGATCGTGCTCATGGTTAGAAGTACCCCTCGCGCTTGCGGTCTTCCATCGCGGCCTCGGAGAGCTTGTCGTCGGCGCGGGTGGCCCCGCGCTCGGTGAGGCGCGAGGCGGCGATCTCGGTGATGACCTTCTCGATGGTGTCGGCCTCGGAGTCGACCGCGCCGGTGCAGGACATGTCGCCCACCGTCCGGTAGCGGACGAGCCGCTTCTCGACGCTCTCGCCGTCCTTCGGGCCGCCCCACTCGCCGGCGGTCAGCCACATGCCGCCCCGCTGGAACACCTCGCGGTGGTGGGCGTAGTAGATCTCCGGCAGTTCGATGTTCTCGCGGGCGATGTACTGCCACACGTCCAGCTCGGTCCAGTTGGACAGCGGGAAGACCCGGACGTGCTCACCGGGCGCGTGCCTGCCGTTGTAGAGGTTCCACAGCTCGGGCCGCTGGCGGCGGGGGTTCCACTGGGAGAACTCGTCGCGCAGCGAGAACACCCGCTCCTTGGCGCGGGCCTTCTCCTCGTCCCGCCGGCCGCCGCCGAACACGGCGTCGAACTTCTCGGCGGCGATCTTCTCGGTGAGCGGCACCGTCTGCAGCGGGTTGCGGGTGCCGTCGGGGCGCTCGCGCAGCACACCGCGGTCGATGTAGTCCTGCACCGAGGCGACGTGCAGCCGCAGCCCGTGCCGGGCGACCGCGCGGTCGCGGTAGTCGAGGACCTCGGGGAAGTTGTGCCCGGTGTCGACGTGCAGCAGCGAGAACGGGACCGGCGCCGGGGCGAAGGCCTTCAGGGCCAGGTGCAGCATCAGGATGGAGTCCTTGCCGCCGGAGAACAGGATCACCGGGTTCTCGAACTCGCCCGCGACCTCGCGGAAGATGTGCACCGCCTCCGACTCGAGGGCGTCGAGGTGGGAGAGGGCGTACGGGCCGGCCGCACCGCCGGTGCCCTCGTCGCCGGTCGCGACCGTGGCCACGGTTGTCATGCCAGTCCCCTTTCGCTCAGCAGGGCGTGCACCGCCGCGGCGGATTCCTGGACGGTCCGGTGCTGCGCCTCGATGCGCAGATCGGGAGAGACGGGAGCCTCGTACGGGTCGTCCACACCGGTCAGCCCGGTGAGTTCACCCGCGGCCTGCTTGGCGTACAGCCCCTTCACGTCGCGTACGGAGCACACCTCGACCGGGGTCGCCACATGCACCTCGACGTACGACGTGCCGTTCGTCTCGTGCCGCTCACGGACCGCGTCCCGGCTGTCCGCGTACGGCGCGATGACCGGGACGAGCGCGGTGACGCCGTTGCGGGCGAGCAGTTCGGCGATGAATCCGATGCGCTGCACATTGGTGTGCCGGTCCTCGCGGCTGAAGCCGAGACCCGCGGAGAGGAACTCGCGGATCTCGTCGCCGTCGAGCAGCTCGACCCGGCGGCCCCGCTCGCGCAGCCGGCCGGCCAGTTCGTGGGCGATGGTGGTCTTGCCGGCGCTCGGCAGACCCGTGAGCCAGACGGTGGCTCCGGTCGTCACGTCGGTCTCCTGGTTCGTAGAGGGCGTGGGGGGCGCCGAGGGCGCGGGGGGCCGGGTGAGGGGCCGGGTGGGCGTGGGGGGCTCGGTCATGTCAGCCGTGCAGTCCGCACTCGGTCTTGCCGCGGCCCGCCCAGCGTCCGGCGCGGGCGTCCTCGCCCTCCAGCACGCGGCGGGTGCAGGGGGCGCAGCCCACCGAGGCGTAACCGTCCGTCAGCAGCGGGTTGGTGAGCACGCCGTGTTCGGCGACGTAGGCGTCCACGTCGTCCTGGGTCCAGCGGGCGATGGGGGAGACCTTCACCTTCCGTCGCTTCTCGTCCCAGCCGACGACCGGGGTGTTCGCCCGGGTCGGGGACTCGTCGCGGCGCAGCCCGGTCGCCCAGGCCACGTACCCCCGCAGGCCCTCCTCCAGCGGCCGCACCTTGCGCAGCTCGCAGCACAGGTCGGGGTCACGGTCGTGCAGTTTCGGCCCGTACTCGGCGTCCTGCTCGGCGACGGTCCGGCGCGGGGTGAGCGTGATGAGGTTGACGTCCATCACGGCCTCCACGGCGTCCCGGGTGCCGATGGTCTCCTCGAAGTGGTAGCCGGTGTCGAGGAACACCACGTCCACGCCGGGCAGGGCGCGGGAGGCGAGGTGGGCGACCACCGCGTCCTCCATCGACGAGGTCACGCAGAACCGTCGGCCGAAGGTTTCGGCGGCCCACTGGAGGATCTCCAGGGCGGAGGCGTCCTCCAGGTCGCGGCCCGCCCGCTCGGCCAGCGCCTTCAACTCATCGGTGGTGCGCTCTTCCTGAACCGCCGTCATATTCGGTCCTCTCCCGTTTCAGGTCCGGTGTCCGGCCGGTCGAGCCCCTGGGCGAGCAGCCCGAGGAACTTCAGCCGGAAGGCCCGGTTGCACGCCCCGCATTCCCAGGCACCGTGCCCTTCTTCGCTGGGACGCAGGTCCTCGTCGCCGCAGTACGGGCAGTAGAACGGCGCGGCCCGCTCGCTCACGACAGGGCTTCCCGGTCCGTCTTCGCCGCCGTCACGACAGGGCCTCCGCGTCCGCGCGGGCCGCCCAGGTGGCGAACCGCTCGCCGTCCTCGCGCTCCGCCTCGAAGCGCTTCAGGACCCGCTCGATGTAGTCCGGCAGTTCGTCCGAGGTGACCTTCAGGCCACGCACCTTGCGGCCGAAGGCCGGGTCCAGGCCGAGCGCGCCGCCCAGGTGCACCTGGTAGCCGCTGACCTGCCGGCCCTCGGCGTCGGTGACCAGCTGCCCCTTGAGACCGATGTCCGCGGTCTGGATACGGGCGCAGGCGTTCGGGCAGCCGTTGAGATTGATGGTGAGCGGCTCGCCGAAGTCGGGCAGCCGGCGCTCCAGCTCGTCGATGAGGTCGCTGCCGCGCTCCTTGGTCTCCACGATGGCGAGCTTGCAGAACTCGATGCCCGTGCAGGCCATCGTGCCGCGCCGGAAGGGCGACGGCTCGACCCGCAGGTCCAGCGCCTCCAGGGCGTCGACGAGTGAGTCCACCCGGTCCTGCGGCACATCCAGGACGATCATCTTCTGCTCGGCCGTGGTGGAGACCCGCCCCGAGCCGTGGTCCTCGGCCAGCGCGGCGACCTTGGTGAGCAGCGAGCCGTCCATCCGGCCCACCCGCGGCGCGAAGCCGACGTAGAACCGGCCGTCCTTCTGGCGGTGCACCCCGATGTGGTCGCGCCACTGCTGCGCGGGCATCTCGGGCGCCGGACCGTCGATCAGCTTGCGGCCCAGGTAGTCGTCCTCCAGGACCTGGCGGAACTTCTCCGGCCCCCAGTCGGCGACCAGGAACTTCAGCCGCGCCCTGTTGCGCAGCCGCCGGTAGCCGTGGTCGCGGAAGATGGAGATGACGCCTTCCCACACGTCGGGCACGTCCGCCTCGGGCACCCAGGCTCCCAGCCGCACCCCGAACTTGGGGTTGGTCGACAGACCGCCGCCGACCCACAGGTCGAAGCCGGGACCGTGCTCGGGGTGGACGACGCCGACGAAGGACACGTCGTTGATCTCGTGGGCGACGTCCAGCAGCGGGGAGCCGGAGACGGCCGTCTTGAACTTGCGCGGGAGGTTGGAGAAGCGCGGGTCGCCGAGGTAGCGGCGGGCGATCTCGTCCAGCGCCGCCGAGCCGTCGATGATCTCGTCCTCGGCGACACCGGCGACGGGGGAGCCGAGCATGCCGCGCGGGGTGTCGCCGCAGGCCTCCGTGGTGGACAGGCCGACCGACTCGAGCCGCTCCCAGATCGCGGGCACGTCCTCGATGCGGATCCAGTGGTACTGGATGTTCTGCCGGTCGGTGATGTCGGCGGTGCCGCGGGCGTAGGTCTCGGCGATCTCGCCGATCGCGCGCAGTTGCTCCGTGGTGAGCCGTCCGCCGGTGATGCGGACCCGCATCATGAAGTACTCGTCCTCGAGCTCCTCGGGCTCCAGCACACCGGTACGGCCGCCGTCGATCCCAGGGCGGCGCTGCGTGTACAGGCCCCACCAACGCAGGCGGCCGCGCAGATCGTTGGGGTCGATCGAGTCGAAGCCCCGCTTCGAGTAGATCGTCTCCACGCGTGTCCGGACGTTGAGACCGTCGTCGTCCTTCTTGAACTGCTCGTTGCCGTTGAGCGGTGTGAAGTGTCCCGCGGCCCACTGGCCCTCTCCGCGGTGACGGCTCACCTTGCGGCGGGGGGTCGCGTCGGCAGGGTTCTGCGGGCTGGCGGCCATGGTTGATACGTCCTTCGGGACAGACGGGGATGCGGCTCTGACCTGCGCATGACGGTGCATGGGCATCCATGCGGGTCATCGCGCGGGAGTTCGTGAAGCGAAGTGGAACCGGGCGGTACCGAGCGGAGGCGGACCGGAGAGGAGCTGTCGGGTGCTGCTGAACGTGCTCTCAGCGCGCCGGACAGATGGCGCTGGACATGCGGCCGAGGTCGACGTGCCGCCGACTCACCAAGGCGATTCCCGTTCCAGGCATGACGGAAGCGTGGCACGGAGATCTGGACTCAGTCCAGCTTCGTCCAATATGCGGGCACCTTCGTCTCGTTATGAGAGACAGGGGCGGACTTGGCCACAGGCGGCGCGGGCGGTTCTGTCCGCGCCGCTCAGGAGGGGTGGACGTCGTGCGGCTCATACGCGGCTCATACGCGGCTCGTACGCGGCCCGTATGCGGCCCGTATGCGGGGCGTGCGCGGGGCTCAGGCCGGGTGGGCTCCCGGCCACGGGCCCGGGGTGGCGATCTCGGGCTCTTCCTCGACCTTGGTGTCGAACAGCCGGAAGCCCCGGCGACGGTAGTTGTCCATGGCGTGCTCGCCGTCCTTGCTGCACGTGTGCAGCCAGACCCGCCTGGTCGGCTTCCGGCCCGGCCACCGCTCCGCCAGATCCCAGGCCCGCGCGACGCCGTACGACAGCAGGTGCCCGCCGATGCGCCGGCCCCGGAAGGCCGGGACCAGCCCGAAGTAGACGATCTCCACGACCCCGTCGTCCTGCGCTTCCAGCTCCACGTATCCCGCGGGCGTCCCCCGGTCGTACGCCACCCAGGTCTCCACGCCGGGCCGGTCGAGGTGCTCCAGCCACTGCGCGTACGTCCAGCCCAGTCGGTCGGTCCAGCGGATGTCACCACCGACCGACGCGTACAGGAAGCGGCTGAACTCCGGGGACGGCACCTCGGAGCGGACGACCCGTACGTCCCCCTGTGGCACGGCGGCCGGCAGGAGATCGGTGGGCGCGGTCTGCTCCAGGGACCATGTGGTCACGGCGATGGTCGTCATGCCGGAAAGGGAACCATCCGGCGCGGACGTCTGTCGAATGCCCGGTTTGTGTATCGCGGAGAGTGCAGGACCTGGGGTCTGTCCGGCGGATCAAGTCGAAGGAGGGAGCCGATGCGGAGCGACGGGGGCCCCTCCCGCTCGAGCAAAGCCGAGAGTGGGGGAGAGCGACGACAACACGGCTGGGGGCACCCCCTGCTCGAAGAGCTGGGGGGAGGGCGTGCCGGACCCCGCGTCTCCGGCGTGTTCCACCGGACAGGCCCTAGTCCAGAGAGCCGTCGACGGAGGTCAGGGGCAGGGCGAAGAGCATGCGGCCGGACTGGGACCACACCTCGCCGGTCTCCTGCCAGTAGGACAGGGACGCCGACGCGCCGCTCCAGCAGCGGTGCGTCTCGTCCGCCCCGCACCGGGTGGGCCGGGCCCCCTCCGTGTCCTGCCGCCACAGCGTCCCGCGCTCGTCCGGCGTCCCGGTCATCCGGCCCAGGTACCAGCCCGACCCGTACGACAGCACACTGCGCACATGGGTCAGCTTCGTCTCGTACGCCGAGACAGGGTCCACCTTCAGCAGCGGGTCCGTGGCCAGCAGCCCCGCGCGGGCCCTGTCGTCGTCGAACGCGTACCGCCACAGGCGGGTCGGCCCGTCGTGGTCCTCGGTGACCGCCTCGTGCGCGACCAGGCTGTCCGGCGCCGTGCTGCGGTCCAGGGAGATACCGCCCGGCTGCGGGGCGTCCGCGCCGGCCGTCCGGTACGCGGCGACGGCGGGCAGGACATACCGAGCCCCGGCCGCCGACCAGCCACCGGGCACCCGCCCGACCGTCGAGCCGTCCACGGTGGCCCGCTGGACGCGGTCCACGTCGTACACGTACAGCGCTCTTCCGTCCCCCCGCCCGGCGGTGACCAGCAGCTTGTCCTGGTACCAGACCATGCCCGTCACGGGGGAGACCAGTCCGCGGTAGTCCTGTCCCTCGGCGACCGGGACGGCGAGCTGCGCCCAGGTGTAGCGGAGGTCGGCGGGGTCACCGGCGTCGATGAACGCGACCCGGGCGAGCCCCTGCCCCGCGCCGGTACCCACCACGGCAGGGTCCTGCGCGGCGATACCGTCCGCCGTGGTGCCGCCCTGGCTCCAGGCGGAGAGCACCACCCGGCTGGGGCCCCAGTGGCCGTCGTCGTCCGCGTCCCCGGACGTGGTGACGGCGCCGGGACGCCAGCCCTCGACGTCGGCGCCGTCCCAGCAGTACGCGCGCGTGGCGGCGGGTTCGACGGGCAGCGCGCGCTTGTCGTCGTCCGTACAGGACCCCGCGTCGCGCAGGGAACCGTCGGTGTCGTCGAGCACGGCCCGGACGCCGACGGGCCGGCCCATCTCGGAGGAGAGCCGGTCGAGCCATTCCGGCGGCACATGGTCCTCGGACAGCCGCAGCGGCGCGGTCTCGGCGGGCGCGGTGAGCGGCTTCAGCGCCCCGGGGTCGTCGGCGTCGGTGGCCTGCGACGTGCTGATCAGGGTGGCCGCCGCGGTGAGCGCGAGCGCGGTCCCGGCCAGCGTCGCCCGCAGCACCTTGCCCCGCTGGTGCCGACGATGTCTGCCGCGATGCTTCATACCGTCCTCCCGAGGCGGGCCAACTGCGTCCGGCGATCCGACCGTCCGACCGTGGAGCAGGTGAGGGTGGCCCGGGGAGCGATGCTACGGCAGACGACCCCCCAGAGGGACGAAGACCCTGCAAATCCGCAGAACACTCGGCCCGAGGGGCGCTGCTGTGCTGTGCTGTGCTGTGTTGTGCTCGGGCGTCAGGGCCGATGGCTCAGACCTCAGAGGCCGGTGGTGGGCCGGTGCTCGCGGCCGCCCAGTGCCGGGGCCGTCGAGTGCGGCAGCAGGTCACGCGGGTCGTCCGGGAGCAGGACGTCGACCTCGGCGCCCTGCGCGAACCGGTACGGCCGGTGTTCCAGCAGACCGCCCAGATAGCGCCGCACCCTGGATATCTCGGCGCGCACCGTCACGGCACGGGCCGGGCCCCCGAACATGTCCTCATCCGTTCTGGCGGTCGTCGGTCCCATAGTGCCGTGCGCCCCCGGCGAGGTCGTTCAGTGCGGACACAGACAGCAGAAAGTTGCAACCCCCTGCAACTCTGGTGAACCGCCCCGCACTGCTTGAAAATTGAGCGACGCCGTCCCGAGCGGCGTCCACGGCTCCAAGGGGCCTGTGCGGCGGGGGTGGTGCCGTGTCGGCGCAGCACCACCCCCGCGTCACACCCGGGTGGGCGTGCCAGGGACGTCAAAACCGGCTTGTCCTGGCCGGGTTGCCCCGCTCGAGCCGCCGTCGGGGCAGCCCTTCGTCGTCTCACACCTGCGGCCGGGCCCGTTCCACCACCGCCGCGAGGTCGAGGGTGTGCGGCAGTGTCCCGAAGGCCATGCCCCCGTCACCGCCCAGCCGTGCCGCGCAGAACGCGTCGGCGACCTGCGGCGGCGCGTACCGCACGAGCAGCGAGCCCTGGAGCACCAGCGCGAGCCGCTCCACGAGCCGCCGCGCGCGCCCCTCGGCACCCTCCAGGTCGGCCAGTTCGGTCAGCAGGTCCTTGATCGCGGCGTCCAGCCGGTGATCGGCCCCGCGTGCCTGCCCGACCTCGCCGAGGTAGGCGTCCAGCACCTGCGGATCCCGGCTCAGCGCGCGCAGCACGTCCAGCGCCTGGACGTTGCCCGCGCCCTCCCACACCGAGTTCAGCGGGGACTCGCGCACCAGCCGGGGCATCCCCGACTCCTCCACGTACCCGTTGCCGCCCAGGCACTCCGCCGCCTCCACCGCGAGGGGCGCGCACCGCTTGGTCACCCAGTACTTGGCGGCCGGCACCGCGATCCGCAGCAGTGCCCGCTCCCGCTCGCTCCCGTCGTCGTAGGCCGCGGCGAGCCGCAGCGCCAGCGTGGTGGCCGCCTCCGACTCCAGGGCGAGATCGGCCAGTACGTTGCGCATCAGCGGCTTGTCGATCAGCTTGCCGCCGAACGCCTCCCGGTACGTGCAGTGGTGCACCGCCTGCGCCACGGCCTGCCGCATCAGTCCCGCCGAGCCCAGGACGCAGTCCAGCCGGGTCGCCGCCACCATCCCGATGATGGTGCGCACGCCACGCCCCTCGTCCCCGACCCGCCGCGCCCACGTCCCCGCGAACTCGACCTCCGAGGACGCGTTGGACCGGTTGCCCAGCTTGTCCTTGAGCCGCTGGATCAGGAACACGTTGCGCGAGCCGTCCTCGAGCACGCGCGGCACCAGGAAACAGGTGAGCCCTCCGGGCGCCTGCGCCAGCACCAGGAACGCGTCCGACATCGGCGCCGAGCAGAACCACTTGTGCCCGGTCAGCTCGTACGTCCCGTCCTCGGCCAGCGGCCGCGCGGACGTCGTGTTCGCCCGTACGTCGCTGCCGCCCTGCTTCTCCGTCATGCCCATCCCGAAGAGCACACCGGGCTTCTCGTGGGCGGGCCGCAGCGCCCGGTCGTACACCGCCGACGTCAGCCGCGGCTCCCACTCGGCGGCGAGCGCCGGATCCGCGCGCAGGGCGGGCACGGCCGCGTGCGTCATCGACAGCGGGCAGCCGTTCCCGGCCTCGACCTGCGACCACACCACGAACCCCGCCGCCCGCCGCACATGCCCGCCCGGCCGCGCCCACGCGCCCGTCAGACCCGCCGAGACGCCCTTGCCGAGCAACCGGTGCCAGGCAGGATGGAAATCGACCTCGTCGATCCGGTGCCCGTACCGGTCGTGGGTGCGCAGCCGGGGCGGGTTCTCATTGGCCTGCACCCCCCATTCCTGTACCTGGGCGGAGCCGGAGGCGCGTCCGAGCGCCGACAGATCGGACAGGCCCTCGGCCAGCAGCGACGGGTCCAGATGCCGTTCGACGGCCTCCGTCAGCGCCCGGTCGGCGGTGAACACGTCGTACTGCGCCAGCGGCGGCGCCTGGTTGGTCACGGTGTGCGTGGTACCTGCCATGAACACGAACCTACCCGGCGCAGCCCTCCGCATCACCCCGCGACCACCTCGCGACCCTTCGGGTGAGGCCGACCAGGCACGACGGATACCTTTGGTTTGTGCAGCCAGCAAGCGAATCCCCCGACGAGCCCTCCGGCCGACTTCACCGGGCCCGAGCCCTGTACCGCAATGTCTCCAAACGCAGGACCGTCTGGCTGCTGCTCAAGGACACCGTCAATTCCTGCATGGAGTACCGGATCCTGGGCCTGGCCGCTGAGGCCGCCTTCTTCACCCTGCTGTCGGTGCCCCCGCTGCTGCTCAGCATGATCGGCCTGCTCGGCTACGTCGACACCTGGACCGGCGCCGAGACCACCCAGAGCCTGCGGACCAACCTCCTCGAGGCCTCCCGCACCGTGCTGTCCGACCGGGGCGTGCGCCAGATCGCCGAGCCGATCCTGGACGACGTGATGAAGGGCGGCCGGCCCGACGTCATCTCCATCGGCTTCCTCTTCGCCGTCTGGTCGGGCTCCCGCGCGGTGAACGTCTTCATCGACACCATCACCGTCATGTACGGCCTCGACGGTGTGCGCGGCATCGTCAAGACCCGGCTGATGGCCTTCCTGCTGTTCATCGTGGCCCTGCTGATCGGCTCGGTCGCGCTGCCCCTCATGGTGGCCGGCCCCGACGCCGTGGTCAGTGTCGTCCCCTGGTCGACGACGCTCGTACAGATCCTCTACTGGCCCGTGGTGATCCTGCTGTCGGTCGCCTTCCTGACCACGCTCTACCACGTCTCCGTGCCCGTACGGTCCCCGTGGATCGAGGACGTGCCCGGCGCGCTGGTCGCCCTCGCCATGTGGGTGTTCGGCAGCTTCCTGCTGCGGATCTACCTGACCAACACCATCGAGGGCCCCACCATCTACGGCTCCCTCGCCGCCCCCGTCGCCGTACTGCTGTGGATCGGCGTGTCCGCCTTCGCCGTGCTCGTCGGGGCCGCGGTCAACGCCGCGATCGACCGGGTCTGGCCGGCCGCCGCGACCGCCACCGCCCGCGAGGCGAACGAACGGCTGCGGCAGGCGCAGGTCGCCGAGTACGTCGCCCGCACCGCCCCGGTGGACGACGACGAGGCCGACCCCGACATGCCCGCCGAGTTCCCCGAACGCTGGTCCCGCTTCCTGCCCCCCGAGGACGTCGCGGCCCGCCTGCGCACCCACGTGAAGAACAGCCATCACCACCCGAGGACCGGTGAGGGCTCCGAGGACGAGGAGAAGTGAGGCCGCACGTCCGCCCCGCCCCGCGCCCGAGACCTGTCCGCGGGCACTGACCCGCTCGGCGGCGTCGCGGCTGCTGCCCGTGCCCGGAACCGCTCGCCGGCTCACCCCTGCGCGGTGGAGACGACTCCGCTCTCACAAATCCCACCAGGACGCACCAGATCCCAGTTCGGTTACGGAGAGCGGGACAGAGTTGCCTCATTAGGCAAGCCTAACCTTAAATAATCATGACCCATGCTTTGGAAAGGCTTCGACATGAGACATCCCTCCCTCCGCACGGTGGGGGCCCTCGCCGCCTCAGCCCTGCTCGTCCCCCTGATGGCCGCCTGCGGTTCGGACGGCAGGGAAACCGGCTCCGGTACCGAGGCCGGGGGGAAGAACGAGGGAGGGACGCTCGTCGTCTACTCCGGCCGCAGTGAGGAACTCGTCGCGCCGCTCATCGAGAAACTGGAGAAGGCCACCGGCGCCAAGGCCGAGGTGCGTTACGGGGACAGTGCCGAACTCGCCGCCCAGCTTCTCGAAGAGGGTGACAGGACCGACGCGGACCTCTTCTTCTCGCAGGACGCCGGCGCACTCGGCGCCCTGGGCAAGGAGGGCCGTCTCGCGGCGCTGCCGCAGAAGTCCCTCGACGCCGTCGACAAGGCGTTCCGCGCGGAGAACGGCGACTGGGTCGGTGTGTCGGGGCGGGTCCGTGTCATCGCCTACCACGGCGACAAGGTCGCCGAGGCACCGGACAGCGTGCACGAACTGACCAAGCCGGAATGGAAGGGGAAGGTCGGCTACGCGCCCACCAACGCCTCGTTCCAGGCGTTCGTGACCGGCATGCGGGTCCTCGAGGGAGACGACGCCACGCGCAAGTGGCTGAAGGACTTCCAGGCCAACGACCCTCAGGTGTACGAGAAGAACGGCGCGGTCCTCGACGCCGTCGACGACGGCAAGGCCGAACTCGGTCTGATCAACCACTACTACTGGTACGAGAAGGCCGCCGAGGCGGGCGCGGACAAACTCAAGGCCAAGCTGCACTTCCCGACCAAGGGCGACCCGGGCGCGCTCGTCAACGTCGCGGGCGTCGGGGTCATCAAGGGCAGCGACCAGAGCGCCGTGGCGCAGAAGGCCGTCGACTTCTTCCTGGCGAAGGAGGCACAGACCTACTTCGCCGACGAGACCCACGAGTACCCGCTGGCCGCCGGAGTCACCAGCCAGGACGACCTTCCGCCGCTCGAGTCCATCGACGCGCCGGAGATCGACCTGAGCCGGCTGGAGTCCCTCCAGGTGACGCTGGAGATGCTCCAGGAAGCCGGGATGGTCTGATCGGTATGAAGAGTTCGGGTACCCGAGGCCACCAGGCCCCGCCGGCACCCGCCCGTTCCGCTCCGGGCCCGGACGACGCCCCCGCACCGTCCAGGCCCGGACGTGCCGGGCGCAGACCGCCGCTCCTCCTGCTGGCCCTGGCTTCGGCAGCCGCGGCCCTGGCCCTGCTCCCGCTGGTCTACCTGGCCGTACGGGCCATGGAGCGAGGTCCCGGGTACGCGTGGAACGTCGTCGCGACCGACCGCACACTGGAACTGCTCGCCCGGAGCGTCGGTCTGGCCGCCGTGGTGGTGGCCGCCTGCCTCGTCCTGGGCGTCTCCCTCGCCTGGCTGACCGTCCGCACCGCGCTGCCCGGCCGGCGCGCGTGGTCGGTGCTCGCCACGCTGCCGCTCGCCGTGCCCAGCTATGTCGCGGCCTTCGCCTGGATCTCGGCGCGCCCCGACCTCGCCGGATTCAGCGGGGCCGCCTTCGCGCTCACCCTGGTCAGCTACCCGTACGTGTATCTGCCGGTGGCTGCCGCGCTGCGCGGTATCGACCCCGCACAGGAGGAAGCGGCGCGCGCCCTGGGCCACGGGCCCTGGAGCACGTTCCGTCGGGTCACCCTGCCGCAGCTCCGCCCGGCCGCGGCCGGTGGCGGGCTGCTCGTGGCGCTGTACGTCCTCTCCGATTTCGGGGCCGTGTCGATCATGCGCTACGAGACCTTCACCCGGGCCATCCACACGTCGTACAAGGCGAGTTTCGACCGTACGCCCGCAGCCGCCCTCAGCGTGGTGCTCGTCCTGATGACCGTGCTGCTGGTCGCCGCCGAGGCGCGCACCCGCGGCCGTGCGGGCCATGCCCGGACCGGCGGTGGCACGGCCAGGCCCGCGTCCCCGGCCCCGCTCGGCCGACTGAAGTGGCCCGCACTCGGCTGGTGCTCGGCCGTCGCCGCGGCCGGGGTCGCCTTCCCGGCCGGGACCCTCGGGTACTGGCTGGCGGTCGGCAACTCCCGTACCTGGGATCCGCGGGGGCTGCTGGAGACCGGGGGGATCACGCTGCTCGTGGCGGCCCTCGGCGCCGCGCTCACCACGTGTCTGGCGCTTCCCGTCGGCGTGCTCGCCGCCCGCCATCGGGGCCGCGCCGCGCATCTGCTGGAGCAGGCCGCGTACGCGGGCCATGCCGTGCCCGGGATCACCGTGGGCCTTGCGATGGTCTTCCTCGCGGTGCGGTTCGCCTATCCGCTGTACCAGGAGCTGCCCCTGCTCGTCGCCGCCTACGCGGTGCTGTTCCTACCGATCGCCGTGGGCGCCACCCGGGCAGCGGTCCTTCAGTCACCGCCCGTGCTGGAGGACGTCGCGCGTTCTCTCGGACGAGGGCCTCTGGGCGTCCTGCGTGAGGTCACGGTTCCGCTCGCCGCTCCCGGTATCGCCGCGGGCGCCGCCCTGACCTTCGTGGTCTGCATGAAGGAACTCCCGGCGACCCTGCTGCTTCGGCCCACCGGTATGGACACCCTCGCGACCCGTCTGTGGACCGAGACCGGAACCGGCTCGTACGCCGCCGCCGCTCCGTACGCGGCCGTCCTCATCCTGATCGCCGCCGTTCCCTCGTACCTCCTCGGAAGGCACCGCGCATGACCGACCTGCGGATCACCGGGCTCACCAAGTCCTACGGACCCGGCGCCCCCGTCCTGAACGGGATCGACCTCTCCGTCCCCGCAGGGCGGCTGGCCGCCGTCCTCGGGCCTTCGGGCTGCGGCAAGACGACCATGCTGCGCATCGTGGCAGGCTTTCTGCGGGCGGACGCGGGGACGGTCGAGATCGGCGGGCGGATCGTCACCGGACCCGGCACCCACCTGTCCCCGGAACGACGGCGTATCGGCATCGTGCCGCAGGAGGGTGCCTTGTTCCCGCACCTGAGCGTGGCGCGCAATGTCGCGTTCGGGCTGGCGGGCTCCTCCCCGGCCGAACGCCGTCGGCGCACCGGGGACATGCTCGATCTCGTCGGCCTGCACGGCTACGGGGACCGGATGCCCCACGAACTGTCCGGCGGCCAGCAGCAACGCGTCTCGCTGGCGCGGGCGCTCGCCCCGGAACCCGCGATCGTCCTGCTCGACGAACCGTTCAACGCGCTCGACAGCGGACTGCGAGCAGGCGTACGGGCTGATGTACGCGCGGCGCTCAGGTCCACCGGGGCGACGGGCGTCCTCATCACCCACGACCAGCAGGAGGCACTCTCCACGGCAGACCTCGTGGCGGTCGTCAGGGCGGGCAGAGTGGCCCAGTGCGGAACTCCGCAGGACGTCTACCGCAGGCCGGACGACCCCTGGGTGGCTGCTTTCGTCGGTGGCGTCGTCATGCTTCCGGGCACCGGCAGGGGCACGACCGCGGACACCGCCCTGGGCCGCATCCCGTTGGAGACCCCGGTGGACGGCGCTGCCGGAACGGTCGTGCTGCGCCCCGAACAGCTCACCCTCGGTGCACCGTCCGGCCGGGCTCCCCACGGCACGGTGGCGGACGTCTCCTTCCACGGACCGGACACCCTGGTGACGGTGGCGGTGACCGGACTGGACTCACCGGTGCACGTCCGTGTTCCCGGGCCGGTCGCTCACCGGCCCGGCGATCCGGTGAGCCCGGCCGTCACCGGCACGGCGACCCTCCACCTCCCCCAGCGGGACGGCAACGGGTGCGTGGCGGGCGGGGACGGCCCCGCAGCAACCGCCTGACCGGTGCGGGACGTCGAGCGGGCGCGCGGGGGTCGGCCCACGGAAGTGGCGGACGCGTGTGGCGTGGTGGGGCGCGGCCGGCACCGCCACTCCTGTCGCGCGGGCCACGACCGCCGGCGTCGGCCCGGCCGCCACACTCGCACTTCCCGTACGGAGTCGACGGGACCACCGGACGACGAGAAGTAAGCGGGCCGGGGCACGGCCCGCCCCGCGTCTACGCTGGCCTCATGGACGCTCTCACCGGCCTGCTGGAAGGCCCCCGCGCCCGTGGTGCGTTCATGATCCGGGCCTGTTTCGACCCGCCCTGGTCGGTCCGGATCGAGGATCGCGCCCCGCTGACCGTGATGCTCCTCGTCCGCGGCGAGGCATGGCTGGTGCCGGACAGCGGCGACCGGCGGCTGCTGCGCCCCGGAGACCTCGCCCTCGCGCGCGGCCCCGACCCGTACACCTGCGCCGACGACCCCAGCACCCCGCCGCAGGCGCTGATCCTGCCGGGCGGGGAGTGCCACTACCCCGACGGACGCCCCCTGAACGGTGTCATGGACCTCGGCGTCCGCACCTGGGGCGACAGCACCGACGGTGCCACGGTCATGCTCATCGGCACCTACCGGATGCGGGGCGAGATCGGCGGCCGCCTGCTCGACGCGCTGCCGCCCCTGCTCCTCCTCACCGCCGACGACTGGGACTGCCCGCTCACCCCGGTCCTCGTGGCGGAGATCGTGCGGGACGCACCCGGCCAGGAGGTCGTCCTCGACCGGCTGCTCGACCTGCTGGTCATCGCCGCGCTGCGGGCCTGGTTCGCCCGCCCCGAGGCGGCACCGCCCGCCTGGTACGAGGCGCTGGGGGACCCCGTCGTCGGCCCGGTGCTGCGCCTGGTCCAGGACGACCCCGCCCACCCCTGGACGGTCGCCGCGCTCGCCGCGAAGGCCGGCGTCTCGCGCGCCGCCCTGGCCCGCCGCTTCACGGAACGGGTGGGCGAACCCCCGATGACGTACCTCACCGGCTGGCGCCTCGCCCTCGCCGCGGACCGCCTCCGCGACACGGACGACACCCTCGGCGCGATCGCCCGCCACGTCGGCTACGGCAGCGCCTTCGCCCTGTCGACGGCCTTCAAACGGGCGTACGGCGTCAGCCCGCAGGAGTGGCGGACCCGGGCCGCGTAGCCTGGGCGACGTGTACAGCGAACGGGCGTCACGGCTGCCGGACGCGGTCGTGTGGACCAACACCCCGACCGGTACCGGAGCGGGCCGGGTGCTCCCCGACGGCTGCATGGACCTGCTCTGGCACGACGGACGCCTGCTGGTCGCGGGCCCCGACACCCACGCCCACCTCACCGAGGGCAGCGCGTCGAGTCCCTGGGCGGGCATCCGCTTCCACCCCGGGACCGCCCCCGCCCTGCTGGGCGTCCCCGCGCACGAACTGCGCGACCGGCGGCCGGACCTGACGGACCTCTGGCCGGCGGCGGAGGTACGCCGGGCGACCGCCCGGGTGAACGCGGCGGCCGACCCGGCACGCGGCCTGGAGGACCTGGCCCTGCGCCGGGCCGCCGAGGCCGCCACCCCACCCGACCCGGTACTGCGACGTGTCGTGGCCGCCCTGGACGCGGGCCGCCCGGTCGCCGGGACCGCCGACGAACTCGGCCTGAGCGCACGCCAGTTGCACCGCCGCTCCTTGACGGCCTTCGGCTACGGCCCCAAGACCCTGGCCCGCATCCTCCGCCTCCACCGAGCCCTCGCCCGCAAGGGCACCCCGTACGCGGAGACGGCCACCCGCACCGGCTACGCGGACCAGGCCCATCTGACCCGAGAGGTACGGGACTTGACGGGCCTGCCGCTGGGCGAACTACTCGCCGCTAGCAGTTAGGGCAGGCACTGATTGCCGCCGCACACACGAAGAGGCCGCACAGGACGGCCTTGACATCGCATGCTCATCCATCGAATCGGGGTACCAGGTCGCCTTCCAGGATCGCGGTGTAGGCGGCCTCGGCAGCGCGGCCGGGAACGGCGTCGGGCGGGGTGTGGGCCAGGAAGTCCCGGGTCTCGCCGGTGTGCACGATGCGGCCCCCGTACAGCACGGTGACCTGGTCCGCCTCCTCGGCGAGGTCGGCGACGTCGTGAGTGGACATCAGCACCCTGACCGTCGGCGTGAGTTCGGCGAGGATGTCCCGGAAGACGCGGCGTTGGCGCGGGTCCATGCCCGCGGTCGGCTCGTCCAGGAGCAGGACGCGGGCTCCGTGGACGAGGGCGCAGGCGACGCCGACCCGGCGCAGCTGTCCCCCGGAGAGCCGGCTCGTCCTCGTATCGGCCTGACCGGACAGTTCGACCCTGGCGAGGGCCTGCGGCGCTTGCTCCCAGGCATCGCGCCGGTTCATGCCCTTGAGCCAGCCGACGTAGGCGACGTACTCGCGGGCGGTGAGCGAGCGCATGGGGGTGATGTTCTGCGGCATCCAGGCCACGGCCTGCCGGTACTGCGTGCTGCCCGCGTCCAGTCCGTCGAAGGTCACCGTGCCCCTGCGGGGCCGTGTCACCGACGCTGCCAGCTTCAGCAGCGTCGATTTGCCTGCTCCGTTGGGGCCGAGTAGGACGGTCAGGCCGTCCGGCAGGCGGTAGCTGAAGTCTTTCAGGATGGGGGGCCTGCGGCGGCCGTAGCCGTAGGTGCAGGAGACCAGCTCCAGGGTCATGACACTCTCCGTGCGGTGAAGAACTGGGCGGCAAGGCCGACGAGGAACAGCAGAGCGGCACCGGTCGTGGCGTACCAGGTGCCGGAGGCTTCGGGGATGACGGTCCAGGGGTACGGGTCCTGGGGACTCCGGAAACCGACCATGGTGACGGCCGCGGCCCACAGGACGGGGAGCATGGCTGCAGGCTGGCCCCACAGGGCCCGGCCGCACAGCATCAGGCCGACGAGGAAGGCCGTGTTGCGGCCGAGCTGTTCGGGATGCACTGTGTCGTACCAGTGGCCGACGGCCGCTCCGGCGACCTGTGCCACGGCCACGGTGCCGACGCTGAGGGTGAGGTCGAGGACAGCGATCCTGCGCGCTCCGGTCAGCTCGGCGGCCAGGAGCCTGGACTCCAGACACATCATCAGACCAGCCAGCAGCGGTATCGGCACGAACAGCATGAGGGGCAGCTTGTTCTCACCGGTCAGACTGAAGCTGGGCAGGACGATGTGCAGGTCCTGAACAGTCATGACCAGGACGAGCAGCGCGAGCACGGCGAGGGGCAGACAGACGTGGGCCTGCCTCGCCTTGAACCACCAGATCATGCCTGCCCCGCGCAGGCCGCCGCGAGGTTTTGTTCGTACCAGTCGTTCTGGACGGTCCTGCCCAGGGCGAGGACCTCGCCGACCTGGCTCTGCAACTGCTTTTTCTTGTCGCTGGTGAAGTCACCCTCGGTTTCCAGGCGTTGTATGTAGGCGTCCTCCGTGCCGGTCTTCGTCGCGGCCCAGTAGTAGACCTGCCTGGCGATCGTGGTGTCGGGTTCCGCGCAGGGATAGCGGACGGCGGCGCGCGTGATGAGGTAGGTGATCCTTCCGTGGTCCGCACCCTCCGTCAGGGGGATCCGCCAGGTGCTGTCGGTGGAACGGCGGCCGTAACGGCCGTCGGCGATGCTGTCGACGACGGTGCGGGGCGCGGCGATGATGTCTGCCGACTCCAGGGCTGTGAGAGCGGCCGTCACGTCACGTCTGACCGCCGGCAGTCTGCTCGCGGTGTCGGCGGGCATGCACACCTTCGGCGACTCGCCCTGGCAGCTCCAGGTCACGTTGCCGGCGGAGATGGGCGGGTTGTAGTTCCAGTCCTTCACCCAGTTGTAGGCACTGCCCGTGGTCGCCGCCACCAGGACACAGGCCACGAGTGATCGCAGTGTCCAGTGCCCCCACGAGACCCAGAGCAGCGCCAGCGCCAGCGCCACACCGCAGGCGGGCAGGAGATGGGGAATCAGCGTGCTGAGCACGATCTGCTCCCCGTACGTCATCATCTCCGGGTACTGGCCGAGGATGTGCCGGACCCAGAAGCTGTCGGTGGAGGCGGAGAACCCGACCAGCAGGTAGACGCCGAGGGCGGTCAGCGGCGCGGCGAACAGTGGCCGCAGCAACTGCCCCACCGCGAATCCGATCACCGTGTAGGCCGCGCTCACGGACAGGCCCATGGCGAGGGGGGCCAGGCTCGCCGCGGTGGGCAGCGAGGCATTGCGTACGAGTGCGACAGTGACGGGGAGCAGCAGCATCAGCCACACGATGCCCAGTACAGGGACGAGTGCCAGCGCGGCGATCCGGAAGCGGGAGCGCGCGGGGGCCAGGTCCCATACAGCCGCCTGCCGCAGTCGGCCGGCCTCCCATGCGCCGAGGCACGCCGCCGTCGCGTAGGTGAATGCGTAGATCGGCCGCAGGGCGCTGCTGACCAGTGCCGGCGCATAGCCGTAGGTGCTGTCGCCGATGACGACACGCGTGAAGATCACGTAGTACAGGACGGTGAGCGCGATGACGAAGGGCAGAGCCCACAGGGCGCTGCTGCTGCGCAGGGAGGTGCGGAGTCTCAAGTGCGGACCTTGGAGTGAGGGGGGTGACGAGGGCAGAGCTCCCGGGGGAGCTCTGCCCGATCGATGACGGTCGCGCTCAGCTGTCGGCCTTGGTGGTGTCCACGTAGACCACGCCGACGTTGAGGAGGCAGCAGCTGTTGCCCTGGGCGACCTGAGTGGTCTCGAACTTGTAGGAGCCCGAGGCAAGACCGGTCCACTCGCCGGCGCTCACCTTGTTGGTGCCGGTGAAGCAGTTGGTGAAGGTGTGCGTGCCATAGCTGGTGTACGGCACACCTGCTATGTAGCGCTGCACCTTGACGACGACCTTGTCGTTGGTCGAGTACTGGGCAAAGCAGTTCTTGAAACGAACCTCGGTGTAGCTCTCGTCATCCCAGGAGCTGGACTTGTTGCCGTCGGTCCAGGACACGATGTAACTCTGCCAGTTGGCCCAGGCGTTGGCGCTGGACGCCAGTACGGTCGCTGCCGCAAGACCGACGACGGCACCCACGCGTCTTTTGTCGAGTCCGAACTTCATTGATTCCTCCCATGGTCATGACAATTCATGCCGTTCCGTGCCCCGATCCGTGGAGCGGGTGCGCGGACGGCCTTGCCGTTTCCTTGATCATTTTATGGTGATCAAGGTGGGGGGGATATGATGGTGCGTCAATCATGAGGTGGATGCGAGGTGAAACCCGCGTGTCCGTACCGCACTTCCGACGTCTTCGTGAACGCGCTACGGCCTGCGGGTGCTGCCGGGACGAGATGGCGGCGGCAGTGGGTGGGGCCAGGGGTCGGCCGGCTGCGGCCCCGGTGTCCACCCCGGGATCATCCGTCCAGCGGCGCGAACAGATCGACCCCGTTGCCGTCCGGATCGAGTACGGTGGCGTACCGCTGCCCCCACACCGCGTCCCACGGCTTGAGCTCGCTCCGGCAGCCGCTCGCCACCAACTCCTCGTGAATGGAGTCCACTTCGGCGGGACTGTCGCACCGCAGGGCGAGCGAGGTCCGCCCCCCGCCCGAAGGCGGCTCCCACTCCGCGTGGAACGACCGGACAACTTCCTCGGTGTCCATCAACAACCGCAGACCGCCCGGCAGTTCCGCCTCGACGTGCCCCTGCTTCTCGGCCCCCTCGGGAAACGCGAACCCGAGCCGCCGATAGAAGGCGACCGAGGCGCCCATGTCGGAGACGACCAACCCGATGGCATCAAATCGTGCACTCATGGGGCCACCGTAGGTACGTTCCGGCCCCCGGTCTTGAAGGAATCGGACAGCCCCGGACGCCCCGCGATCCCGCGCGCCGTCCGGGCTGTCACGATCGGTGGCAGGCCGCTGCGTACTTTCACCTCGAATTCCTCCAGGGGTGACCCGGCCCCAGCGGTCGATGAGCCCGTCCGGGAGTCCAACGGCGAGGGGTGCGACTTCCGCACCCGCCTGCTCGGCGGCATCACCTGGGCTGCCCGGTGATCACTGCTTGCAAGAGGAGTACGTGTTCACGTCCTGAGGGTCGGGGCGGAAGCGGTTCTCCCAGTCACCGGGATAGGCGGCGATCAGCGCGGGCAGTTGGGCCTTGACATCGCTGGCCCACTCCTCGGTGAGGTAGTCGCGCAGGGCGTCCCGCAGCTTGTGGCAGTCTCCCGGACGGTCCTCCTGCAGCGCGATGCCGTACCTGTTGATGTTCCCGAACGAGACGTCGGGAACGACCTTGACCGGCACCTTGCTGTTCTTCTGCTGCTCCACGAACCCGTAGAGCAGTGCCTCATCGGTGAACACCGCGTCGACATCGCCCTGCTGGACCTTGCGCACGCAGGTCGAGTAGTCGCTCTCTCTGTGCGGTGTGGTGCCACCGGGCAGCGCCGCGATGGCCGACGTCGAGCCCTCGACCGTGCAGATCACCTTGTTCGCCACGTCCTGCTCGGCCTTGATGTCCTGGTAGTCCTCGCGGACCAGGAAGCCCTGTTTGGTGGCGAAGTAGGGCCCTACGAAGTCCACTTGCTCGTCCCGCTTCGGGGTGATCGAGTAGGTGCCGATGACCAGCGCCGACGACTTGTCGACGAGTTCCTGCTCCCGCTTGGCGGACACCACGTCGTGGAACCTCGGTGTGAAACCGATCTGCTTCCCGAGGTAGGCGGCCAGGTCGACCTCGAAGCCTCGGTCGGTGTGTCCACTGTGGAGGTTGAATCCCGGCTGGTCGCTCTTGCCGCCGATGTAGATGGTGCCGGTGAGGGAGGAGCCCTCGTCCGACCCGTCCGCCGTCCACCCGCAGGCCGCGACGGTGAACAGCAGGGCGGCTGCCGTGACCCTCACGCACCGGTGGCCGAAGGAGCGGAGGGAGTGCGGGCGATGCGGAGGGCGTGTCATGGCTGTCACTGGGGTGGCTTTCCTAAACATCCAGTTGAGCCGAGGTGACGGACAGGTTCAGTTTGCAGTCCTGCTCCGCATGGAGCAGGACGGACAGCTTGATATCCGTCATTCCTCGGCCCAGGGCGAAGGTGAACTCCGTGCCGGGGGCTCCGGTCCGGACCTGGTTCTTCCCGGCGCCCGCTGCGAAGGTCACGGTCAGCTCGCTGCCGGGCGTGCACACCGGAGCGGCAGGATCGTGCGCGGCCACGTCGAAGGTGATGATGAGTCGAGGCTTCGGGGCGTCGGTGTGCACGGAGGCGATGACGGTGTCGCCGTGCACCAGGGGAGGTGCGGAGTCGAGCCTGACACGATGCGTGACGTCCACGGGACGGTTCTCGAGCAGCGCCCACGTGCCCCAGGCCGGCAGCCCCACGGCCAGTACGGCCAGCGGAATCACCGCGAGGACGAAGGGCGGCCACAACGGCGGTGTCCCGTCCGGCCCCGGACGTCCGATGAGTGGCAGCATGGCGGCGGCGAAAGCCAGCAGAGCCCCGGCCGCCACACCGACCACTGCAGGTTCTCCACCGAGCGCCAGCCAGACGGCACTCGCTCCCAGAACGGTCATGAGATCGGTCAGGAGCAGCAAGGTGAGCACCCGGGCGCCTGCGGAAGCGTCGCGAACCCGCAGGGCCGCGCGCCTCAGCCACGCGAGACGTGGTGGATCGGCGTCACTCCGGGGGCTCGTATCCGGCGACGCACTTGGCGTGGAGCTCGCCGCGTCGTTCATCACGCAAGCAACATAAGGGCATGTGGATCGACATAACAGGATTTGCCGGAAAGGTGGTTGAGTGTGCCGCGATGCGCCCCATGGTCGTGTTCCGGTGTGCTATGGAGTGAGTGACGGCCTGCCATCTCGTCCGAGACCATTGCCTACGGGTCGCGGGGCTGTGCCGTGCTCGCGCGTTCGACCAGGCGGGTGGACAGCTCGGTGCGGGTGCTCTCCGGGCGGTGGCCGTCCATGATGCGGAGCAGGAGGAGCAGGGCCGTCGCCGCCATCTCGGACAAGGGCTGGCGGACCGTCGTCAGCGGTGGGGTGAGCCAGCGGGCCTCGGGGAGGTCGTCGAAGCCGATCACGCTCATGTCGTCCGGCACGCGCAGGCCCCGCTCGGCCAGGGCCTCGTACACCCCGAGCGCCATCCGGTCGGAGCAGACGAAGACGGCCGTGGGAGGCTCGGGCAGATCGAGGAGTTCGTGCGTACGGCGGCGGGCGGTGGCCTCGTCGAACCCGGCGTGGCACACGTGCTCCGCGCGGTGCCGGACGCCCGCCGTGGCGAGGGCCGAGCGGTAGCCGGCGACGCGGGCACCGCTGGACAGGGTGTGCCGGTGGCCCGCGACGACGGCGATCCGCTCATGGCCGAGGGACAGCAGGTGCTCGGTCGCCGTCACCCCGCCCTGCCAGTTCGCCGCGCCCACCGACACGACGCCCGGCGGGGGTTCGAGTACCGGGTCGATCATCACGAACGGGATGCGGTGCTGATCCAGCCAGGCGTACTGGGGCGCGCCCAGCTCGGCCAGATTGAACAGGACCCCCGACGACCCGCGGGTCACCAGCTTGTCCAGCCAGCCCCGCTCGGGGCGCCCGGACCGGCTGCGGGTCAGCGCCGCCGACACCACGATCTCCAGGCCCGCGTCGTGCGCCGCCTCCTCCGCGCCGTGGAGGACCGCGCCGGACCCCGAACTCTCCAGCGAGGCCATCACGAGGTCCACCATGCGAGGCGCCCTGGCCCCGTCGAACCTGGGCCGTCGCACATAGCCGAGCCGGTCCAGGGCCTCCGTGACGCGGCGACGGGTGTCCGGGGCGACGTCCTCACGCCCGTTGACCACTTTGGACGCGGTCGGTACCGACACCCCCGCCTCGCGGGCCACGACCGCCAGCGTCGGCCCGGCCGCCACGCTCGTCCGTCCCGCACCTCCCGCACCTCCCGCACGGACCATCGGGACCTCACCTCTCCGGCCCAGCCGAGGGCCACCGTATAGAAAGCGCTTCCTACTGTAGGTCTGGGGCATCCCGGCGGGAAGAACCTTCACCTGTCTCTTGCGAGGATGCTCCGGCGTTCACGCCGGGGAGGAGTCACCGTGCGCAGGAATACCGAGGAGCGACGTGGTGCTCTTCGGGAAACCGGCGGACCGTGCCGGTGCGTGGACGTGGCTCGTGGCGAAGGGCTGGTGCGCAGATGGCGGCAGGCCAGGCGAACCCCGTGGTCAGGACGCCGTACGGGGTAGTACGCGGCCGGTGGGAGCGCGGGACCGCCGTGTTCCGGGGCATTCCGTACGCGGCACCTCCCTTCGGCCCGCACCGGTTCCGGCCGCCGGTCCCGCCGGAGCCCTGGGACGGAGTGCGCGACGCCGGGGCCTTCGGCCCGACGGCCCCGAAACCACCGTATTCCGATGCCTTCGCCCAGTACCTGTCCGACCCGTCCGTGGCCGGCGACGACTGCCTCAACCTGAACGTGTGGACTCCCGACCCGGCTCCGCCGGTCCGGCTGCCGGTGCTGGTGTGGCTCCACGGCGGGGCCCTGACCAGGGGTTCCTCGGCGGTACCGGTGTACGACGGGCAGACCTTCGCCCGCGACGGCGTGGTGTTCGTGTCGGTCAACCACCGGCTCGGCGTCGAGGGCTACGGCCTGTTCCCGGACGCCCCCGCCAACCTGGGCCTGCGCGACCAGCTTGCCGCCCTGCGCTGGGTCCACGCGTCGATCGCGGCCTTCGGCGGCGACCCCGGCCGCATCACCCTCGGCGGCCAGTCCGCCGGGGCGATCAGCGCCGGCGCGCTCATAGCCGCCCCGCAGGCCCAGGGCCTGGTGCGGCGGGCGATCCTGCAGAGCGGGCCCCCCGAGGCGTCCGACCGCGACAGGGTACGGCGGGTGGTGCGCCGCATGGCCGGCCGCCTGAAGGTCCCCGCCACGGCCGAAGCCTTCACCGCCGTCGACCGCGACCTGCTGCTGCGCACCCAGGCCGAGGTGGGACGCCTCAGCAGCCCGGTGCTCGGCGGACCCGCCTTCGGCATCGTCACCGACGGCGACCTCGTCCCGCGCGGCCCCCTGGAGGCACTCACCGAGGGCGGCGCCGCCCCCGGCGTCGACCTGCTCACCGGCTGGACCGGCGACGAGTACCGGCTGTGGCTGGTACCGGGCGGGCTCGTGGAGCGAGTGGACCGGCTCGGCCCGGTCGCCCTGGCCGGTGCGATGGCCCGCTGCCACTGCGGCAGCGAGGTCCCGCGCGGCTACCGCGCCCTGCGCCCGGACGCCGGCACCGCCGAGATCGTCGGCCAACTCGTCACCGACCACCTCCTGCGCATCCCGCTCCACCGGCTCGCCGACGGCCGCGAAGCCCCCTCCTACGTCTACGAGTTCGCCTGGCCCTCCCACCGCCCCGGCATGGACGCCTGCCACGCCCTGGAACTCGGCTTCGTCTTCGACAGCGGCGACGAGCCCGACGCACGCAAACTCGCGGGCGAGGGCGCACCCCAGGCCCTGTCCGACGCGATGCACGGCGCATGGGTGCGGTTCGTCTCCGACGGGGAGCCGGGGTGGGAACGTTGGGATGCCGGGCACCCGGTGCGGAGGTTCGGCAACGGCACGCCGCACACCGCATACGGCCCACGAGACCGCGAACTCGCCCTGTGGACCACCGACACCGCTGACGCCGCCGAAGACCCCCCGCCCACCACTTCCTCGGAACTCCGCTCCGTCATCAGACGGTTGCGCCGCAACGGTGCGCTCAGGCGGCGCTGAGGGGGCGCTGAGGGGGCGGGATTCCAGCAAACCGAGGTCATCCACCTCCGGTATGGCTGCCGAGTTGGTCCAAGCCGCCCGGCGAGGTCGGTTCTTCCCCGGTGACCTCACGGGGGAATGCGAGGCTTGGTCTCCCGCACGGGGTGTCGAAGAGGAGCAGGGAAGCATGGGTGAAGTGAGCCGGGCCGATGTGGTGCTCTCCGGATACGGTCCGGTCGGCCGGGCCTTCGTCGAGTACCTGGCGCGGCAGGGGGACGAGCTTGCTCGCCGGCACGGCGTACGGGTGAGCGTGGGTGCCGTACGGGCGAGTTCCGCGCAGTGCCGGCTCCGCGAGGGCGAGCCGGTGCCGCCCCGCTCGGTGTGGACTCCGCCGGTCTCGCTGGAGGAGACGCTCGACCGGACCGCTGCCCGCGTGTTCGTCCAAGCGATCCCGTCCTCGCCCGAACTCCGGCTGCACGCCGCGGAGGAGGCTCTCATCGCCCTGCGCAGAGGGGTCCATGTGGTCACGGCCACCAAGAGCCACCTGCTCAGCCACTGGCGGGACCTCGACGAAGCGGCCCGCGCGGCCGGCAGCATGATCAGGATCTCCGGGGCGACGGGAGCCGCTCTGCCTGCGGGGGACCTGGCCAGGACCTCGTTGCGCGGGTTGGGCTGCACGACGATTCGGGCCTGCCCGAACGGCACCGCCACGTTCGTCCTCGATCGCCTCGCCGAGGGCGACTCGTTGGGTGAGGCGATCCGGGAGGCTCAGCGTCGTGGCACCGCGGAGGCGGATCCGTCGTCCGACCTGTCCGGCGCGGATGCCGCCACGAAGGTGCGGCTGCTGGCAGCGCTGGCCTGGGGATGGGACCCGGCGTCCGTACAGGTGCGGGCGGAGCCGGTGGACGAGGGAACTTCCCGGGCGGCGCTGGACGCGGTCTCCTGGGCGCGCCGCCTGCGGGCCGTGGCAAGCGCCTCCCTGGACGAACCTCACCTTGTCCGTGTCCGGCTGGAGGAGACGGAGCCCGGCGACCCCCTGCACGCACTCGTCGGACCGGAGAAGGCCGTGGTGTTCGGCTGCCCCGATGCCGGCGACGTGATCGTGAGCGGGGGACGCTCGAGTCCCCTGGGCGCCGCGCTCGCCCTGGTGAAGGACACCATCGAGGTCACGGCTCCCCGCACCGGGTTCCTCTGATCGGTCAGCCCTTGACGATCCTGCTCTCGACACCGGGAAGCCCCTTGTCCCACCAGTGTCCGTAGCGCCGGTAGACGGCGGGATCACGGTCGGCGAGCAGCGCGGACAATTTCTCCGCCTCCTCGGTCAGACCGTGCCACTCGGCCTTGGTGAGCGTGCGGAAGGCGGTCAGTTCCAGCCCGCCGTCAGCCGCGCGCCACACTCCGGCGACCTGCCCGTCGACGAGCAGGCAGGGCAGCATGTCGCCGTTGCGCCGTACGACCAACGGCCGGTATTCCTGGGGCAGGACCCGGCCGGGGACGGCGTGGGCCAGCATCGTGCCGTCCCACATCGGCAGCAGCCTCGGCGGCGCCGGGGTGTCCTCGGCGGGCACCGTGGCGTCCGCCAGGTCGAACAGCGCGGCGCGGCCCGGACCTGCCACCCGCACCACCTGGTCGCCGAGCTCCTGCAGTGCCCGGGTGATCGCTGGGCGCCCCAGCAGGGTGAACCGGGCGAAGTCCTGGGCCGACGCGGGCCCGAACGCCCGTATATGGGCGAGCAACAGCCGCCGCACCCCGGCTGCCGTGTCCCGAGACGCGGCCCCGGGAGCTGCGAGGTAGGCGTTCGGCTGGGTGAACGACCACGGGCCGCCGGTCGGCGCGTGATGTATCGGCGCGTACGTCCGCAGCGCCCACCACACGCGGTGCGCGTGCTCGCCGAACCGCCGCGTGACCTCCTCCTCCACCTCGGCGCCGGTGCGGGCCCGCGCCAGGAACCCGGCAAGCTTCGGCAGCAGCGCGTCGGCGTCGGTGGGGGTCAGCCCTGTGGAGGTGAAGCGGCGGTCGTGCAGCCGCGACGCCCGCAGAGTGCCCAGCATGGCGGCGTGGTAGTACGCGTAGTCCTCGGCGTGGACGGCGTGCAACGTGATCCGCATGAGGGTCGCCTTGACGATCCGGCGGTCCGCGAACGCCGCGTCGAGATCTTCGGGCGCGAAGTCCCGCACACGGTTCCACAGCGCCAGGTACGGCGACGCCGGTGTCTGCGCCTGCAGAGCGCCGACCCGGCGGACCGCCTCCGCCACATCGAGGCGCCGGCGTTCGAGCAGGAGCTGACGGTCCAGAGTGGCCAGGGCGAGCTGTCGCACGGTGAGAGTCACGCCCGGATTATGCCGCCCCGACCGTCCGGGAGGCCGTCCGCCCGTCATCCGCCAGAACACCGAGCAGCCCGAACCCGGCGGTCACTTCTTCGGATCACCAAGAGCGCCTGCGCCCCCAGAAGTGACACACCTACCCAGAAGCGTGAGCACTTCAGCCCTTCCTGTCCCTGCGCTGCTCACCTGAGCACTCAAGTGTCATTCGCCTGCTGACTGAGGTTTTCTCAACGAAATGATCTCGTGAGGTGACTCGACCCAGTGGATCCCGCGCGTCGCGATGAGTTCTGCGGCGTCCGGCGGTCGTACTGTCGAACCCGTTACCGAGGAGGACTTCTGATGCGCAGCGTGACGTATTCGATGGGCGTCTCACTGGACGGCTACGTCGTCGGGCCGGACGGCGGCTTCGACTGGACGCCGCCCGACGAGGAGGTCTTTCGCTTCGCTACCGACGAGGTGCGCAAGGCCGGTGTCCACCTGTTGGGACGACGGCTGTACGAGACGATGCTGTACTGGGAGACCGTCGACCAGATTCCATCGCTCGACTTCTCAACGCTCGAGTTTGCCGCGGTCTGGAAGGCGCTCCCCAAGGTGGTGTTCTCCACCACGCTGTCGGCGGTGCAGGGCAATGCCCGCCTGGCCTCCGGCGGCCTGGCGGAGGAGATCGAGCGATTGCGAGCCGAGCCGGGGGACGGCGACATCGCGATCGGCGGTGCGACTCTCGCCGCCGAGGCGGCCGCGTCGGGCCTGATCGACGAGTACCGGGCCAGGGTCTACCCGGTGCTGGTCGGCGGCGGCATTCCGTTCTTCCCCCAGCACGAGCGCCGGGTGGATCTCGAACTGGTCGAGACCCGCGCCTTCAGCTCGAGAGTCGTCTACCTCCGCTACCGCGTGGCGCGTTAGCCGGCTCGTGCGCCGAGCCCTGGGGAGAACGGGCCGGCCAGTGAGGTTCTCTCAACGGAGATCATTTCCACTGGCCGTTGAGGACGAGGACGGCGCGGGCGATGTCGCCTATTCGGCTCGGGCTGAGGGTGACATGTTGCAGGTGCGCCAGCTTGCCGGACACCTCGCGTACCAGTTGCTTACGCCTGTGCTGCGTCCGTCCTCGAGCGCGCTCACCCGCTCGTCGGGCAGTTGACAGTTACGCTGCGCCAGCTTTCATTACCGGTCAGGGCAGGAACGCCGTCCAGGCTCCAGGGGTGACGGTGAGGTGGGGGGCGTCCGGGGTCTTGGAGTCGCGGATGTGGATGGCGGTGGGGTGGGCGGCTACTTCGAGGCAGTTGCCGCCATCGCTGCCGCTGAAGCTTGACTTGCGCCAGTGGAAGGCGACTTCCAGACAGGCGCCGCCCTCGCTGCCGCTGTAACTGGACTTGAACCACTCAAGTGCGGTGCCGCTCATTGCTCTCCCAGGAGACGGTCCAACATGGCTCTCGTGTCCTCCGTGTTGAGGGCCTGCGTCCGCAGCATCGCATACTTCTGCGTCAGGATCCCTACCCCCTCGGGGTCAGCAATCAGTTGGCTGCCACGCTGGGTCTCCATGTAGGCCAACCGCTGGTGTTCGGGGGTCTCCAGGAGAATGAACGGACCGTCGAGCCCGGCATGTGAAGTGCGGCCAAGTGGCAGGATCTGCAGGGTGACCGCTGGAACATCGGCGTACTCACGCAGCTTCCTCAACTGCTCTACCTGTACGGCTGTCCCGCCCAACTGGTCGCGCAGCGCCGCTTCCCAGATGACAAAGCTTGTGGTGGGTGGCAACCTGCGATGAAGGATCTCCTGTCGTTCGATGCGGGCGATCACCAGTTGCTCGCTCTCGTCCTCGTCGTATACCGGCACGCGGCTGTGGAAGACGGCACGTGCGTATGTCTCAGTCTGGAGTAGGCCGGGCACCGCGAAACCCTCGTACCAAGAGATCGCGATGGCCTCCCGCTCCCTGTCCAGATACTCCTCCGCCCATAGTGGAATCAGGTCCACCTCCGGCATGTGAGCCAGCGCAGCCGTCAACGCGCCCTTGGTATCGAGGAGGTCGTCCAGTTGGTCTGCGAGGTCCGGCTTCAGGGGGCGTCTGCCCTGTTCGATCGACGCGATCTGCTGCTCGCTCACGACGAAGTGTTCGCCCAGGGAGCGCTGTGTGTGGCCCGCCGCCTCGCGGAAGGTGGCGAGCAGGGCGCCCACCATCTTCATCGCGGACGCGTTCCTGCGTGACCGGGACCGTGGTCTTGCCGTGGTGCTCATAGGGTCGAACTCCCCACCCGCGCGCGTACGTTCACTGTCGCGCAGGCGTACATGCAGGACGTACGGGTGCGCGGACTGTTTCAGGATGGGCACGTAGCGTGACTCTCGTCCTGTGAATCAGGAAACTTCACCCTTGTCGCAAGCTCCCCTCCCGCTTGAGCGGTTCTTTCGGCGTGAGCGTCGGTCCGTGCCCGACGCGCGGGCGTTCGCGCGCCGGGTGCTTGCGGAGTGGGGCATGCGCGGGCGCGAGGACGATGTGCTGCTGTGCGTCAGCGAACTCGCCACCAACGCGCTGGTGCACGGTGTGCCGCCGGGCCGTGGCTTTCTGCTGCGGATGGTGCCGTACGGCGAGGGCGCCGGTGACCGTGGTGTGCGGGTCGAGGTGCACGACAGCGGGGGCGGCGTGCCGGCCGTACCGGAGGCCGGGGAGGCGTCGGAGCCGGGGGAGGGCGGGCGCGGGCTGTTGCTGGTGGGGGAGTTGGCGGACAAGTGGGGAGTGGGGGAGCGGGACCCCGGGAAGGTCGTCTGGTGCGAGTTCGCTACACCGGATGCCGTAGCGTCGCAGCGATCGCCGAGATCGTCCTCGGGCCCACCCGGCAACATCCACCGATCAGTCGAGCCCCGGACTCCTGCCAGCCCGTGACCTGCTCGGCAGTGAACGTGGCGCGGCCCGTCCAGGCGCGTGCCCCGGCGTCCCAGGTCTCCCCGCTGTTGGGGTACACGACGACCGGCTTGCCGGTGACACGGGCCGCGAGGGCGACCGCCTGGTCGGCGTCCTCGGGGGTGCAGCAATTGACACCGACGGCGATCACCTCGTCCACGTCGGCGGCGAGCGCGAAGGCGTCGGACAAGGGCTGGCCCGCGCGGGTGCGGTCACCCGTCGCCGAGTAGGACAGCCAGGCCGGGATGCCGAGACCAGGCAGGATCCGCAGCAGGGCCTCGGCCTCGTCGGTGTCCGGGATCGTCTCCAGGGCGAGGACGTCGGGCTCCGCGGCGGCCAGGGCCTCCATGCGGGGGCGGTGGAAGCGCTCCAGCTCGGCCACGGTCAGGCCGTACCGGCCCCGGTACTCGGAGCCGTCGGCGAGCATCGCGCCGTACGGGCCGACGGACGCCGCCACCCACAGGGGACGGGACGCCCTGGCTCGCCGGGCCGCCGTGCGGGCCGCCTCGACGCTCAGGGCGAGCAGGGCGGTGGCCCGGCCGTGGTCGATGCCGCGTCGCGCGAAGCCCTCGAAGGTGGCCTGGTAACTGGCGGTGATCGCCACGTCCGCGCCCGCCTGGAAGTAGGCGAGGTGCGCCTCGGTGATCGCCTCGGGGGCCTCGGCGAGCAGCCGTGCCGACCACAGCTCGTCGCTCAGGTCGTGCCCGGCCGCCGCGAGCTGGTTGGACATGCCGCCGTCGAGGACGACCGTGCCCTCCGCGAGGGCGTCGGTGAGGGACGGGGTACCGCGCATACCGTCGACGGTAGTCGAACCGGAGGCCGGGGCATGCCGTCCGCCCGCCTGCCTCGTAGCTCTCGCAGCTCTCGCAGCGCGCCCGTGCGGGAGGGCTGGGATCCTGAAGAGAGACGATCCGCGGTCAGGAAGGCGGTGGACGATGTGCCGGTGGCTCGCCTACTCGGGCACCCCCATCCTGCTCGGCAGCATCCTCTACCGGCCGAAGCACTCGCTGATCGACCAGAGCCTGCACTCCAAACTGGGCGTCGAGACGACCAACGGCGACGGGTTCGGGGTGGGTTGGTACGGGCCCCAAGCCGACACTCCGGCGGTCGTCCGGGATATCGGTCCGGCCTGGAGCAACCGCAATCTGCGGGAGATCGCCGGCCATGTCCGCTCGCCCCTGTTCTTCGCCCACATCCGGGCGTCGACCGGCTCGTCGGTACAGGAGACCAACTGCCACCCGTTCCGGTACGGCCGCTGGATGTGGATGCACAACGGCGCTATCGAGGGTTTCGACCGCATCCGGCGCGACCTCGCCCTGGCGGTCGATCCGGAACTCTTCCTCTCCATCGAGGGGACGACGGATTCCGAGCTGATGTTCTACCTGGCGCTCACCTTCGGTCTGGAGCAGGACCCGCCGGGGGCGGTCGCCCGGATGGCGGGCCTGGTGGAGCGGGTCGGGTGGGAGCACGGTGTGGAGTACCCGCTGCAGATGACGGTCGCGGTGACCGACGGTCAACGGCTCTGGGCGTTCCGCTACTCGACCCGGAAGGCGTCCCGTTCGCTCTTCTACAGCACTCGGGTGGAGACGCTGCGCTCTCTCCATCCGGACGTGGCGTTCCTGCGTGAGGTGTCCGAGGAGACCCGCCTCATCGTGTCGGAGCCGCTCGGGGACCTGCCCGGCGCCTGGAACGAGGTCCCCGAGGGCAGATACGGCATCGTCCAGCCCGAAGGCGACGTGATGCGCCACTTCGCCCCTCGGGCGGCGTAGGGGAGCGGGCCCCGGTGAGAGGGGGCGGACGACTTCGTTCCGCGCGATCCGTTGACCTGTCCGTGACACACCCTTACTTTGTCGACGTTCGCCATGTCAGATCTTGTTCGTGATATCGAACAATTCCGTGATCGCGAGCATCCTCCCACCGTGAGAGGCAGACCGCATGAGCCGCGCCGCCGACGACCTGCCCGACCTGTCCCGCTCGTCACCGCCCCCCGCCCGCAGGCTGTTACTGAAGGGCGCCCTCGCCGCAAGCGCCCTGGCCGCCACCACCCCCACGGTGGCGCCCACGCGGCCGCCCCCGCAGACAGACCGAAGGCCGCTCCCTACGCGAACCCCCTCGTCCGCAACCGCGCCGACCCGCACATCACCCGGCACACCGACGGCTCCTACTACTTCACCGCCACCGCCCCCGAGTACGACCGGATCATCCTGCGCCGCTCCCGCACGCTGAACGGGCTCGGAAGCGCCGCCGAGTCCGTCATCTGGCGGGCGCACCCCACCGGTGACATGGGCGCCCACATCTGGGCGCCGGAGATGCACCGGGTCGCCGGCAAGTGGTACATCTACTTCGCCGCCGCGCCCGCCGAGGACGTGTGGGCCATCCGCATCTGGGTGTTGGAGAACGCCCACCCCAACCCCCTCCGGGGCACCTGGGTCGAGAAGGGGCGGATCAGGACCGCCTGGGAGACCTTCTCCCTGGACGCCACCACCTTCACCCACCGCGGCACTTACTACCTCGCCTGGGCCCAGCACGAACCCGGCATGGACAACAACACCGCCATCTGGCTCTCCGAGATGGCCGACCCCTGGACCCTGACCGGGCCCCAAGTGCGGCTCTCCACACCGGAGTACGCCTGGGAGCGCATCGGCTTCCGGGTCAACGAGGGGCCGTACGTGATTCAGCGTCACGGCCGGGTGTTCATGACGTACTCGGCCAGCGCCACCGACGCCAACTACTGCATGGGCCTGCTGAGCGCCCCCGACGACAGTGACCTCATGGACAGCGCGAGCTGGTCCAAGTCGCCCGTCCCCGTCTTCACCAGCAACGACACGACCCGGCAGTACGGCCCCGGACACAGCTGCTTCACCGTGGCCGAGGACGGCCGCAGCGACGTCCTCGTCTACCACGCCCGGCAGTACAAGGAGATCAACGGGGACCCGCTCCACGACCCGAACCGCCACACCCGGATCCAGACCCTCGGCTGGAAGCCGGACGGCACCCCGGACTTCGGCATCCCCGTGGCCGACGGAACCGGAACGACCAGGGGCACGGGGGTGTGACATGAGACGCCTGTACGCGGTTCTGCTCACCTTCTGCCTCGCCCTCGCCGGTGCCCTCGTCACCGCCGGGCCCGCGCAGGCCGCCCCGCAATCGATCGGCAACGGCGTCCAGTTCACCGACGTCACAGGCAAACCCGTGCACGCCCACGGCGGCGGGATCATCAAGGTCGGCGCGTACTACTACTGGTTCGGCGAGCACCGCAACGACGACAACACCTTCCGGTACGTCGACGCCTACCGCTCCACCGACCTGAAGAACTGGGAGTTCCGCAACCACGTCCTCACCCAGGCCAGTGACCCGGAACTCGCCACCGCCAACATCGAGCGGCCCAAGGTCATGTACAACGCCGCCACCGGCACGTTCGTGATGTGGATGCACAAGGAGAACGGCTCCGACTACGGCGAGGCCCGCGCCGCCGTCGCCGTCTCCGACACCGTGGACGGCAACTACACCTGGCGGGGCAGCTTCCGCCCGCTGGGGCAGCACATGTCCCGCGACATCACCGTCTTCACCGACACCGACGGCACCGGCTACATGATCTCGGCCGCCCGCGAGAACTACGACCTGCACGTCTACCGGCTGACCGCCGACCACACCGGCATCGCGAGCCTGGTCGCCAACCCGTGGCCCGGCGGCCACCGCGAGGCGCCGGCCCTGTTCAAGCGGGGCGGCGTGTACTTCATGCTGACCTCCGGCGCCACCGGCTGGAACCCCAACCAGCAGCAGTACGCCACCGCCACCAGCCTCGCCGGTCCCTGGTCGTCGATGCGCACCGTGGGGGACGCGACCGCCTACGGATCGCAGACCGCGTTCGTCCTGCCGGTACAGGGATCCTTGAGCACATCCTACCTGTACCTCGGGGACCGCTGGGGCAACTCCTTCGGCGGCAGGGTCAACGACTCCCGGTACGTGTGGCTGCCGTTGACCTTCCCGTCCTCCACCTCGATGTCCCTGTCCTGGTCGCCCGAGATCACCGTCGACACGGCTGCCGGAACGGTCACCGGGACCTCCGCCACGTACCACACGCTCATCGCCCGGCACAGCGGGAAGTGCGCCGACGTGACGAGCCAGTCGCTGTGGCAGGGCGCCCAGATCAAGCAGTACGACTGCAACGGCGGCGGCAACCAGCGGTTCTGGTTCAAGCCGGTCGGCAACGGATACCACCAACTCGTCGTGCGCAACAGTTCGTTGTGCCTCCAGGAGAACGCGAGCACCGTCACACAGGAGAACTGCTCCGCCTCCACCGCGGCCACCGCCCAGCAGTGGTCGGTCTCCACCACCGGCTCCTACGTGTCCCTCGTGTCCCGGGCGACCGGCGAATGCCTCGACGTGTCCGGCGGCGCGACCGCCAACTCGGCCGCCCTCATCACGTACACCTGCAACGGAGGGAACAACCAGCAGTGGACACGCGGGACATGAGTACGCGTCGGAGAGGGCCGGCCGGGGCTTTCGCCGCAGGCGCGGTGGCCGCCGCGACGATCGCCGGAGGGCTCGGGCTGTCGTCCGTCCCGGCCGCCGCTCATACGCGGGACCACCGGCCGGCCCTCGGTATCGAGAACTGCACCGCCACCGCCTGCCACTTCGACCTCCCGCCCGGTACCTACGACGTGCGGGTCCGCCTCGGCGGTGAGGCCGCCTCCCGTACCGCCATCGGCGGCGAGACCCGACGCACGCTCCTCGCGGAGACCCCCGCCGGGGCCGGGCAGCGGGTCACCCGGGGTTTCACCGTCGACGTCCGCACTCCCGAGGGCGAGCCCACCGGCCCCGACGGCAGTCCCGGGCTCGACCTCACCCTCGGCGGCAGCGCCCCCGCGCTCGCCGACATCCGGGTCACCCCGGCCGCCCACACGACAAGACCACCGACGAGGCGACCTACCGGGCCAACCTCGAGACCATGGTGGCGGGCGTGCGGGCCGAGGGCGGCGAACCGGTCCTCGTAACGCCCGTCGTGCGGCGCTGGTTCAACACCGACGGCACCCTGAACAACGACACCGCCCTCCTCGTCAACGGGCTCGGCGTCGACCACCCGGCGGTCGTCCGCGCCGTCGCGTCGGCAACCGGCGTACCGCTGATCGACCTCACCGCCAGGACCAAGGCGCTGGTGGAATCCCTCGGCGTGGAGGGCTCCAAGGCGCTTTACCTCTACGACGAGAAACGCGACAACACCCATACCTCGGAGTACGGCGCCACACGGTACGCGGCTCTGGTCCGCGACGAACTCGTCCTCGGGCATCTGGTGCCCGAGGACCGGGTCAGGAGGGGATGAAGCCCCTGGGACGTTCCGACCGGAACCGGAGCGTCCCAGGCCTCCCTCACGCCTCACGAGTGCCCCCACACTTCGGCGGATGCCGAAGCATTCCGCGGCTAGCGTTCCGGCATGAGTGAGAGCGCACGGAACGCCGTCAACGGGTTCGCCGGACTGCACCATGCCGACGAACCCCTGCTGCTGCCCAACGCCTGGGACCACGCCTCCGCCGCCGCTCTCGCCGCGCAGGGGTTCCGGGCGATCGGCACCACCAGCCTGGCCGTCGCCGCGGCGGCCGGGCTGCCCGACGGGGCGGCGGCGACGCGTGAGCAGACGCTGCTGCTCGCCCTCACCCTCGGCTCGGGACCGTACTGGCTGTCCGTCGACGCGGAGGACGGATTCAGTGAAGACCCCGGCGAAGTCGCCTCCTTCGCAAGCGAGTTGTACGCCGTCGGTGCTGTCGGGATCAACCTGGAGGACGGGCTCGGGCCCATGGACCGGCACGCCGCGAAGATCGCCGCGGTGCGGGCGGCGGCCCCCGGACTCTTCGTCAACGCCCGCACCGACACCTACTGGGCCGCCGGTCCCGACACGGACGGAGGCAGCAGGCGGGAGGACACCTTCCGTCGGCTCGACGCCTATCAACAGGCCGGTGCCCAGGGTGTGTTCGTGCCCGGTCTCACCGATCCCCGCGAGATCGCCGGTCTGGTGCGCCGGCTCGACGCGCCGCTCAACATCCTCTACTCGCCCACCGGCCCCTCCGTTCCGCAGCTCGCCGGCCTCGGCGTGCGCCGGATCAGCCTCGGGTCCCTGCTGTACCGGCGGGCGCTGGGTGCCGCGGTGGAGGCCGCGACCGCCGTCCGGGAGGGCCGCGCGCCCACCGGCACCGTACCCGCCTACGCGGAGATCCAGGCGCTGAGCAGGGACTCCGTACGGGGCGTGGCCGACGCCACTGCGTCCCTCGGGTGGCCCTGGTACGGTTGACGCTTTCGCGGGTATCAGAACCTTTGTACTCATCTCCGGCGAGAGACCGAGGGACCGAGGAACCATGGGCATGGACATCCCCGGCGACAAACGGCTTGCGGCAGCGGTCGTGAGGGACGACGAGGGGCGCGTGCTTCTGGTGCGCCGCAGTGAGCACGAGAGATTCCTGCCCCGGGTGTGGGGCGTCCCGTGCGGCAAGCTCGAACCGGGTGAGAGCGCCCCGGACGGTGCGCTGCGCGAGCTCAAGGAAGAGACCGGCCTGCTCGGTGAGATCGTGCGCAAGGTCGGCGAATCGTCCTTCCTGAGCGAGTACGCCGGGCGCGAGATCAAGAACTGGCAGGAGAACTTCCTGGTCCGCCCGCTGTCCCAGGACGTCACGCTGCCCAGTCCGGACCAGGACCATGCCTGGCTCCGCCCGTCCGAGCTGACCGGCGTCGACATCGACGACTACAACCTGGACATCGTCCAGCAGGCGTTCACGGACTCCTGAGCAGGTCCGCCAGGGAGCTCAGCGACTCCAGATAGCCCGGTACGTCCATCGGCACCTTCAGCACCGCCCCCGCGTGCGACCCGCCCGGGGTGAACACATCGGTGTGCCGGCGCCGTTGACTGCCCGTCTCGAGGAACAGGGTCACCGTCGGGCCCTCCGTGTCGCACCAGGCGCGGTGCAGGGTGTGCGCCGGCAGGGCGTACGTGCTGCCCGCCGCGTACTGGCCCAGGTGCGTCAGCCGCAGCCGTGCCGGACCCGCCGGTGCCAGCAGCCAGTCCGCCGACCCCTCGGCCAGCGACTCCTCGAAGCGAGCCGCCGCGATGCCGCCGCCCCGCGCACCGGCCCGCTCCTCGTCCCGTCCTTCGGGCACTTCTTCGTACAGCTCCGTCCACAGCCGGCCCCGTACGACGTGCGAGGCCAGCGTCGAGCGGTGGTTGTGGATGTCCTCCCGGCCCGCGCCGCCCACGCCCGCGTGCCACACATGGGCGCGCAGCATGTGCTGCGGGCCGGCGTCGACCAGCAGCAGCTTGTCGAAGCCGAGGACGTGCCGGTACGACAGCCGGGCCGCCGCCTCGGGATCGCCCTCGCCACAGGCGAGTTCGACGATCAACTCCAAGAGCCTGTCCGGCGAGCCGAGTTCGTCGACGACCGCGTAGGCAGCGGCCACGTGGTCCCGCTCGGGCAACGTACCGTCCAGCGTTTCGGCCAGTAACCGCCGTGCCGCCAGGACCTGCCGACCACCCATGCGCACTCCGTTTCTTCCGGCTCCCGCCCGTTGACGCGCAGCCCGTACCGCGTCAATGGGCGGGAGCGGCCTCGTCCGGGCGATAGGTCCACACCGCGTGGGCACGCAGTGCCGACACACCTTGATACGTCATCCACAGCGGGCGCCGCAGCTCCGTGTTCTCGCTCTGCGCCCAGGACCAGATGCCGTCCTGCTGCCCCGCGCGTACGCAGGCGGCCGCGCCGTCCAGCAGTTCCCGCCAGGTCTCCTCCCGACCGTCCTGCCGGGCCACCTCCAGCGAGCCCCGGCACAGCAGGGCGCGCACGACCCAGGACGCGGTGAAGTGCCGTACGTTCAGCACCTCGTGGCGTGCCGGGTCCTCGGGGCGGGGACGGCGCACCTCGTCGCGGCCGTTCTCCAGGTCCCGGCAGTTGTGGTGCGCCGCGTCGGGGCAGGACAGCAGCCAGCGCACACCGTCCTCTCGGGCGGCCCGCATGGCCGGGCTCTCGCCCAGGACGCGTGCCGCCCGGTCGAGCGCGAGCACCGCCTGGGCGGTGTGCACCGGTGACGGGTGCGGGGGCGGTGGATCGAGCCGGTAACCCCAGCAGCGCAGACGGTTCCGGTGCGGATCGCTCACCGCCCCGTCGACGAGCGCCTCGCGCAGTACCGGCAGGGCGTCGCAGTCGGGCGCGGCGCGCAGCAGCCCGCGCAGCACCGTCGTCATCACGTGGGTCGACTCGCGTCCCGCGCGGTCGGTGTCATGGGTGAAGGCCGCCGTGCAGAGGTCCACCTCGCGCGCCAGCCGTCCGCCCCGGGACGCCCCCGCGCGGGCCAGCGCGCCCAGCACCAGCGCGGTCACCTCGGGCCGGGCCCGTGCGCCCTGCGACCGGGCCGACCAGCCGCCGTCCGGCAGCCGCAACCGCCAGAGCGTGTCGGCGAGTTCGCCCGTGGAGAGGCGTCCGTCGGTCGTCCCCAGATCCAGCATGGTCTGCATCCCGTACGCCGTCCCGACCGAGGTGGGGCGGGACGGGGAGCTCTCGCCCAGTGAGTGCGACCAGCCGACGAGCCACCCGCGCTCCGGATCCTCGACGACCGACACCTCCCCGACGAGCGTGTCGTAGGTGGCCGCGAAGAGCTGAGGAAGCGGGCCGGGAACCTGGCTGCCGGCCGAGGGCGTGGTCCCGGTCGCGGGCTGCGGCAGCGGTCGCGGTGCCGGCGCTGTCGTGCGGGCCCGCAGCAGTGCCGCCGCGAGCCATGCGGAGAGCGCGGTGCCGAGGCCGCTCACCGAGGCGATCAGGTACTTCGCGGCCTCCCCGTCGACGGAGTCGGGCAGCACCTCGAACAGGAACTGGAACACGGCGTATCCGGCCGCCGCGCATCCGAGCCCGCCCAGCCAGCCCACGAACCGGGTCGGCCGGGACGTCCCGTCGTCCGGGCCGGAAGGAGTGGGATCGTCCGGGGGAGTGGGCCGCAACGGGCCGCGGCCGAGCTGCTGTGGGGACAAGGCGTGCTTCATCCCCCTTCCGTTGGACGGCATATGACGTCCGCGTTCGTTCCATCTTAGGAAAACGGCTCCTGCTCAACGTCCGTACCGCTGTTTTCGCCGTCTCACACCCGGCACGGCCGCCCGATGCGTGACGGCGGTGCGTGACGGCGGTGCGTGAGGGGGCGTGACGGGGGTGCTTGTCGCCTGTCTTGTGCCGGTGCGCGGCACCGCATCTCCGGCGCGGGGCACGGAAACTCCCGTGCGCCACACGGCATTTGTGGTGTGCGATCCGCGGTGTTCGGACCGCGGCCCGGTGCGACCGGACGGGCGGGTGCGGTGAGCCGCCGCACCAGGGGCATGTGCCGCTCACCCCCACGTCGTACGACGTTCACGCGGTACCCCGATCCTCCACACGCGGGGTGATCGCGCCGCGGAGACAGCCGCCCCCACCGGTGGCACCCAGGAGGCACTCATATGGGACACGGGCACACGCACGGCCACGGTCACGCGCACGGGCCGCACCATCACCACCACGGAGACGACCACCGGCACGAGGCGACGGCGCCGCTGCCCGCCGCCTTCGACACCTCCGTGCCCGACGAGGCCCTCTCCCCGGAGCAGAAGTCGCGCCGCACCCTCCTGCGCCGGGCCGGGCTGCTCGGCGCGGGCCTCGCGGCCGGCAGCGTGCTGTCCTCGAGCACCGCGGCCGCCGCACCCGCCCAGTCCGGCGGGAACAGCCGCGGCAGCGGCCGGGGCAAGGGCAAGGGCTTCCTGTGGCTGGCCGGTGACCACCACATCCACACCCAGTACAGCAGCGACGGCAAGTACCGCGTCGTCGACCAGGTCCGCCAGGGCGCCAAGCACGGCATGGACTGGCTGGTCATCACCGATCACGGCAGCGAAACGCACGCCAGGATCGGCGTGGAGAAGGTGAACCCGGACATCAAGGAGGCCCGCGCCGCCCACGAGGACACGCTGGTCTTCCAGGGCCTGGAATGGAACATCCCGGCCGCCGAGCACGGCACCGTCTTCGTCCACCCCGGACGCAACGAGGTCGCCGTCCTCAAGCAGTTCGAGAACGACTACGACGGCAGCGTGCAGGGCACCTCCGACTCCACCCCCGCCAACGAGGCGCTCGCCGTCGCGGGCCTGGAGTTCCTCGCCGAGCAGGTGAGACGGCGCACGATCGACGACGCCCTGATGCTCGCCAACCACCCGGCGCGGCGCGGTGTCGACTCCCCGCACGAGATCCGCGCCTGGCGCGACGCCACCCCGAAGAACCACCGGATCGCCGTCGGCTTCGAGGGCGCCCCCGGCCACCAGGCCGCCGGTCTGCCCAAGCCCCTCGGCATGGGCCGCGCCCGCGGCATCTACGACAACAACCCCGGCGCCAACTCCTTCGCCGGCTACCCGCTGGAGAGCTACCGCACCTGGGGCGGCTTCGACTGGATGACCGCCACCGTCGGCGGCCTGTGGGACAGCCTCCTCGCCGAGGGCCGCCCCTGGTGGATCACCGCCAACTCCGACTCCCACCAGGTCTACGCCGACACCGGCGCACGCGGCACCGGCGGCGACTTCGCCACCGACGGCCGCTACCCGGATCCCGTGTACAACGGGCAGATCGACGTCACCCAGGGCGACTACTGGCCCGGCCAGTACAGCCGCACCCACGTCGGCGCCGACGGCTTCTCCTACGCCGCCGTCATGGACGGCATCCGCGCCGGCCGCATCTGGGTCGACCACGGTCAGCTCGTCAGCGGCCTCGACGTCCGGGTCTCCGGCAGCGACCGCTGGGCCACCCTCGGCGGCGCGCTGCACGTCCGCAAGGGCACCAAGGTCACCCTGACCGCCGACGTGACGCTCGCGGGCGGCACCAACTGGGCGGGCTTCATACCGAAGCTGGCCCGCGTGGACGTCATCCAGGGCGACGTCACCGGCCCCGTCGCCGACAAGGACACCTTCACCGCGCCCACCGCGAAGGTCACCCGCTCGTACGACATCGACAGGACGGCCGGTACGGTCCGCGTCACGTACGACCTCGGCCGCGTCGACCGCCCGCTGTACGTCCGGCTGCGCGGCTCCGACGGCAACCGGTCCGCCGTCGGCGCGATGGGCGCCAAGGTCGACCCGGCGGGCCCCGCCATCGACGTCGTCGGCGACGCCGACCCCTGGCGCGACCTGTGGTTCTACTCCAACCCGGTATGGGTCCTGCCCGCGTGACACCCCACGCCCACGCCCACGCCCTCACCGTCGACGCGGGCATCCGGGACCTGCGGAGCGCCGACCGTCTCCTCCAACAGCTGGCAGCTGAACTGGAGTTGCCGGAGGGGGTGTTCGGCTGTACGCACCTGGTGCGCGGAGACCGCCCGCGTGTCGCCGTCTCCCTGTCCCTGCCGTCGGAGCCGTACCTGCGCACCGCGTGGGAGCGGCTCGCGGCGGGCGGGCACGTAGAACTGTCGGCCGGCCTGCCCGACGCGTTCGGCCGGGCTGTGGTCTACCCGGGGGCGTCGGTGCTCACCGGCACGATGGCGGTCGCGGAACTGGTCGCGGGGTCCGCGATCGACCACGTGACCGTCCTCGGCGCACCGGGCGTGCCCGACCCCGGAACCCGGATGGTGACACGGGACCACGTCCGCCCGCAGTGGCAGCAGGGCGAGCTCGTCCTCGCCGCCACGCCGGCGAGGGGCGGCACCCTCGTCCCCTTCGAGTCCCCGGATCCCACGCCCTGTTGCGCGGACCACTGACCGACGCACCCCCCGGCCCGAAGGCCCGCACACCCCCGCCCCCGTGGCGGCCCCGCACCGCCGGGCCGGCACGGGGGCGTGCGGGCCGGTACGCGGGCAGGACACGCCGTGCGGCGGCCCGCCCGCCCCCTCCTGCACAGGACACTCCCTGAAGGCGATCAGCTCGACCGGCATCGGATCTTTGCGGCAGGGCATCCACGGGGGAGAGGCAGCGGGCATGCGCATCCGTATCCGGAGCGACGGCGACAAGCGGACTCCGACGGACCTTCAGGCATGGCTCGGGCAGGCCCCGAAGGCCCGCCGCATCCCCGTCACGCCGGTGAGCGAGCCGGGCCCCACGACGGGTGCGCTCGACGCCACCGCCCTCGCCGTTTGGTGGCTCGGCTTCCACGGCGCCGACGGCAGGGCGGGACGGGCCCTGGCCGCCCACGTCTCGTTCCCCGGCCGCACGGCGGACAACGCGCGGCGGCGGTCGCCCGGTCGCTGACCTGGCTGGAACACCATGCGTCCGAGTGGCGGGCCCGCTTCGTACTCGAAGCCCTCCTGCGGCTGCCGGACCTCACCCCGGCGGCGGCCGGGCGGGCTGCCGCCTGGACCCTGGCCTGGCTGGACGATCATGTCGGCACGGGCGGGGACAGCGACGAGGACACCGCTGGGGAGGGTGCCGGCGCTGCCGGCTCCGGGGGCGGCAGCAGTTTCGCGGAGACGGGCATGGACCCCCTGCTGGAAGCGCTGTTCGCCCGGCCGGACCTCGGGACGGACGACAACCGCCGGGCGCAGGCGTTCCCGCGCCCGGCGTGAGTCGCTCGCCTGCCTCAGCCGGAACTTTGCCGCGCGGAGAAGACGAACGAGAACTCCGCGGGCTCGGCCCTCAGCGCGTACTGCGGGAGCGGGCCCGGACCGCAGGACTGCGAGCCGATGCCGTGCTGGGCGTGGTCGAGGTTCACCCACACCGTGTCACCGGGGACCAGGTCGGTGAGGTGCCGGGCCGCGTCGAGCTGCTCGCTCGTCCAGGGGCGGGCGGTGAACCAGAACTCGGGGTCGCCCTCGATCCGGAGCCCGCCGAGCTCCACCCGGCGTACGTCGGCCCGCGCCCCGTTCTCCTGCGGGCGGACATAGGGCGTCTGCAGGTCCGACAGGCCGGCCTCCCACCGGCCCAGCCGCGACGCCGCCGAGGTGTCCGGATACGCCTCGCCGGGACCGCCGCCGAACCAGCGGGCGCTCTCGGTGACCGAGGCCTCCAGCCCGAAGCGGATCCCGAGCCGGGGCAGCGGCACCGTCCAGTCGCCCTCCGGTACGACCGACACGGCCAGCCGTACGAGGGTGCCGTCGGAGGTCCAGCGGTACGCCACCCGCAGCCCCGGCTCACGTCCGGCCGGGGCCACTCGTGTCCGCACGACCAGCGCCTCACCGTCACTTCCACCGTCGCCTCCACCGGCACTGCCACTGCCCGTCTCGACGGCGACCGTCCGGTGCCGCAGGCGGTGCAGTCCCCACTCCCGCCAGAGCAGCCCGTACCGGGTGTCCGGCTGCCAGGGCGCGCCGTCGTCGTTGTCGGTCGTCGCCCGCCACACGTCGAGGCGCAGCCCGTCCACCGCGACACCGGCGATCGTGTGCACCGCGCCGGTACGGGCGTCGAAGGAGGCGGGGCCCAGCGTGATCCGGTCGTCGTCGGCGACGGGCCGTACGCCGGACCCGGACCCCACGGCGGGCACGGCTGTCCGGTGGGCCACCGTCCCCTGCCCCCAGGCCACTTCGTGGCCCGCGTCCGCCCAGGGCGTGTCGTCGGCGAGCAGGGCGCGTACCGTCCAATGGACCTCCGCGCCCCTGCCGTCCGGCGCCTCGGGCAGCTTGACCTCCGCCGACTCCCCGGGGGCGAGCGGTGGCACGGAGAGCCGGTGGGTGTCGGCCGGCTGCCCGTCCACCTGGTGGGAGCACGTGAACTCCAGGGCGGACAGGTCGGCGACGTCGTACCGGCTGGTCACCCGCACGGTGCCGGCCACGTCACCGGCCTCGATCCGGACCGGCTCGATCACCTTCTTGTACTCGATCAGCCCCGGCGACGGCGTACGGTCCGGGAACAGCAGCCCGTCGCACACGAAGTTGCCGTCGTGCAGCTCCTCGCCGAAGTCGCCGCCGTAGGCGTAGCCGAGCTCGGGGTGCCGGACGCCGTGGTCGATCCACTCCCAGACGAAGCCGCCCTGAAGCCGGTCGTACCGCTCGAACAGGGCCTGGTAGTCGGCGAGTCCGCCGGGGCCGTTGCCCATGGCGTGCGCGTACTCGCAGAGGATGAGCGGGAGCCGGCGCCTTCGCCGGGAGCCGCCGTCGAGCCCGCGGGCGGCACGCTCCACATCGGTGTGCGGCAGATACATCCGTGAATAGACGTCCGTGTCACGGCAGTCGAAGTCGCCTTCGTAGTGCACCGGACGGGCCGGGTCCCGGGAGCGGATCCAGTCGGCCATCGCGGTCAGACCGCGGCCGGTGCCCGCCTCGTTGCCGAGCGACCACATCACGACCGACGGGTGGTTCTTGTCCCGCTCGACCATGCGCGCGGCACGGTCGAGCAGGGCGGGGGTCCAGCGGTCGTCGTCGGTGGGGTTGTCGCGCCAGTCCTGCTCGACGAAGCCGTGGGTCTCCAGGTCGCACTCGTCGACGACCCACAGCCCGTACTCGTCGCAGAGGTCGAGGAAGGCGGGATGCGGCGGGTAGTGGGAGGTGCGGACGGCGTTGATGTTGTGCCGCTTCATCAGCAGCACGTCCTCGCGCATGGTGTCCGCGTCGAGCGCGCGGCCCCGCTCGGGATGCCACTCGTGCCGGTTGACTCCCTTGAAGAGGACCGCCTTCCCGTTGGCCTTGATCAGGCCGTCCTCCAGGGCGACGGTGCGGAACCCGACCCGCAGCGGGACGCGTTCACCGGCCGTGGCGAGCACCCCGCTGTAGAGGCGGGGCCTCTCCGCCGACCAGGGATCGACCGGCAGCGTCACCGGCTCCCCGGTCGCGACATCGATGCCCAACTCCGGTACGGTCACCCGCCCGTCGGTGTCGGAGTCGACGCGCAGGGTGCCCTCCCCGGTGACATGGTCGTAGGAGGCGTGCACGAAGAAGTCGCCGGCGCAGCCCGCCGGCCGGTGCAGCAGCGTCACGTCACGGAAGATGCCGGGCAGCCACCACTGGTCCTGGTCCTCCAGATACGAACCGGCCGACCACTGGTGCACGCGGACCGCGAGAACGTTCCCGGCGGGTTTCAGCAACGCCCCGACCGCGAACTCGTGCGGCAGCCGCGACCCCTTGAACTCCCCGATGTCCGTGCCGTTCAGCCACACCCGGGCACAGGACTCGACCCCGTCGAAGCGCAGCACGGCGTCGTCGCCCTCGGCCGGGGCGGGCCAGTCCTGAGGCAGGTCGAAGACGCGCAAATGGTCGCCGGTCGGGTTCTCGGTGGGGACGTACGGCGGATCGACGGGGAACGGGTAGAGGTGGTTCGTGTAGGCGGGGGCCCCGAAGACGCCGTCGCCCTGGAGGACCCAGTGACCGGGGACGGTCACCTCCGCCCAGTCGCCGGCGTCATATCCGGGAGCGGTGAACGCGTCGTCCTCGGCGTCCGCGGTCGCCGACAGACGCAGCCGCCAACTGCCGTTCAACGAAAGGGACACCGCGTCCGAGGACGCGTACCGGGCGCGTGGGGGAAGGGTCCCGCGGCCGGGGGAGACGTCCTCGACGTAGTCGGTCGCCGTCGTGCGCAAAGACATCGGTCTCCTGACTCAGCCCTTGATGCCGGTCTGTGCGATGCCCTGGACGAGCCAGCGCTGGAGGAACAGGAAGACGCAGACCAGGGGCAGGATGGATATGGCCGTGGCCATGAAGATCAGATGGAAGTTGACGGTCTGGTTGGTCATGTAGGAGGAGAGGGCGACCTGGACGGTCCAGGCGCTCGGGTCCTGGCCGATGACAAGCGGCCACAGGAAGGAGTTCCAGCCGCTGATGAAGGTGATCGTCGCGATGGCGGCGAAGAAGTTCAGCGAGTTCGGGACGACGACACGCCAGTACGCGCCCCAGTGGCCGAGCCCGTCCACCCGCGCCGCCTCCTCCAGCTCTCTGGGGAAACCCAGGAAGTACTGCCGGAAAAGGAAGCAGGTGAAACCGCTGAAGAGGCCCGGGATGATCAGGCCCCGGTAGCTGTCCACCCAGCCGAGGGACGACACGAGCACGAAACTGGGCACGAAGGTGACCGCCGTCGGCACCATCAGGGTCCCCAGCACGGCGTAGAAGACCTTGTTGGCATGCCGGTACGGGATGCGGGCCAGCCCGTACCCGGCGAGCGAGCAGACCAGCAGGGTGCCGACGGTATGCAGGATCCCGACGACCGCCGAGTTCCAGAGCGACCGGGCGAAGTCGACCGTCGGGTCGTCGAACGGCTCGGTGATGTTGCCCCACTGGATGTCGGACGGGAAGAACCTCCACTCCTCACCGGTGATCTCGGGATCGGTGGACAGGGAGTTGCGGACGATCAGGTAGAAGGGGACGAGGAAGAGGAGCGCGGCGAGGCAGGTCGCGGTGTACAGGCCCGCGGACCCGAGCACGCTGCCGCGCCGGCGGCCACGCCTGCCCGACCGCCCGCTGTGAACGCCCCGACGCGGCCCGCTGCCCGCGGACCCTTCGGACCGGGACGACCTGCCCGTCCCGGGGCCGGCCGTCCTTGGCGCACTGGCGCTCACCTGGCGTCCTCCCCCCGGCCGAACCCCATGAACCGGCCCTGCAACAGCGTCACCAGGCAGATCAGCAGCGTGAGGATCAGCGCGCCCGCGCTGCCCGCGCCGTAGTCCTGGTTGTCGCCCAGGGCCTTGTAGTACAGCTCGACCAGCGGCGGGCGTCCCCACGTGGTCTTGTTCAGCAGGTTGAAGAACTCGTCGAAGGCCTGGTAGGCGGCCACGAGCAGCAGCAGGATCACGGCCGTCGAGGTCGCGCGCAACTGCGGCAGTGTGACGTACCGGAACGTCTGCCAGCTGGGCCCGGCCCCGTCGATGGCGGCCGCCTCGTACAACTCACGCGGGATGTTCTGCAGCGCGGCCAGGAACAGGATCATGTAGAAACCGGCCTGGAGCCACAGCCGTACGGTCACGATGACCAGCCAGTACCAGGGCGGATTCGGGTCGGCCAGCCACGCGGTGTTGTCCACGCCGAACATGCCGAGCACGGTGTTCGCCAGACCGAAGCGGACCCCGTTGAAAATGGACATCTTCCAGATGAGCGAGGCGGCGACATAACTCACCGCCGTCGGCAGGAAGAAGACCGAGCGGAAGAAGGCCCGCATGAACCGCAGCCGGTTCACCGCGAGCGCGAGCGCCAGCGACAGCGCCCAGGTGGTCGGGACGATGAGCGCCGCGAACACCGTGAAGGTACCGAGGGAGCCCATGAATTGGTCGTCCGTCAGCATGACCCGGTAGTTCTCGAAGCCGGTGAACACGCTGGGCGTGACGGTGAACCGGGCCTCGAAGAAGGACAGCCACGCGCTCCACAGGATCGGCACGTAGACGAAGATCAGCAGGCCGAGGAGGAAGGGCCCGGTGAACAGCCAGAAGTTGAAGGTGCTGCTGGTCCGCAGCGGCCGCCGCGGCCGGGGGGAGCCCTTGGCCGGGGCGGGTCGGGCGGCACCGCGCGCGGTGGTGGTCGACATCTCGTCGCTGCCCGTCCGCGGTCTATCCGAACAGTTTCTGCAGCTCGCGGTCGACCGTCGCGTCGGCCTTGTCGAGCGCGCTCTGAGGGTCACCGCCCTTGCGGACGCAGTCGGCGAGGACGTCCTCCAGGGCGGTGATCATGGCCTGGGTCCAGCCGATGTTGTCGAAGTGCCCGAACTCGTTGAACAGCCTGACGCCCTCGGCCGGCAGGCCCGACTTGAGCTTGTCGGCGGACCGGGCGATCGAGGTGCGCGGCGGGATGTGGAAGCCGTAGGAGAGCGACCAGTCCTCCTGGTATTCCTTCTGGTCGATCCACAGCCACTTCACGTACTCCTTGGCCGCCTCGACGTTCTTGCCCTTCGCGTTGACGAACATCGACCAGCCGCCGTTGGTGACCGCCTGCTTGCCCGCGCCGGTGACCTTCGGGAAGGGGAAGATCCCGAGATCGTCGCCGAGCGCCTGCTGCATCTGCGGCATCGCCCACATGCCGCACCACTGGATGGCGGTGAGCCCCTGGTTGAGCGCGGAGGGGTCCCAGAAGTCGGTCGGCGCGTCGAGCAGCAGATCACCGCTGGTGAAGAGCTTGCGCAGGGTACGGAAGCCCCCGACCACTCCGTCCGTGTGGTAAGCGATCTCGTTCTTCTCGTCGAGGGTGTCGGCGCCGGACGCCCAGATCATCGGGTTGACGATCGGGTGCAGGGTGTTGCCCAGGTAGATGCCCTTGACCTTGTCCGTGGTCAGCTCGGCAGCTGTCGCGAGGAGTTCGTCGAGCGTGGTGGGGACGCCGACACCCGCCTTCTCGAACATCGACTTGCGGTAGAAGAAGAACTGCGGGTCGTCGATCATCCGGACGCCGTAGATCTTCCCGTCGACCGTGTGCGACCGGATGTCCGCCGGGTTGAAGTCGTCCTTGACCGGCTCGACCAGGTCGCTCAGGTCCGCCACCTGGCCGCTCTTGACGAGCTGGATCTGCGGATGGAACTCGAAGACGTCCGGGGCCTTGTCGGTGAGCAGGGAGGCGAACAGTTTGCTCTCGAAGTTGGAGCCCGTGATCCACTGCGTGGCCACATCGGCCTCCTTGTAGGCCTTGGCGTAGCGCCTGACGGCCTGTTCGGTGCCGGCCTCGCCGTACGCGTGGAAGTACTGGACCAGGCGCTTGCCCGACCCCGACCCGCCGTCCCGGCCGGTGTTGCCGCCGCACGCGGCGAGCCCGCCGGCGGCAGCCAGACCCATGGCCGCCCGCAGTGCGGAACGGCGGTCCCAGTAATGAGTACTCCATGCCGACATGTCGATGTCCTTGTCTCGAGTACGGCTCGAAAGGCAGGCGGGGCGGGCGGAGCGGGTGACCGAGGAGGGTGCGGGAAAGTGCGGGCGGCGCCGGCGGTACGGGAGGCGCCGGCGGTACGGGCGGTGCGGGGCGGTGCACGCGGAGCAGCGGGATCTGCGGTGAACGGCTTCCGGCGAGGGTGCGGCGGAGGGCGCGGAAACGCCTGCGGTGCCGGACGTTAACCTTCGGCTAAGGCTTCGGCAAGGGGTTGGACAAAGCCCGTACGAAGCGTTGCGCGCCGTTCGGGATGACGAACAGGCCGACGGGGCAGGGGCGTTGAGGTTCGGGACGCGGGTGGTGCGAGGGACGCTACGGCCTGCCGCTGCCGCTGCCGCTGCCGCTGCCGGAGCCGGAGCCGCGGGTCCGCGCGGGTGTGGTGGCGCGTGTGCCCTTGCTCTTGCGCGCCGCCTGCAACGCGCCCTCCAACGCGAACGTCGCCGCGCCCAGGCAGACCGGATCGGTGGGAATCGGGGAGAGCACGATCCGGGTGGCGGCCAGCGGGCGGCGCAGCGTGTGCCGGGTGACGGCCTCGCGCACCGCGTCGAGCAGGGGCTCGCCGAACGCGGCCGCGACCCAGCTGCTGAGCACGACCACCTCCGGGTTGAACAGATTGATCAGGTCGGCGATCCCGGCACCGACGTAACGGGCGGTGCTCTCAAGGACCTCGACCGCCACCGGGTCGCCCGAGGCCACCCCTCGTGCCAGGGCGTCGACCGTGGCCGTCTGGTCGTCGGGGCGCAGCAGCGGGCTGTGCGGGCTCACCTCCCGCAGGTTCAGCATGATCCCCGGCGCACCGGTGTACGTCTCGACGCAGCCGCGATTGCCGCAGTGGCACGGGCGCCCGTCCAGCACGAGCGTGGTGTGCCCCCACTCGCCGGCGCTGTTGCTGACCCCCCGGTGCACCCCGCCGCCCAGGACCAGCCCGGCGCCCACCCCGGTCCCGAGGTTGACCACCACCGCGTCACCGCGCCCGCGCGCCGCCCCGAACCACAGCTCGGCCACCGCGCAGGCGCGCAACGGGTTGTCCAGGTACAGCGGGTGGGAGATCCGCTCGGCGAGGAGGTCCTGCAGCGGCACGTCGTGCCAGTCCCAGTTCGGCGCGTACTCGCAGACGCCCGTGGCGCGGTCCACCTGGCCCGGCACACTCACCCCGGCCCCGAGCACCCGGGCGGACTCGATGCCGGCCCGCTCCACCACCGAGCCGACCGCCGAGGCCACATGGTTCACGACCTGCTCGGGCCGGTTCTCGCCGGGGCGCATCTTCTCGTCGGCGCGGGCCAGCACGTTCAGCGCCAGGTCGAACAGCTCGACCCGGACGTACGTCTCGGCGAGGTCGACGCCGATCAGGGCGCCACCCGCCGCGTCGACGGCCACCAGACCGCGCGGCCGGCCGCCGGCCGAGTCCTCGAAGCCGACCTCGGTGATCATGCCGAGGTCGAGCAGCTCGCCGACGAGGGTGGCGACCGTCGCGAGACTGAGCTCGGTGGCGGCCGCCAGCTCCTGCCGTGAGGCGGGGGACTCGGCGATGATCTGGCGCAGCACCTCGTAGCGGTTGGCGGTACGGATGTCCCGTGAGGTGCGCTTCACCGGAGGTGCCCCCATCCCTGCTGTGCCGGGCGGTGTCGGCACCGGCGCGCGGCAAGGCTATGGCCGGTGCCGACGTTCGACAAGGGGTTTGGAAAGGGGCTGTACGAAGGGGGCGGGGCCGGTCGGACGGTCAGTCGCCCAGGACGTCCCGCACGAACGCGTTGCTGAACTTGCCCTCCGGATCCAGCGACCGGGCCAGGGCCCGGAAGTCGCCCAGCCGCGGGTAGCGGGCACGGAGCCCGGCCGCCGGGGTGGTGAACACCTTCCCCCAGTGCGGCCGCGCGTCGAAGGGTGCCAGCGCCTCCTCCAGCCGCCGGACCACGGGCAGCACCGCGGGCGTGTCCGCCACCCAGGTGAAGTGGGCGGCCACGGTGTCCCGGTCGTAGGAAGGGCTGAGCCACTGGCCGTCGGCGGCCACGGTCCGCACCTCGCAGGTCTGCAGCACGGGGGCGACCGTCTCCCGGATGCCGTCGATCGCGTGCAGCATGTCGACGGCGAATCGGCGCGGCAGCAGATACTCCGACTGCAGCTCCGCCCCGCTGCTCGGGGTGAACTCCGCGCGGAAGTGCGGCAGCCGCTCGTGCCAGGGTCCCGGCACGCCGAACTGCTCCGTGCAGTTGATCGCCGGCATGCCCGGGACGGGGTGCAGCTTCTCGGTCGCGGGCGCCGCCCAGGGGAAGTCCGGCAGCGGCTGGTCCGTACGCCGCTTCACCCACACCTGCCGGAAGCCCGGCGCCGCCCAGTCGGTGAACAGGCTCACGCTGTACGCGGCCGACATCACCGTCTCGAAGGCGGCGAGGTCCAACCCGTCAAGCGGCAGTTCGGTGAAGAGGTGCTGCTCGACGTCGAACGCCGGCTCCAGATCCAGGGTGAGTGCCGTGACGACACCGAGCGCCCCGAGCGAGGTGACCGCACCGCCGAACCGGGCCTCGTCCTCACGGCCGATCCGTAGCGCCGAACCGTCCGCCGTGATCAGCTCCACCTCGCGTACCACCGAGGAGAGCGGGCCGTTGCCGACCCCGGAGCCATGCGTGCCGGTGGCGACCGAACCGGCCACCGAGATGTGCGGCAGCGACGCCATGTTCGGCAGCGCGAGCCCTCGCTCGTGCACCCGGCGGGCCAGCTCCGCGTACCGCACGCCGCCGCCCACCCGTACCGTCCGGGCCGTCGTGTCCACTTCGACCCGGGCGGGCAGGCCGTCGAGCGAGAGCAGGACGCCGGCCTCGCCCGGCTCGGCGATCTCGTTGAAGGAGTGCCCGCTGCCCAGGGCCCGCACCCGGCTGCTCCCGGCGACCAGCGCGCGCAGCGTGTCCAGGGTGTGCGGGCGGTGCAGCTCCTTGGCGGCGTACGTGATGTTGCCCGCCCAGTTGGTCACGGTCCCGGTCATCCGTTGTCCTTCCCCGAGGTGCGGGACCGGAAAGGTCCCCGCCGGAATTTATCGCGGGGCCGGGGGTACGTGTCGCCCGGCCACCTCCCGCGAGGACCGGCCCGGGACCCGCACGACACCGAAGCCGGCAGACGCCCGCAAAACGTACTGTTTTCGCGGGTCCGGGGAAGTGCCCCAGGTCACGTCGGGGCCCCGGCACCACGGACCGGGGGGCGGGGGCATACCGTGAGGAGTCGTACGTCCGAGCCGGGAGTCGTACGTCCGAGCCGGAAGGAGACACGGGATGGGCAGCGGCAGCCGTACCGCGCTGGTCGAGGATCTGATGGAGCGGTTCCCGCATGTGCCGCGCGAGGCCGTTTTCAAGGAGGACCTGCTCCGGGGCGGGGTCGCCTTCGATCCGTCCGCCCTCAGCGACAACGAGAGCGGTGACGTCAAACCGAAGTCGTACTTCATCTTCTCCTTCGACCACGGCACCCTGCCCGAGCTGGGTGAGGCCGCGCTCCGGCGTCCGCCCGAGGAGATCATCCTCACCGGCGGCCCCTACGACCTGCGCCGCACCGTCGTCTCCGTCCGGGTGAACCCCTCCTCCCCGTACCGGGTCGCCGCGAACGAGGACGGCGTGCTCGGGCTCTACCTCGACGGGAAGCGCATCTCGGACGTCGGCGTGCCGCCGATGCCCGAGTACTACCGGCACACCCTCGCCAGCGGGAAGTCGGTCATGGAGGTGGCCCCGACCATCCAGTGGGGTTACCTGATCTACCTGACCGTCTTCCGGGTCTGCCAGTACTTCGGCGCCAAGGAGGAGTGCCAGTACTGCGACATCAACCACAACTGGCGCCAGCACAAGGCGGCCGGCCGCCCCTACACCGGGGTCAAGGACGTCGAGGAGGTCCTCGAGGCGCTGGAGATCATCGACCGGTACGACACGGCGAAGGTGTCCACCGCCTACACGCTGACCGGCGGCGCGATCACCAAGACGCTCGCCGGTCGTGACGAGGCCGACTTCTACGGGCACTACGCCAAGGCCATCGAGGAGCGCTTCCCCGGCCGCTGGATCGGCAAGGTCGTCGCCCAGGCGCTGCCCAGGGACGATGTGCAGCGCTTCAAGGACTACGGCGTGCAGATCTACCACCCCAACTACGAGGTGTGGGACCGCCGCCTGTTCGAGCTGTACTGCCCCGGCAAGGAGCGCTACGTCGGCCGCGACGAGTGGCACAAGCGCATCCTGGACTCCGCGGACATCTTCGGCGCGCGCAATGTGATCCCCAACTTCGTGGCGGGCGTGGAGATGGCCGAGCCGTTCGGCTTCACCACCGTCGACGAGGCCATCGCCTCGACCACCGAGGGCCTGCGTTTCTTCATGTCGCACGGCATCACGCCCCGCTTCACCACCTGGTGCCCCGAGCCGACGACCCCGCTCGGCAAGGCCAACCCGCAGGGCGCGCCGCTGGAGTACCACATCCGGCTGCTCGAGGCGTACCGCGCGACGATGGACGACTTCGGCCTGTCCTCACCCCCCGGCTACGGTGAGCCCGGACCGGGTCGCGCGGTGTTCTCCGTCAGCTCCTTCATGGACAGCCTCCCGGCGCAGGAGCCCGTCGAGGCGTGAGACCTGAGCGGGCCGCCGAGAGGGTTGCGAGGGCCTGAGACGGCTCAAGAGGAAGAAGCGGAGAAGCAGAGGGAAACAAGGAAGGCCGGAACCGGGACGTTCCGGCCTTCCTTGCGGATTCTCCGGCGAGGGGCGTACGCGAGGGGCGTACGCGAGCGCCGTGCCGCCCAAAGCGGAGACAGCGCTTGTCAGTTGTGTCGAGACCGTGAAAAGCTCGTCCATCGCCCCGAGGGTTCCCCAACTGCGCCGCGAATGTGGCGAGTTGACCTCGTTCGTGGATGCAGGAGACTCATGCCCGACCTGCCGGCCCCCCAGGACGCCACCGAGACGGCACTGTTCTCGGAGTGCTGGGACGCGGTGCTCTCGTACGCCGATCTCTGCACGGCCGGCTCCACCGCCGCCGCGCAACTCGCGCGGGAAGCGTTCGCACAAGGCATACGGGAGGTGCGCGAGGCGGAGGCGAGCACCGTGCGCGGCACCGGCCGCCGATCGTCCCGGCTGCCCCGAATACCCCTGCTGCTGGCTGCCGTTCGCGCCACCGCGGCGGACTGGGAGGACACCGGCCAGGGACACCGGCTCGATCCCGACCTGCGGCTGTGGCTCCACTCCGACAAGGCCGCCCGTTACACCGGCCCGCCGCTGAGCCGCCCGGTCGCCCTGCGCGGGCTGCGCGATCTGCAGCAGGCCGACGCCGAACTGCTCTGGCTGGCCGAGGCGGAGTCCCTGCCACTGTCCCTGGTGGCCCGCCGGCTCGGCCTCGACCCCGCCACCGTAGCCGACGAACTCGCCCAGGTCCGCCGCCTGTTCCGGGACCGCTGCCACCGCAACCACCTCGACTCCCCGATGGACGCGGAGTGCCGCAGCTACGCCCGGCTGCTGGACGCCGTCACCCGCTCGCCCGCCATCGACACCCCCGACGACCTGTCCCGGCACCTCGCCACCTGCGTGCAGTGCGCGGAGGCGGCGGCCTGCCTCCGGCTGCACGGCGGCGGACTGCCCGTCGCGCTCACCGGCGGGGTCATCGGCTGGGGCGGCCTCGCCTACCTGGAGCGCCGCCGCCGCGCGACCGAGGCGCGCCTCGGCCCCGGCCGCCCAGAGGGCCCCGACGCGGGCGGCGCCCCGGCCGGCGGATCGGACCGGGCGCGGGTCGCGCGCAACGGACTGATGGTCGCCGCCGTCCTGGTGTCGGGGCTCGCGCTCACGGTCTCCCTCCTGCAGTTCGGCGGCGCGGAGGCCGACAGCGCGACCCGCCCCGACGCCGACCGCCAGGCGGTGGCCGACCCGGACCTGTACCCGCCCGCGGGCCCCGGCGCCCCACCCGCCTCGGCCTCGGACACCGCTCCCCCCGACGCCGGGAAACCACCTGCCGACGGCGCTCCGGACGACCGCACCCCGGACCGATCGGCCCCCGGCAACGACGTTGACCGCGGTCCCGGCCCCGACCCCCAGGGCAGCACCTCCGCCACGGCCTCCCCTCCCCGGACCACCGCGCCCGGCAAGCCGGAGCCGGCCGTCTGCCATGCCACGTACGACCTGGGCAACCAGTGGCCCGACGGCTTCCAGGCCACCGTGACCGTCACCACGACAGCGCCCCTCGACTCCTGGCACGTCGCCTTCACCTTCCGGGACGGCCAGCGCGTGACCCAGATGTGGGACGCCGAAGCGAGCCAGAAGGACTCCCGCGTCACCGCCACCGCCGCCGACTACAACAGGACGGTCCCCGCCGGCGGAAAGCTCACCTTCGGCTTCCTCGCCTCCTGGACCGGAAAGAACTCCCCGCCCACCGACATCACCCTCAACGGCAGCTCCTGCACGACCGGGTGACGGGGCCCGGCGGCACTCGCCGGGCGGGGCCGGGCGTGCGGCGCGCCCTCACCATCGCCGATACGGCCGGCCCTCGGGCACCTGGGGCTCCCACCATGTCTGCCGACCTCCACAGCCCCCGTTCATCTGCGGAAGGTCGGCCGGTGGATGTGGAGTGTGTGCCGCTGCTACGTGGGGTGGCGCATGCCGCCGCGCATCAGCTCGGGGCGGTTCAGGTCTCATCGCGAGAATCCTGTGCCGCGGGTGGCAGGGGCGGCGTGGGTCCGGTGAGGCGCGTACCCGCACCGGGTGGTGGGTCGAGGACGGGTGCTGGAAAAGGGTTGGCCGTCCGGGTGATCGGGCCTCTAGGCTGTGGCGCGGAAGTGAGCAGGGCCGTTGGCCGCTGCTGTTGTTGGTGTGTGGTGAAAGGGAGGTGTGACCGATGACTGTCTCCGTGATGGGTGCTGCCCGCATCCGGACGTTCGTTCATCCCACCTCCGTGGCCCTCGGCTGACACTTTTTCTCCTGCCGCGCCTGTAACGCGCGGTGCCGGGGCCGCCCTTCGAAGGGTTTCCCTTGAGTTTCTCCTCTTCTCTGTCGGCTTCCTCGCATCCTCTCGCTCCCCTCGGCTGGGACGAGGAGTGGGAGGCCGTGTTCTCCTCGTACGGCGCGCAAGGGCTGCTGCCCGGCCGCGTGGTGCGCGTCGACCGCGGTCAGTGCGATGTCGTCACCGCGGGCGGGACCGTGCGGGCCGACACCGCGTTCGTCACCCCGCACGACCCCCTGCGGGTCGTGTGCACCGGGGACTGGGTCGCCGTCGACCCGGCCGGGAGTACGCCGAGGTATGTGCGGGCGTACCTTCCGCGGCGTACCGCCTTCGTGCGTTCCACCTCCTCCAAGCGGTCCGAGGGGCAGATCCTCGCCGCCAACGTCGACCACGCTGTCATCGCCGTCTCACTCGCCGGCGAACTGGACCTGGCCCGGATCGAGCGGTTCCTCGCGCTCGCCTGGGAGTCCGGGGCGCAGCCGGTGGTCGTGCTCACCAAGGCCGACCTCGTGCCGGACCCGGTGACGCTGGGGCACCTGGTCCAGGACGTGGAGACCAGCGCGCCCGGCGTGCCGGTGCTCGCCGTCAGCGCGCAGGAGGGGTCCGGGCTCGATGTCCTCACCGCGGTCGCCGCCGGTGGCACGTCCGTACTGATCGGCCAGTCCGGCGCCGGCAAGTCCACCCTCGCCAACGCGCTCCTCGGCGAGGACGTGATGGACGTACGGGTCACCCGCGACATCGACGGCAAGGGCCGCCACACCACCACCACCCGCAACCTGCTCGCCCTGCCCGGCGGGGGAGTCCTCATCGACACCCCGGGCCTGCGGGGCGTCGGCCTCTGGGACGCGGGCAGCGGTGTCGGCCAGGTGTTCTCCGAGATCGAGGAGTTCGCCGAGGGCTGCCGCTTCCACGACTGCGCCCACGAGAGCGAGCCGGGCTGCGCGGTCCTCGAGGCCATCGAGACCGGCGCCCTTCCGGAACGCCGGCTGGAGAGCTACCGCAAGCTGCTCCGGGAGAACCGGCGCATCGTCGCCAAGACCGACGCACGCCTCCGCGCGGAGATCCGCAAGGACTGGAAGCGCAAGGGGGCGGTGGGCAGGGCCGCCATGGAGGCGAAGAGGGGCGGTGGCAGGCAGTTCTAGCGTCCGCCCCGGCAGGTTCCGGCTCCGGCGGCGCACGTCCGTCCGTGGCCTGTCCGCCGGCCGCTCGCCTTCATGTCCGTTTTCCGCCAGCCGGGGCCCTCCGGCCGGCGGAGACTGGACGGTGTGACGGACGAGGACAGCAGGTACGAGGCGGTGCGCAGCCGGGACGGACGGTTCGACGGGGCGTTCTTCTTCGCCGTCGGGACGACCGGGATCTACTGCCGTCCCAGCTGCCCCGCGGTCACGCCCAAGCGGCGCAACGTGCGGTTCTTCCCGACCGCCGCCGCCGCGCAGGGCGCAGGGTTCCGGGCCTGTCGGCGGTGCCGCCCGGACGCCGTCCCCGGCTCCGCCGAGTGGAACGTCCGCGCCGACGTCGTGGGCCGGGCCATGCGGCTGATCGCCGACGGCGTCGTCGACCGCGAAGGCGTCGCCGGACTGGCCGCACGGCTCGGCTACAGCGCCCGCCAGGTGCAGCGCCAGCTCACCGGCGAACTCGGCGCCGGGCCCGTCGCGCTCGCACGGGCGCAGCGCGCACACACCGCGCGCGTACTCCTGCAGACCACCGGGTTCCCGGTCACCGAGATCGCCTTCGCCGCCGGGTTCGCCAGCGTGCGGCAGTTCAACGACACCGTCCGCGCCGTGTACGCCGCCACTCCCAGTGAGCTGCGGGCCGCCGCGCCCCGCGGCGGCCGGGCCGACCGCCGCACCGCCACCCCCACCGCAGGCATCCCCCTGCGCCTCGCCCACCGCGGCCCGTACCAGCCCGGCCCCGTCTTCGACCTGCTGGAACGCGAGGCCGTCGAGGGCGTCGAGGACGTCACCGGCACCCCGGGCACCCGCACCTACCGGCGCACCCTGAGGCTCCCGTACGGCACCGGCATCACCGCCGTCGACGAACACCCCGGCACCGCGCGCACCGGCTCCGGCGCCCACCCCGGCGGCTGGCTCGACGCCCGGATCCACCTCACCGACCTCCGCGACCTGACCACCGCCGTACAGCGGCTGCGCCGCCTCCTCGACCTGGACGCGGACCCCTACGCCGTCGACGAACGGCTCGGCGCCGACACGCGGCTCGCCCCGCTGGTCGCCGCCCGGCCGGGGCTGCGCTCGCCGGGCACCGCCGACCCCGACGAACTCGCGGTACGGGCCCTGGTGGGCCGCGACGAGGCCGCACGGCTGGTCCAGCGGTGCGGCAAGTCGCTCGACGCCCCCTGCGGCACCCTCACCCACCTCTTCCCCGAACCGGCCGCCCTCGCCGGCACCGAACCCCAAGGCGCCCTGGGCGCACTCACCGCCGCCCTCGCCGACGGCGCCGTACGGCTCGACCCCGGCGCCGACCGGGACGCGGCCGCGGACGCCCTGCGCGGCATTCCGGGTCTGGACGCCCGTACCATCGCCGGGATCCGCACCCGTGCCCTCGGCGATCCGGACGTGGCCCCGCCCGGCCCCGACCTGCCCGACAGCTGGCGCCCCTGGCGCTCATACGCCCTGAACCACCTGCGCGCGGCAGGGGAGTTGGAGTACTGATGAACACCACGACACACACCACGACGAGCACGATGACGACGACGAGCACGATGACCGGCGGCGCGGCTGCCGTGGACACCTACTGGACCAGTGTCGACAGCCCCCTCGGGGCGCTGCTGCTCACCGCCGGCCCGGACGGGGCGCTGACCTCGCTCTCCGTGCCCGGTCAGAAGGGCGGGCGCAGCGTGCGGGAGGCCTGGCGGCAGGACCCGGGGCCGTTCCGCGCGGCCGAGGAGCAGCTCGCCGCGTACTTCGCCGGTGAGCTCAAGGACTTCCGGCTGCCGCTGCTCACCGCCGGCACTCCCTTCCGGGAGAAGGTCTGGGCCGCGCTCGACGACGTCCCCTACGGGGCGACCGTGTCCTACGGCGAGATCGCCGCGCGGGTCGGCGCCTCCAGGGCCGCCGTACGGGCTGTCGGCGGGGCGATCGGCGCGAACCCGCTGCTGATCGTGCGCCCCTGCCACCGGGTGATCGGCGCCGACGGGTCACTGACCGGATACGCGGGCGGTCTGGACCGCAAGGTCCACCTGCTCACCCACGAAGGAGCGCTCCGGTCGTAGGCGCGGACCAGTGGATCGGCCGACCAGTCGGCCGGCGGGTCATCCCCGGATGACCGCGCCGAGCCATGCCGCCGTGATCAGCAGGCAGGTGAACAGTTCGGTCAGTACGCTCCAGCCGCCCGAGCGCATCGTCGTACGCGTCGCCGCCACGGCTTCGCCGTGGCGGCCCAGGCGGATCCGCTCGCAGGCGTAGACCCCGGCCACGAAACCCGGGACCGCGCCCAGCACGGGCACCAGCACGAAGCCCAGGAACGACCCCGCGCCCGCGTACGCCAGCACCCGGCCGTCGATGCCGCCGGCCCGCAGCCGGCGGGGTGGCAGGGTCCAGCGGACCACCTGGGAGAGGAACAGGACGGCCGTCGCCCCGACGAGCACCCCCCACGCCACGGGCCGCGGGTCCTTCAGCGCCCACCACATGATCGCGGCCCACACCAGCCACGACCCCGGCACCCCGGGCAGCAGTACTCCGCACAGACCGAACAGGATCACCAGTCCGGTCAGCAGGAGGTCCCACGCTCCCATCTGTCCAGGGTGCCGGAGGACGGCCGGAGACGCAGATCAGGTGCGGAGGACTCGCACCGCCCCCTCGCATCGAACGGATGTGCCTCCGTGTGTTCCAGTGGCGGGTGTGCCGTGTGCCGCGCGGTGCCGGGAACGGATTTCCCGATGCTCCGTTTTCATCGGGCCCGCGCGGTGGACAATCCAAGGTATGAGCGAGCAGGGAGGCAGGCCCACCGGTCACGAGGACGACTGGTGGGGGCAGTTGTACGACGGCGCCACCGATGACACGGGCTCCGCACCCGATTCCCTGGACGACCGCTTCGACTCGGCGGCCGGCACGGTGAACGAGGCGGTCGGCGGCCCAGCGGACGGCCCGGCGGACGTGGAGCCCTCCGCGGGGGGCTCCTCCGGCGCCCCGTTACCCGCTCCGAGGCCGGTGCCCGGTGAGGGGACGCCTTCCGTGCGGCCGCCCGGCACACAGCACTCCGGCACACAGCAGCCCGGTGGCCGGACGCCCCGCCTGCGGGAAGGGCCACCGCCGGCCTGGCCCCCGCTGGGCCGTACGACCTCGGCGACCGGCTTTCCCGCCCCACCCGACCACGCCCCCACGTTCACCGACGCTCCCGCCGACCCCCGCGCCCCGCGCCCCGTCCAGCCCGTGGAGCCGCCGCCCTCGCCGCGCGGCCATGTGGGCTCCCGGCCGCCCACCTACGACGCCGAGCCCACCACGCTGCCCGCCGCCGACCCCCACGAACTGGACGATCTGGTCCCGGACACCGTGCTCGACGGTGCCCGGTACGGAGCCTGCACCCTGCGGGCCGCCTCCGTACGTGGCGACTCCGCGCGGTACCGGGGCGAACTGCGGCGGGACGCCCTGCTGACCGCCCGGTTCGGCAGTGGGGACCGGGCCCTGGTGCTGGTGGCGGTCGCCACCGGCGTACGGGGCGCCGCCGGGGCACACCGCGCGGCCGCCGAGGCCTGTCGGTGGATCGGCAAGGCGGTGGGCCTCAGCCACGCCCGCCTCGCCGAGGACATCAGGGCCGGCCGGCGCGGCGACCTCAAGTCGGGGCTGCACCGCCTCACCGACCGCACCCTCGGCAGGCTCCGGGCGGGCGCCGCCGAGCAGGGCCTCGAACCCGAGGCGTACGCGGCCACCCTGCGCTGCCTGCTGCTGCCCGCGGACCCCGAATGCCGGACCCGCGTCTTCTTCGGCGTCGGCGACGGCGGACTGTTCCGGCTGCGGGACGGGGCATGGCAGGACATCGAACCGAAGGCCGCCGAGGCCAGGGGCGGGGCCGTCCTCGGCTTCGGCTCGCCGCCCTCCGAGACCCCCGAGGGCGACCGGCTCACCATGGACCTCGGCATACCGACACCCCCGAGCCCCTACGAGCCCGCCCCCGAACCTCCGCGGGAACCCTTCCGCTTCCGTACGTCCGTCGCCCGCCGGGGCGACACCCTCCTGCTGTGCAGTCCGGGCCTCGCCGACCCGCTGCGCGGCGAGGACGAACTCGGCGCCCACCTGGCCACGCGGTGGTCCCGTCCCGAACCGCCCGGCCTCGCCGCGTTCCTCGCCGACACCCAGGTACGGGTCAAGGGATACGCGGACGACCGCACGGCCGCCGCCGTCTGGGAGGCGTGAGCGCGCCGGGTGTGACTCCATGGAACCCGAACGGAGATCCAGGGATTCACGGACACCGAAGGGGCACCTGGGAACCATGGCCAAACAGAACGTCGCGGAACAGTTCGTCGACATCCTGACCCGCGCGGGAGTCAAGCGCCTCTACGGCGTCGTCGGCGACAGCCTCAACCCCGTCGTCGACGCGGTGCGCCGCAACTCCGCCATCGACTGGGTCCACGTCCGGCACGAGGAGACCGCCGCCTTCGCCGCCGGCGCCGAAGCGCAGATCACCGGCAGACTCGCCGCCTGCGCCGGCTCCTGCGGGCCCGGCAACCTCCACCTCATCAACGGGCTGTACGACGCCCACCGGTCCATGGCCCCGGTCCTCGCCCTCGCCTCGCACATCCCGTCCAGCGAGATCGGCCTCGGCTACTTCCAGGAGACCCACCCCGACCGGCTGTTCAGCGAGTGCAGCCACTACAGCGAAATGATCTCCAGTCCGAAGCAGATGCCCCGGCTGCTGGACACCGCCATCCAGCACGCGGTCGGCCGCTCCGGTGTCAGCGTCGTCACCCTCCCCGGTGACATCGCCGACCAGGCCGCCCCCGAGAAGGCCGCCGAGACCGCCCTCGTCACCTCCCGGCCCACGGTCCGCCCCGGCGACGCCGAGATCGACCGCCTGGTCGACATGATCGACGAGGCCGAGAAGGTCACCTTGTTCTGCGGCGCCGGCACGAGGGGCGCGCACGCCGAGGTCATGGAGTTCGCCCAGAAGATCAAGTCCCCGGTCGGGCACGCGCTGCGCGGCAAGGAGTGGATCCAGTACGACAACCCGTACGACGTCGGCATGAGCGGGCTGCTCGGTTACGGCGCCGCCTACGAGGCCACCCACGAGTGCGACCTGCTGATCCTGCTCGGTACCGACTTCCCGTACAACGCCTTCCTCCCCGACGACGTGAAGATCGTCCAGGTCGACGTGCGGCCCGAGCACCTGGGCCGGCGTTCGAAGCTGGACCTGGCGGTGTGGGGCGACGCGCGGGAGACGCTGCGGTGCCTGCTCCCACGGGTCCGGGCCAAGGACAACCGGAAGTTCCTCGACCGGATGCTGAAGAAGCACGCGGACGCGCTGGAGGGGGTGGTGAAGGCGTACACGCGCAAGGTGGAGAAGCACGTGCCGATCCACCCCGAGTACGTGGCCGCCGTTCTGGACGAAATCGCCGACGAAGACGCGGTGTTCACCGTCGACACCGGGATGTGCAACGTCTGGGCCGCCCGCTACATCTCGCCCAACGGCCGCCGCCGGGTCATCGGTTCGTTCTCCCACGGCTCGATGGCGAACGCGCTGCCCATGGCGATCGGGGCGCAGTTCACCGACCGCGGACGGCAGGTCGTGTCGATGTCCGGCGACGGCGGATTCTCCATGCTGATGGGGGACTTCCTCACCCTGGTCCAGTACGACCTGCCGGTGAAGGTGGTCCTGTTCAACAACTCCTCCCTGAGCATGGTCGAGTTGGAGATGCTGGTCGCCGGGCTGCCCTCGCACGGCACCGCCCTGAAGAACCCCGACTTCGCCGCCGTCGCCCGCGCCTGCGGCGCCCACGGGGTGCGCGTGGAGAAACCGAAGGAGCTCGCCGGGGCGCTGAAGGCCGCGTTCAAGCACAAGGGGCCGGCCCTCGTCGACATCGTCACCGACCCCAACGCGCTGTCCATCCCGCCGAAGATCAGCAAGGAGATGGTGACCGGCTTCGCCCTGTCCGCCTCCAAGATCGTGCTGGACGGAGGAGTCGGCCGGATGATGCAGATGGCACGGTCCAACCTGCGGAATGTTCCGCGCCCGTAACGGCGTCGACCGAAAGCGTGGGCGTTCAGCCCGTGCGGGGTGTCCAGCGGCGGTGGGAGGTGTCGTACTCGTAGCGGGGCAGCCCCTTGATGCCGCTGGTGCGGAACGGACGGCCGTCGTCGTCGATCCGGACGGTGCCGGAGCGGCCGCCCGAGGACCAGTCCAGCTCCAGGTACCAGCGGCAGTCGCAGCCCGCGGTCGTGGCGGTCACCTCCAGCACCTCCGGGTCCTTCGCGGAGACCCGGTAGGGCATGCGGACCGCCGGGATCGGCGTACCGGCGTCGTTCCCGGCGACCGACGCTTGCGCCGGCCGCCCGGGACGGCAGATGCTCCTGGTGCCGCCCCGACGGCCACCGGCCGGACCGGACGGACCATCCGGGCCATCCCGGCAGCACCCGCATCCCACCACGCACTCCTCACGGGGGACACCCATGCCCATGCGCACCCGGGCCGCCGCGCTCTCCATCATCACCGTCGCCGCCGTCACGCCGCTCACCGGGCCGGCCGGAGCCGCGCCGGCCACGGGTGCTGCTCCGAAGGCGAAGGCCGCCACGCCCAGGTTCCTCTCGGCGTCCCAGCTGCCGCCGCACCCGTCGTCCGAGTGGACGGCGGGACCCGTCACCGACGGTTTCCCGATCGAGCTCGCCTACTGTCTGGGCGAAGACGGTATCCCGGCCTACGACTACCGGCACCGGGTCTTCCACACCGAGCTGGACGCGGGCGCCGTGCAGGCCACGGTCGTGACGGGCTCGGCCGCCAAGGGCAAGGCGCTGGCCGCCCTGATCAACAAGAAGATCCGTTCCTGCGCGGACCGCATCGAGCAGTCCGACCCGGAACTCGAGGCCGAGGGCCGGTACTACGGCTCGCTGCCGGTCGAGGAAGGCGCGCAGGTCCACGGGCTGCACACCCACGCCTCCTGGGGCGCCACCGACATCCACCTGCTGTCGGTGGGACGGGACGGCAGGACGGTCACCCTCGTGAGCTGGGGGCAGATGGGCGACTTCGGCAACGCCCCGGTGGCCGCCTTCAAGAAGACGACGACCAAGGCCGTCAACAAGCTGTACTGACGCCGGAAGGCCACTGTCCGGAAAGGGCACTGTCCGGAAGAAACCGCCCGGAAGGGCATGGTCCGCAACGGACCGCACGACCACCGCGAAGCCGGGGTCGTCCTCTCGCCACGGGGGTCGGGAGGACGGCCTCGCACACGTGTGTGGCCGTTGAAGTTCGGCCAATAACCGGCCTTGACGATGCCGCATGACTGGCGCGTGGGTGACGGGGCATGGATTCCCAGGGACGTGTTCGAGCCGCAGGGGGAATCGACATCGGAACGCGGGCGGGGGCCATGAGAAGGCAGGCACAAGGGGGGTGCCCGGGCACGGCCGGGACCGGCTCGGTGACGACCGTGGAAGGGACGGCCGACGGGGGCGGGGAACAGGCGCCGGAGGCACAGCTGAGACGCCGGCTGGGGCGCGCGGACCTGCGGGCGGTGCCCGAGTCCCGCCACGACCTACGACAACTGCTCAGGAACTGGGGAAGGCCCGGACAGTCGGAGACGGCCGAGCTGCTCGCCACCGAGCTCGTCACCAACGCGCTGGTCCACACCGACCGGGCGGCGGTCCTCACCGCCACCGTCGGACCCCGGGGATTACGGGTCGAGGTAAGGGACTTCGTGAACCACGAGCCCCGGCCGCGGGTACCGGACACCGACGACGGTACGCACGGCCGTGGACTGGTCCTGGTCGAGTCCCTCGCCGACGCGTGGGGGATCAGGGCACACGGGGTGGGCAAGGCGGTCTGGTTCGAACTCGACGCGGACGCCGCCTGACGCGTGCACCGGCACCAGCACCGGCGCCGACGTGCTGAACGGGACGGGGCGCGGCCTGTGCGGCCGCACCCCGTCCCGTTCAGTGTCCCTCTCCCGCCCCGCCGACGTCAGCCGAACTGCTGCTCCAGGTCCTTGAGCTTGCGCTCGAGGGAGTCCAGGCGCGGCAGCGCCTGGGTGTCGTCCTCCGCGGTGAGGTCGACGGTCATCGGATCGGAACCACCGCGTACCGGCTGCAGGGAGGGACGCGAGCGTACGGGCAGGACGGCCTCCGGCGCCGCTATGGCAGGCTCCGTGGTCACCACGTCGTCCGCCCGCTCCACCGTCGGGGCCTCCATGGGGTGGCCACCGCCGCCCACGAGGGCGCGGTGGCCCCGGCTGATGGCTTTCAGCCGCGCCCGCTCCACTCGCTCCTGGCCGCGCCGGCGCCGACGCGTCTCGTCCTTCTGGCGCTGGTCCTCGCGGACCTCCTCGACCGCCTCGTCGAGGCTGCGTACGCCCTCCAGCAGCATCAGCGACCAGGCGCGGTACGTCTCCCGGGGAGCCCGCAGCCAGCGGACGATGCGGATCTGCGGCAACGGACGTGGCACCAGGCCCTGTTCGCGCAGGGCGGCCCGGCGGGTCTGCTTCAGTGCGCGGTCGAACAGCACGGCCGCCGACAGGGACATACCCGCGAAGAAGTGCGGAGCGCCCGCGTGCCCCATGCCCCGGGGAGCGTGCACCCAGTTGAACCAGGCCGCGGCGAACGCGAACGTCCACACGAGTATGCGGGAGCCGAGCGCCGCGTCACCGTGGCTGGCCTCGCGCACGGCGAGCACCGAGCAGAACATCGCCGCGCCGTCCAGACCGAAGGGCACGAGGTACTGCCAGCCGTCGGACAGGCCGAGGTTCTGCTCACCGAAGCCGACCAGACCGTGGAAGGAGAGCGCGGCCGCCACCGCGGCACAGCAGAACAGCAGGATGTAGGAGACGGTGCCGTACAGAGCCTCCTTGCGCCTGCGGCGCTCCTCGCTGCGCTCCCACGAGTCGTCCGCGCTCGTGTCCTTGACCGAGGAGCGCTTGCCGCGCGCGAGCACCGCCACCGCCGCCAGCATGCCCAGGAGCAGCACGGCGCCCGGAAGCAGCCAATTCAGCGATATGTCGGTCAGTCTCATCCAGGGGTCCCTTGCATTGGGATAGGGCGTAACGCCCGCCATAGTGGCCCAATCCCGCCGTCCTTCAGGGGATTTCGGGGCAAGTGGCCGCCATTGAAGTGCGAGGGGGTACCCAAGGCGGCGTTCTGCTCGAACTGACGCATGAGGGACGGAGGTTGGGTTCGAATGAGACTACCCGTACGGGTGGTTCCGTGAATACACCTTGCGACAGGTGAGGGAATCGTGAAATCTCTGTGACCTTCGCGGTGCTTCAGGGCCGGGCGCGGCTCAGCGGACGCGCGGGTGTGCCGACGCCCGACGTGGCGTCAACTCGCCTTCGCCACCGGCATGATGGCGTCGCCGGTGGTCATGCTGATGACCTTTCCGGTGGCCGCCCTGCCGCCCGCCTGTCCGACACCGCAGGTGCGCGGGCAGTTGGCGCAGATGTCGTCGGGGCGCAGGGTGTAGAACATGCAGCAGCTGATCCGGTCCCGGGTGTGCGTGGCTTCGCCGCCCGGCCCGGTGACCGGGCGGAAACCCGCAGCGCCGACGTACGGCTTGGTGGCGCCCGGCAGCAGCAACTCCAGCTCGCGCAGGGCCCGCTCCTCCTCGCCCAGCAGCCGGCCGATGTACCGCAGGCTCTCCACGACCTCGTCGGTCGCCATGCCCCACAGGGCGCGGCCGCGACGGCGCATCCTCGGGCCGAAGCCCGCCAGGACGGGTTCGAGGTGCTCGGCGACGGAGGCGCGCACCTCGGCCCGCAGGGCCTCCTCGTCCACCACCACGCGGGCGCCGGGCAGCGCGGCCGCCGGGTCGTCGGGAAGGCAGGCGAACGTGTCGGGGCGTACGGCCATGCGGCCCACGGCGAGTCCGGCGGCGGTGCGGTCGAAGGAGACGTGGGTCACGGGGTAGCGGGGCACGCGGCGGTGCAGGAACCACGGCACGGTGATCAGCAGGCAGGCGGGCCAGGCGTAGCGGTGCAGGCCGAAGCTGGCGACCACGTCGGGGCGGGCCTGTTGTCCGTAGTCCCGCAGCACCTGGCTGTCGTCCCAGGACAGGAAGGCGCCGAGGGCGGAACCGCTGTCCCCCTCGGCGAGAGCGTCGGCGGACACCCAGGTGCCGCCCCGGGGTGTCTCCTCGTCGGCGGCGAGTTCCGTGACGGCGAGTGCCGGGAAGGCCTCCGCCAGGCGGGCGTACGCGTCCGCGACGGCCGAACCGGGCACTGTCATGGGACCACCCCTTCACGTCTCGCCGAACCGACCCGACGCCGAACCGGCAAAGGTAAGCCTCACCTTACCCAAGATCGTTGAGATGTGAACCGCGGGCTCCGTGCCCGTAAGGTGCTTGACGAGCGACTGACAAGCCGCCGTAATGACCTCAAGTACCGAAACGTCCGGAGGAGGACCCCGTGAGGCAGGGCACGAAGGGCTTCGCAGGGGCGGGTGACACCGGGACCGGACAGGGCGGCACGGGCATGGGCGCAGGTGCGGGCGTGAACGCGCGCACGGGCGCGGGTGCGGGCAGGGTCGGGTTGCCCGCCCAGTCCGGCGTACGGGGCCAGGAAGGCGACACCGCACCCGGTCGGGACGACGCCGTACGCGGCGAGCACACCCACAGCGAACCGGCCGCCGTCCTTCCCCGGCCCCGGACGCCCGTCCAGCGGTCCTCCGTGCGCGGGCAGGTCCTCGCCGCACTGCGCACCGCGCTGGTGACGGGTGACCTGCGGCCCGGCGTGGTGTACTCCGCGCCGGTGCTGGCCGAGCGGTTCGGGGTCTCCGCGACACCCGTCCGGGAGGCCATGCAGCAACTCACCCTGGAGGGCGCGATCGAGGTCGTGCCGAACCGGGGCTTCAGGGTCGTCGAGCGGGGCGACCGGGAACTGGCCGAACTGGCCGAGGTCCGGGCGCTGATCGAGGTCCCGGTGGTGCTGCGGCTGGCCCGTACGGTGCCCGCCGAACGCTGGGCCGAACTGCGCCCCCTCGCCGAGGCCACGATCCGCGCCGCCTCCTCCGGCTGCCGGGCCACGTACGCCGATTCCGACCGCGTCTTCCACCGCGCGGTGCTCGCCCTCGCCGGCAACGAACAGCTGGTCCGGATCGCCGAGGACCTCCACCGCCGCGCCCAGTGGCCCCTGGTCGGCACCACCCCCGGCCCTCTCGGCCGGGTGGGACTGGTGACCGACGCCCACCAGCACACGGCCCTGCTGGACGCGTTGATCGCGGGCGACCAGGACGCGGTGCGGTCACTGCTGGGGGAGCACTTCACCGGCGCGGTCTGAACGCCGGCCCGCCCCGCCGCACTCGACACGCGGTACGGGGTCCGAAGCCGCGGGCGTCCCTACGCCGTCGCCGCTCCCGGGGCCGGCGGGGCCAGTTGGCGGGACAGCCAGGTGGGGACGCCGCCGAGCAGACGCAGCAGTCGGCGGGCCTCCTCGCGCAGGCGGGACGCCTCCGGCTCGGTCTCCGTGTCGGCGAGGGAGACCAGGGCCGGGGCCGTGCCGACCAGATAGCCCAACTCCTCCCGGATCCGCAGAGATTCGGCGAAGCCGTGCCGCGCCTCCACCAACTCGCCTTCCCGCAGGGCAAGTCCGGCGAGGTGACGCCAAGTGCCGGAGAGCAGCAACGGGTCGGCGTGCGCGGTGGCGCCCGCGTGGGCGCGGCGGTACGCGGCACGCGCCGACTGCGGGGAGTGGGCCAGGTTCTCGGCGATCAGCCCGCGCCGGAAGTCCAGCAGCGCCCGCGCCGGGGCCCCCGGAGGGATCAGCGCCGCCGCGCGCCCGAGCGCGGCGCGCGCCTCGTCGGCCCGGTCGCGCACCGCGAACAGGGTGGCGGCGTAGGCCAAGTACCCGCGTTCACAAGCGGCGGCGCCCCGTTCGTCGTCGGTGTCGGCCAGCGCCTCGGCCGTACGCAGCGCGTCCTCGGCCTCGGCCCAGCCCGTCTCGGTGTACAGGCACCGCTCCACCAGGAGCGACGACCGCTGCAGCGCGGCGGCCGCGGTGTCCGGGGTGAGCAGGGCGGCGGCGTCGGCCCAGCAGGCGCGTGAGCGCAGCCGCCATACCGCGGTCTGGAGGGGATCGTCACCAGCGGTCGTTCCGTTACCAGACATGGCGGTGTGCGCCACGTTGCCCTCCCCGAGCACGCCATCGAGCTGTTGAGTGGTGGCCGCATCTCAGCACGAACAACGGGGTCGGGCCAAGAGGGTAGGTGAAGGATTTCACAAAGTCGTGGATCAACGGGCACGAACGGTGGAGTGCCCGACGGCGCCCGCGACTCCTCACCGGCGCACACTCTCAGCGCACGCCACCCCCGCCACGCGCCCCCCACCGCACCACCCCCGCCATGCGCCCCCACCCCCGCCACACGCCCCCACCACCCCCGCCATGTGCCCGCCGGGCCGTCAGCTCATGCGGAGGGCCAGGAAGAAGTCCAGCTTGTCCTCCAGACGGGACAGGTCACGGCCCGTCAGCTGCTCGATGCGGCCCACCCGGTACCGCAGGGTGTTGACATGCAGGTGCAGCCGGGCGGCGCAGCGGGTCCAGGAGCCGTCGCAGTCCAGGAAGGCCTCCAGGGTGGGGATCAGCTCGGCGCGGTGGCGCCGGTCGTAGTCCCGCAGCGGGTCCAGGAGACGGGCGGTGAAGGCCCGGCGTACGTCGTCGGGGACGAAGGGGAGCAGCAGGACGTGCGAGGCCAGCTCGTGGTGGCCGGCCGCGCAGACCCGGCCCGGTCGGGCCGCGGCCACGCGCCGCGCGTGCCGCGCCTCCTCCAGGGCCCCGCGCAGCCCCTCCGCCGAGCGCACGGCCGCGCTGACCCCGAGGGTGAGACGTCCGTCGCCGTCCAGACCGGCCGTCAGCGGCTCCCGTATGGACTCCAGCAGGGCGTCGGCGAGAAGTCCCCGCCCGTCGGCCCCGTCGTGCTCGCTCGCCACCGCGGGCAGCGGGACGAGCGCGACCGCCTCGTCCCCGGTGTGCGCCACCGCGATCCGGTCGGAGTGCTCGGACCCCGTCGACGCCGGGTCGACCAGGATCTCCTCGAGCAGCGCCTGCGCCGCCGCGCCGCCCTCGGCCCCGCCGCCGTCCCAGTCGACCCGCGCGACGACCACCTGCCAGTGCGGCGCGGCCCCGAGACCGGGCACCAGGACCGGCGCCGCCACGCGCAGCCGGGCCGCGACCTCGGTCGGCGCGGCGCCCGCCTGCACCAGCTCCAGCACCTCCTGCGCGAGCCGGCGCCGTACCGTGCGCGCCGCGTTCCGGCGGTCCCGCTCGGCCACGATCAGCTGGGTGACCCCGTACAGCAGGTCCAGCCGCTCCTCGGCCCAGTCCCCGGCGTCCGCCTCGACCACCAGCAGCCAGTCCGACAGCACCGTCTCCCGGCCGTCCCGGCTGTCCCGTACCTCCGGGGAGACCGGTGTGCCGTGCCCGCCGTGTGTGCCGTGCCCGCCGTGTGCGGGCTGCGCGGCTTGCGCGGCGGCCGCCACCGTCCGGGCCGTGGGCCCGCCGCCGTGCACCGGGAAGAGGCTGTACGTCGTCCGGTCGTCCAGGGTCACCCGGTGCGGTCCGGGACGGCCGCTGCGGGCGGCCGCCAGCTGCTCCGCCGCGATCCGCACGCACACGTCGTCGGGCAGCCGCGGCCCCGTCTTCGAACCGGCGATCAGCCGCCCGGTGGGCGAGAGCACCCACGCCCGCAGGTCCAGGTCGGTGCCGAGCAGGTCGAGCACCACGTCGGGGCCCCCGCCCGCCGGCCCGGACGTCATCAGCCGCCGGTGCCGGTCCACCACGGCCGCGAGGTCCCCGGCCCGCTCGCCGGACACCTGTCGTACGACATGTTCGGTGACCGTCGCGAAGGCCACCGACTCGTGCACCGCGAACAGCGGCAGCCGGTGCCGCGCACAGGCCACGACCAGGTCGTCCGGGACAGCGCCCAGTTCCGCCTCGCCGGCCGCCAGCGCGACGACCCCCGCCTGTACCAGACGCCGTACGAACGGCTCGGAGTCGGCGGCGTCCCGCCGCCAGGCCAGGCCGCTGAGCACGAGTTCCCCGCCGGAGAGGTAGCGGCTGGGGTCCCTCAGGTCGGTGGTCATCACCCCGTGCACGGTGCGGTCCAGCTCGTCCTCGCCGCCGAGCAGCGCGAGCCCCAGCGCGTCGGTCTCCAGCAGTGCGCGCAGCCGCATTCTCGTCGCCGCCGTTTCCTGTCTCGATGTGTACCGATGTCTACGATGGGCCGTGGAAGGGCCCGTGGAGGGCCTGCCGCACGGCACCCGGGTGGCCTTCCGCGCAGCGCCCGGGTGAGTGGCCGATCCAGCACGGTCGGCCGTCTCCCGGACTGTGTACTCCGTGTCTTCCGTGTCCGTTGTTCCCGGAGGACGTGTCCGTTGTTTCCGGAGGAAAACAAGGAGGCTACTGAGACCCTCTTTTCATATGAATCTACAAGATGCCCCCGCTGGCCAGCCAACTCCTTCAGGTCTTTCGTGACTGACCCGAGTGGAGCAGCGGGCGGTGTACTGAGCCCACTCCGCGTGAATCCCCCCTCATGAACGATGAACGAGCCGGGCCCGCCGCACACGGATTGGCTCGATCCGTACGATCCACGAGACGAAGAAGAGAGCCGGTCATGGACTTCCTCCGCCCCGCCGGCTGGGAGGAGGCGCTCGCCGCGAAGGCCGAGCACCCCACCGCTGTGCCGATCGCGGGTGGCACCGACGTGATGGTCGAGATCAACTTCGACCACCGCAGGCCCGAGTACCTCATGGACCTCAACCGCATCGCCGACCTCACCGAGTGGGAGGTCGGCGAGGACACCGTACGGCTCGGCGCCTCCGTCCCGTACACGAGGATCATGGAACACCTGCGGGCCGAACTGCCGGGCCTCGCCCTCGCCTCCCACACCGTCGCCTCCCCGCAGATCCGCAACCGCGGCGGGGTCGGCGGCAACCTCGGCACCGCCTCCCCGGCCGGCGACGCCCACCCGGCGCTGCTCGCCGCCGGTGCCGAGGTCGAGGCCGAATCGGTGCGCGGGTCCCGCCGCATCCCGATCGACGCCTTCTACACGGGCGTGAAGCGCAACGCGCTGGCGCCCGACGAGCTGATCCGCGCCGTCCACATCAAGAAGGCGGACGGACCGCAGCAGTTCTCGAAGGTCGGCACCCGCAACGCCATGGTCATCGCCGTGTGCGCGTTCGGCCTGGCCCTGCACCCCGAGACCCGCACGGTCCGCACCGGCATCGGCTCGGCGGCGCCCACCCCCGTACGGGCCACCACCGCCGAGGAGTTCCTGAACGCGGCGCTCGACGAGGGCGGCCTCTGGGACAACGGGAAGATCGTCCCGCCGTCGGTGGCCAAGCAGTTCGCCGACCTGTGCTCCGCCGCCTGCAACCCGATCGACGACGTCCGCGGCACCGCGAGCTACCGCCGGCACGCGGTCGGCGTCATGGCCCGCCGCACGCTGACCTGGACCTGGGAGTCGTACCGCGGCACCCGCCGCGCCACCGAGGGAGCCGTGTGATGCGTGTCCACTTCACGGTCAACGGCCGGCCCCAGGAGACCGACGACGTGTGGGAGGGCGAATCCCTGCTGTACGTGCTGCGCGAACGGCTCGGCCTGCCCGGCTCCAAGAACGCCTGCGAGCAGGGCGAGTGCGGCTCCTGCACGGTGCGCCTCGACGGCGTCCCGGTGTGCTCCTGCCTCGTCGCGGCCGGACAGGCCGAGGGCCGTGAGATCGTCACGGTCGAAGGGCTGGCCGACTTCGCCCGGCAGCGCTCCCGCGCCGCCGGGGGCGGTGCGCAGGGCGGTACGGCAGCCCCGGACGCCACCGGCACCCCGCTCGACGCGGCCCAGCGGTGGCAGGCCCACGGGGCCCAGGGAGCCGGCGGCGCCCACGGCACCGGATCGCAGACCGGCGAGGGAGCCGAACTCGCCCCGATCCAGCAGGCGTTCATCGAAGCCGGCGCCGTCCAGTGCGGTTTCTGCACCCCGGGCCTGCTGGTCGCCGCCGACGAGATGCTGGAGCACAACCCCAGCCCGAGCGACGCCGACATCCGCGAGGCGCTGTCGGGCAACCTGTGCCGCTGCACGGGCTACGAGAAGATCATGGACGCGGTCCGCCTCGCGGCCGCCCGCCAGTCCGAGGGGACCTGACCATGACCGAGCACAGCTCCGGGCCCTCCCGCACCCCGACCCGGGACGCCACCGGACCCGGACCCGCCGGAACCCCCCTCGGCGCGCCCTCCACCCTCACCCAGGGGGCCCCGGCCAGCGGCGGAATCGGGGAGTCCACCCTCCGCCCCGACGGCACCCTCAAGGTCACCGGCGAGTTCGCGTACTCCTCCGACCTGTGGCACGAGGACATGCTCTGGGGCCAGATCCTGCGCTCCACGGTCGCGCACGCCGACATCGTCTCGATCGACACCTCCGAGGCCCTCGCCCTGCCGGGCGTGTACGCCGTCCTCACCTACGACGACCTGCCGACCGAGGTGCGCCACTACGGCCTGGAGATCCAGGACACCCCCGTCCTCGCCCACGGCAAGGTCCGCCACCACGGCGAGCCGGTCGCCGTCGTCGCCGCCGACCACCCCGAGACCGCGCGCCGCGCCGCCGCGAAGATCAGGGTCGAGTACCGGGACCTGCCCGTCGTCACCGACGAGGCCTCCGCGCTCGCCCCCGACGCGCCCCTCGTCCACGAGCACCGCGACGACGACCACAGCCGCCACGTCGCCCACCCCAACATCGTCCACCGCCAGCCGATCGTGCGCGGAGACGTGGCACGGGCCCGCGGGCGCGCCGATGTCGTCGTCGAGGGCGAGTACACCTTCGGCATGCAGGACCAGGCCTTCCTCGGCCCCGAGTCGGGGCTCGCCGTCCCCGAGGAGGACGGCGGTGTCCACCTCTACATCGCCACCCAGTGGCTCCACTCCGACCGGCGCCAGATGGCGCCCGTGCTCGGTCTGCCCGAGGACAAGGTACGAATGACCCTGGCCGGCGTCGGCGGCGCGTTCGGCGGCCGTGAGGACCTGTCCATGCAGATCCACGCCTGCCTGCTCGCCCTGCGCACCGGCAAGCCCGTCAAGATCGTCTACAACCGCTTCGAGTCCTTCTTCGGCCACGTCCACCGCCACCCGGCCAAGCTGTACTACGAGCACGGCGCCACCCGGGACGGCAAGCTGACCCACGTCAAGTGCCGCATCGTGCTCGACGGCGGAGCGTACGCCTCCGCCTCCCCGGCCGTGGTCGGCAACGCCTCCTCCCTCGGTGTCGGGCCGTACGTCGTGGACGACGTCGAGATCGAGGCCCTCGCCCTCTACACCAACAACCCGCCCTGCGGCGCCATGCGCGGCTTCGGCGCGGTCCAGGCGTGCTTCGCCTACGAGGCCCAGATGGACAAGCTGGCCGAACGACTGGACATGGACCCGGTGGAGTTCAGACGGCTCAACGCCATGGAACAGGGCACGGTCATGCCCACCGGGCAGGTCGTCGACTCCCCGGCGCCGGTCGCCGAACTCCTGCGCCGGGTCAAGGCGATGCCGATGCCGCCCGAGCGGCAGTGGGAGAGCAGCGAGGGCGCCGACGTACGCCAACTGCCCGGCGGCCTGTCCAACACCACCCACGGTGAAGACGTCGTGCGCGGCGTCGGCTACGCGGTCGGCATCAAGAACGTCGGCTTCTCCGAGGGCTTCGACGACTACTCCACCGCACGCGTCCGGATGGAGGTGGCCGGCGGGCAGCCCGTGGCCACCGTGCACACCGCGATGGCGGAGGTCGGGCAGGGCGGAGTCACCGTCCACGCCCAGATCGCCCGCACCGAGCTGGGCATCGGCCAGGTGACCATCCACCCCGCCAACACCCAGGTGGGCTCGGCCGGTTCGACCTCCGCCTCCCGGCAGACGTACGTCACCGGAGGGGCGGTCAGGAATGCCTGCGAGCTGGTCCGGGAGCAGGTCCTGGAGCGGGGCCGGCGCAAGTTCGGCTCGTACCACCCGGCGTGGACGACGGCCGAACTGCTGCTGGAGGACGGCAAGGTCGTCACCCACGGCGGTGAGGTACTGGCCGATCTGGTGGACGTCCTCGGGGACGAGGCCGTCGAGGTGGAGGAGGAGTGGCGGCACCGGCCGACCGAACCCTTCGACCCGCGCACCGGCCAGGGCAACGGCCATGTCCAGTACACCTTCGCCGCACACCGGGCCGTCGTCGAGGTCGACACCGGACTCGGCCTGGTCAAGGTGATCGAACTGGCCTGCGCACAGGACGTCGGCAAGGCGCTCAACCCGCTGTCCGTCATCGGCCAGATCCAGGGGGGCACCACCCAGGGTCTGGGCGTGGCGGTCATGGAGGAGATCCTCGTCGACCCGAAGACGGCGAAGGTGCGAAACCCCTCCTTCACCGACTACCTCATCCCCACCATCCTCGACACGCCGGTCATCCCCGTCGACATGCTCGAACTCGCCGACGACCACGCGCCGTACGGGCTGCGCGGCGTCGGCGAGGCCCCCACCCTGTCGTCCACCCCGGCGGTCCTCGCGGCCCTCCGGGACGCGACCGGCCTGGAGCTGAACCGCACACCGGTCCGCCCGGAACACCTCACCAAAACCGTGTGACGCACCCACCGCCGCCGGGCACCCGCCCGGGACGGGCAGGCCCTGGCCGATGCCAATACCGATACCGATACCGAGGCCCCCTCACCGGCGCCCGCACCCCGATCCACCGCGACCGCGAACCCGATCACGCCTCCGGGTCCACCGGCGGAATCGGTTCGATGGTGTGACAGAAGGGCATCGGCACGGGCGCGGCAGAGCAGGTGACACCTCCTGGTGACACCTCCGTCACGGCTGCCGCAGCAGGGTGTTCACCGCCCGGCCGAACACCCTGCGCGAGACGGCCCGCAGGGCCGGGTCGCAGAAGCCGGGCAGGAAGCGGACCCGCAGGTCCTCGTGCCACAGCACGCGGGTCCGGCCGCCCGGTCCCGGGCGGACCTCGATCTCCGCCCAGCCCCTGACCAGGCGTCCCCGCTTCTCCAGCCGGCACAGGCCGGGGGAGCCGTCGACCGGGGGCTGCCAGACGGTCACCTCCATCGGGTCGTCGAAGGCGAGCGGGCCGAGGCCCGAGCGGGCGACGAACACCGTGCCCTCACCGGTGGGCGGGGGAGTGGTCACGGTGACCCGGGTGAGCGGGACCGCCGCCCCGTGACGGGGCCACTCCGTGAGCCGACGCCAGGCCTCGTCGAGCGGGAGGGGTGCCGTGCGCTGGAGATGGAAGGTGGCCACGGGGGGATCTTAGAGAATCAGGGCAGGCCGACGGCCCCGCCGGGGGCGCGTCACCCGTCCGGTCCAGTCGGCGCGGGGTTCACCGGGGGGCCGGCGAGGGCGCGGGCGCGGGCGCGGGCCGGGTGTGGGGGCGTATCGGCAGTACCTGGCGCATCTGGTGCGCCGTGCGCTCGGCCACCTCGCGGGTCTCCGCCAGGACGTCCCCGAGTTCGCGCACCAGGCCTTCGTAGACGGGGAGACGAACGTGTCCGGATGCGGCTCCGTGCCCGGAACCGTCTCCGGGGCCGACACCGTGTCCGGGTCCGGCGGATCCATCGGTGCGATCGGTGCCGGTGGGATGGGAAGTCACTGAGGAGGCCCTTCGCTTGTGGGGTTGTTCCTGGTACTGGCCTACGCATGAAAAAAGGGGCCGCTTCTCGTGCCCCGTAGAACTCAGCGTCCGGTGCCCGTCGCGGTGTTACACGTCCCGAAGGAATGTCCTGAATCAGCTGTCGTGTTCGTAGCGGTGTTCCGGACCTTGCGGACAGGAAGTGGCCGCAAGCCTCGGTAGCGTGCGGATATGACGAAGACGAAGCGGAGCGTCACCCCGGTGCAGGATCCGGCCACCGTGCTCGGCACCCGGGCCCTGAACCGGGCCACCCTCGCCCGGCAGTTGCTCCTGCGGCGCTCACCGCTGTCCGCGGAGGCGGCCGTCGAGCATCTGGTCGGGCTCCAGGCACAGAACGTCAAGCCGCCGTACTACGCGCTCGCCGCCCGGCTCGACGGCTTCACGCCCGAGGCGCTGTCCCGGCCGATGGCCGACCGCGCGGTGGTCCGCATCGTCACCCTGCGCTCGACCATCCACACCCACACGGCCCAGGACTGCCTCACCCTGCGTCCCCTGGTGCAGCCCGCCCGTGACCGCGAACTCGCCTCCTTCCGCAAGGGGTTGACCGGGGTCGACCTGGACCGGCTGACCGCCCTCGCCCGGGACCTCGTCGAGGCCGAACCGCGCACCATGAAGCAGCTGCGCGAAGCCCTGCTCGGGGAAACATCTCCTACCGCACCCTGCTCGTCGACGGCTTCCTCGCGGGGGTGCACAACTGCTGGTCCAGTACCTCGTTTTGGTGCACATGGGCACGATTGAGTGAACGGCGCGACGTTTCGTGGGTGTGCCTGACTGGGTGCGCGTAACGTACTCGGCGCGATCTGGGACGCCGGGTGTGGCGTCAGCAGTCGGGGCCCCCGTTCTACCGGAGAGATGGTTCGGGGCCTCCCCGTCGCCTCTGGCCACCCCCACATGGCCGGGTCGTAGGGATTCCGCCCACCTGAGACGGACCGCATACGTGATATGTGTCGCCGCCCAGGACGCGAAAGCGGAGGACCAGTGCGCCCAAGACCGTTCGGGGCGTGCCGGAGAGTCAGGACTCACTCCTGCTCACCGCCTAGGAACGGTGTGGCGGCTGGACGAACACGCCCTCGTGGTCGAGCCCTTCGGTCCGCTCACCAGGGCCCGGCGGGACGAGATCACCGCCGAGGGGGAGCGGATGCTCCGGGTGATGCACCCGGACACGTCGTACGGCATCCGCTTCGGAGCAGTACGCCAATGACGTGACGGGGGGCATGGATAGGGGGCGTTGCGGGCTGCTCGTGGAAGCCCGCAACGCCCCCTGGCAATCACCTGAGGGGTACTCAGGAATTCAGGTGGCGGCGATCACGGCGGTGGTCGCGGCGGCCTTCGTACTGCGGGTGAGCCCGTACATCGGTCTCCTCATCGGTTGCCGGTGGGGGCGCGCGGGGTGGGGGGATCAGCACGAGGGCCGGGCTACCGGTCCCCGTGTGCCCGGCGAGCGGCACACCCTTACGCTACGAGCCGGAGCGCGCGCCTCCAATGAGGGAAGCCCCTAAGGGAGTTGGGCAGGGAAAACCCTCGGTCCCGCCCGCCCGCCCCGTACTGCCCGGCACCGTGCTCATCGCTGACCCCGAGCAGACCCACCCCGCGTACCCCGACCCAGGTCATCGCACCCCTGCCGCCCCGCGCCCGCCGTACCCCGCTCCCCGGGGTCACTTCGTGCGGCGCCCCGCGGCCAGGCGGACGATGTCCACCCGCGACCGGATGCCCAGTTTCCGGTACACCCGGGTGAGCGTTGCCTCGACCGTCTTGACGCTGATGAACAGCCGGGCGGCGATCTCCCGGTTGGTGGCGCCCTCCATCACCAGCGAGGCGACCTGCCGTTCCATCGAGGCGAGGCCGTCCAGCGCCGCCGAGGTGGCCGCGGGCACCGTCTCCGGCTCCACCGGACCGGCGGCCACGGCCGCGTCCACCTGACGCAGCCAGGGCAGCGCGCGGCAGCGCCGGAACAGCCGGGCGGCCTCGTCGTAGGGGGCACGACCCGGGGCCGCCCCCGGGCGCCGGGCGCGCAGCGGGGCCAGCGCGAACGCGGCCCGCGCCTCCTCCAGCCCGTACCCCAGCCGGCCCAGCCGGTCCTGCGCCGACGTCAACTGCTTCTGCGCGCCCTCGTGCTCCCCGCGGGCCGCCCGCACCAGGGCCTCCGCGCGGTCCAGTACGGCGAGGACGCCCGCGCGGTCCAGCCGCAGCGCGTGCCCCCGGGTGAGGTTGATGAGTTCCTGCGCCTCGCCGGGCTCACCGATCCGGACCAGCGCCTCGGCGAGATCGCCGTGCCAGCGGCCCCGCGCCGGGTCGGTGATGCCCATACCCTGCTCCAGCTCCCGCACCCGGCGCAGCGAACGGACCGCACCCGCCGCGTCCCCGGCGACCGACTGGGCATAGCCGAAGGCGGCCAGGGCGCGCGAGAGGTACATCTGGTCGCCGTCCACCTCGGCGTGGTCGGCGGCCTCCCGCGCCAGCGCCAGCGCCCGCTCCACGTCCCCGCCGGACGCCTCCGCGAGCGAGGCGAGCATCGCCGAGGCACCCTCCCCGATTCCGGAGTCCCGGGCCAGCCGCAGGCTCTCCCGTGCCAGGTCCAGGGCGCGGCCGCAGTGCCCGGAACGCAGCTCCGTGTCGGCGAGGAAGCGCAGGAAGTGCACCTCGCTCTCGACCATGCCGCGTCGCCGCGCCTCCCGCAGCAGCCCGGTGATGCTCTTGCGGGCCTCGGGCAGCTGGTCACTCATGAGCAGCCAGCGGAACCTGGCCGTGCCCGCACCGTTGTGGTGGCAGGCCACGTAGGGGTCCTGGGGTTCCCTCAGGGCCCGCTTGATGGTGGTCGGGGCGTCCGGGTGGCCCATCAGGGTCTCGGTGGACGACTGGAAGGCCAGGGCCATCAGCTCGGTGCGCCGGTCCGCGCCCCGGGCCGCCAGGTCCGCCGCGTGCGCGGCCTCCCGCCGGGCCTTGTCGAAGTCGCCGTCGACCACCAGTTCCCGCCAGGCCAGCTGGTAGTGGACCAGCGCGAGCAGCCGCGGGTCGTCGCCCGCGTCGGCCAGCACCTGCGGGAAGACCGCGTCGACATCGCCGAGCGCCTGCCCGGCCGCCTCGATGACCACCATCCACGCCCGGACCCGCTCCGCGGGCACCGTGGCCCGGGTCAGCACCTCGCGCGCGATGTCCCGGGCGAGATCCGCCTCGCCCGCGGTGATGGCGTCCTCGGCGGCTTGCAGCCGCCGCTCGTCGGGGCCCGGCGTACTGTCGGCCGGGGTGCGGCGGGCGGCCAGCAGCCCCAGCGAGGCGGCGACCGAGGGAGCCCCGCGGTCGCGGGCCAGCGCGGCGGCCTCGGCGAGCCGGGCCGCCACCTCCGGGTCGGTGCCGGTCGTGGCGAGGGCCAGATGCCGGGCCCGCTCGATGGGGTCGGAGGCCGCCGTGGACAGCGCGGCGTGCGCGGCCCGCCGCTCGTGCGCGGGGGCCTCCGCGTACAGCGCGGCGGAGATCAGCGGATGCGCGAACCGCAGCGCCGGCTCCTCCGGGTCCGTCGCCAGCAGCCCCAGCGCGGCGGCCTGGGCCGTCTCCTCCTCGGCGTGTTCCCGGCCGGCCGCGTGCAGCAGCGCCGGCGTCGGGCGGGCACCGGCACTGGCCACCAGCAGGGTGCGGCGCGCGTCGTCCGACAGCATCTCCAGCCGGCTGAGCACCAGGGCACGCAGCGAGGTCGGCACCGGCAGCGGCTCACCGGGGCGCGGCCGGGCCGTGCTCTCGGCCAGAGCACGGCCCAGTTCGAGCGCGAACAGCGGGTTGCCGTCGCTGGTGCGGTGGATGTCGCGGACCGTGGTGCGGGACAGACTCGTGTAACCGCGGTGGTCGAGCAGGGCGGACACCTGGGCACGGGAGAACGGGCCCAGCCGGACCACGCGCGTGTCCGGCGGGCAGGCCCGCAGATGACGGTCGTACTCCTGCCCCTCCGTGCCCTCGGTCCGCACCGCGCACAGCATCTGCACCGGCGCGTCGCCGAGGCGCCGGGCGGCGAAGCCCAGCAGTTCCGCGCTGGCCGAGTCCAGCCACTGAAGATCGTCGGCGACGAGCAGGACGGGCCCCTCGGCGGCCAGCGCCCGCAGGGTGGACAGCACCGCCAGACGCAGCGCGAGCCCGTCCCGCTGGAGCGTGGACTCGCCGCGTCCGGTGAGCGCCGACTCCAGAGCGGTGCGCTGCGCGGCGGGCAGCGCACCGGAGACCCTCTCGAGGACCAGACCGAACAGATCCGCCAGCGCCAGGAACGGAAGGTGGGATTCGGACTCCGTGGCGGAGCAGCGCAACACCGTGGGCGCCCCGCCCGCGTTTTCCGCCGCAAGTGCCCGCAGCACGGTCGATTTACCTATTCCGGCCGGCCCGTGCAGCAGCACGCTGCCCCCTCGGGCCAGCTGCTCGCGCGCTTCGGCGAACGGCTCCTCCCTGCCGATGACCAGGTCGGGACGGCACCTGGCAGGATCCTTGAAGTCCCGGCGCACGGTCACCGCTCCCTCCTGTGGCGTGTTCTGGCCAATATTAGGCATCGGGCCAGTTGAATTCGGAGGGGCGACGTCGTGAGGCATTTAACAGCGGACGCGCGGATGAAATCCAAAGTCCCGGCACACCGGCCGAAAACCCCGGACCGCCGGTAATGCCGACCCCACGAGAACACCGCAAACCTACGGCAACCACCCCGCCCCGCGTGCGGAGACCACCGCCTCCCCACGCGTCCGCGCCCCCAGCTTGCGCATCGCCGAGCGCAGAGACGCCTTCACGGTCCCGGCCGTCACTCCCAGCCGCTCGGCCGCCACCGCGTTGGTCCTCCCCGCCCGGCTCGGCTGCCACCTGTTCGCCCCTCCGTCACGGCTCCCGAGTGAGCCCACACCCCCTTTCGGGGTAGTGAGACCTGCGTCACGGATTAGACGATGACACAGAGCCGCCCGGCAAGGTCCGGGACCGAGGAGGACGGAGCACCCATGACGACGGCGACGGAAGGGAACACATGACAACGGCGACGGCGACGGAGGAGTTCCGCGGGGCCCGGGACTTCCTGCTGGCACACCGCGACGACTACACCACGGCCTACGAGGGCTTCCGCTGGCCGCGCCCCGACCGCTTCAACTGGGCGCTCGACTGGTTCGACGTGATCGCGGACGGCAACGACCGCACCGCCCTGCACCTCGTCGAGGAGGACGGCGAGCAGACCAGGCTCTCCTTCGCCGAACTCGCCCGCCGCTCCGACCAGGCCGCCAACTGGCTCCGGCAGCAGGGCGTACGCGCCGAGGACCGGGTGCTCGTCATGCTCGGCAACCAGGCCGAACTCTGGGAGACCGCGCTCGCCGCGATGAAACTGCGGGCCGTGGTCATCCCCGCCACCCCGCTGCTCGGCCCCGCCGACCTGCGTGACCGCGTCGACCGGGGCCGCGTCCGGCACGTGATCACGCGCGCCGCCGACACCTCGAAGTTCGACGAGGTGCCCGGCGACTACACCCGGATCGCCGTCGGCGGAGGCGCCGGCGACGCCTGGCTGCCCTACGAGGACGCCTACGGCGCCGCCGAGCACTACGCGCCCGACGGCCCCACCCTCGCCGACGACCCGCTGATGCTGTACTTCACCTCGGGCACCACCGCACAGCCCAAGCTCGTCGAGCACACCCACACCTCGTACCCCGTCGGGCACCTGGCGACCATGTACTGGATCGGGCTCAAACCCGGCGACGTGCACCTGAACATCTCCTCACCCGGCTGGGCCAAGCACGCATGGTCCAACCTCTTCGCCCCGTGGAACGCCGAGGCGACCGTCTTCCTGCACAACTACGCGCGGTTCGACGCCGCCCGGCTCATGACCGAGATGGACCGCGCGGGCGTCACCACCTTCTGCGCCCCGCCCACCGTGTGGCGCATGCTCATCCAGTCCGACCTGTCCCGGCTGAAGACCTCGCCGCGCGAGGCCGTCGCCGCCGGTGAACCGCTCAACCCCGAGGTCATCGAACAGATCCGGCGCGCCTGGGGCGTCACCATCCGCGACGGCTTCGGCCAGACCGAGACCGCCGTCCAGGTCGCCAACAGCCCCGGCCAGCCCCTGCGGACCGGCTCCATGGGCCGCCCGGGGCCCGGCTACCGGGTCGAGCTCCTCGACCCCGTCTCCGGCGCGCCCGGCGCCACCGAGGGAGAGATCGCCCTCGACCTGTCGAACCGCCCGGTGGGCCTGATGACCGGCTACCACGGCGACCCCGACCGCACCGCACAGGCCATGGCGGGCGGCTACTACCGCACCGGCGACATCGGCTCCCGCGACACCGACGGCTACCTGACCTACGTGGGGCGCGCCGACGAGGTGTTCAAGGCCTCCGACTACAAGATCTCCCCCTTCGAGCTGGAAAGCGCCCTGCTGGAGCACGAGGCGGTCGCCGAGGCCGCCGTCGTGCCCGCCCCGGACGAGCTGCGCCTGGCCGTGCCCAAGGCGTACATCGTGCTCGCGGAGGGCCACCGGCCCGGCCCGGACACCGCGAGGGAGCTCTTCGAGCACTCCCGCAAGGTGCTCGCCCCCTACAAACGGATCCGCCGGCTGGAGTTCGGCGAGCTGCCCAAGACCGTCTCCGGCAAGATCCGCCGCATCGAACTGCGCGAAGCCACGGCGGCGGGCTCCGACGCCGAGTACCGAGAGGCGGACTTCCGGTGACCCCTGACCTGTGCAGGCAGTTCAGCATGGTCATGGGCAACCTGCGGGTCACTTCGGAGGCGGTCCAGCAGGAGTGCCGCACCTCGCTCCACGACGCCCCGACGATGTTCATCGCCGAGCTGAACGTCCCCGGCGCTGAACGGTGGGGCGGTGGGGAGCGGCCGATCCGGTCAGCACTCTGATCGTGATCCGGGCAGGCCCTCAGGAGTCCGTCCCCGGCGGCGGAGCGTTCGGACGCTTCCGCGCATGCACACGCGCGGCCACCGGTCGAGCCCGTGCTCGCCCTCCTGGGCGCGGATCCGGCGCAGACCGGGTGTGAGTTCGGCCTCGGCCAGCGTGCGAAAGCCGAGGCGGGCGTAGTACGGGGCGTTCCACGGGACGTCGGCGAAGGTGGTCAGGGTCAGGGCGCTCAGGCCCTGCGCGCGGGCCTGCTCGGCGGCGTGGTCGATCAGGGACCGGCCCACGCCCCGGCGGGCGGCGCGCGGGTGCACCGAGACCTGCTCGAGGTGGAACGCGTCGTCCACCGGTTCGGCGGTCAGATAGGCGGCGGGCCGGTCCCGTTCGTCGGCGGCGACCCAGCAGCGGCCCGCCCGCCGGTAGTGGTCGAGGGTGTCGAGGGCGGGCGGTTGGTCGTCGGCGATCTCCGGCATGCCCAGGGCCCGGAAGGGGGCGCCGGCGGCCCGTTCGATGTCCTGGAGGGCGGACAACTCGTCGGGGGCGGCGGGCCGGATGTGTGTACGCATGCGCCGAGTATCGGACGGCGGGGGTGGGAGCGTCCCCGGGTTTTCGGGCTTCTCAGGAGTGGGTGGCGTCCAGCGCGTCGGCCGGGGCGCCGCACGCGCAGGGGTACGGCGGCGCCGTGTAGCGGTGCTCGCTCCGACAGGCCGGACAGCGCACGGACACGCTCTCGGGCATGGCCCACCACTTCCGTTCCCGGACGACGTCATCAGTTCAGGCCGGCGCCCCCATCGTCCTCCCAGGGCCCCCGGCCTGTCCGGCAGTTGCCGTTCTCGTGACGCACGTATCCGGCACGCGGACCGCACGCACACCGCTCCCTTGACGGCCTCCGTCGTACCCGCCTACATTTCTTCCAGATAGCAGAATTTCTTTTCCGTAATGCGGAAGATGGTGCGGAAGGTGATGCGGGAGGCACTCACCGCGGGGCGCGACGGGAGTGCGCATCCGACAGTCGAAGCAGGAGTACTCCATGGCTCGAATGACCGCTGCCCGAGCGGCAGTTGAGATTCTCAAGCGCGAGGGCGTCACCGACGCGTTCGGTGTCCCCGGCGCGGCGATCAACCCGTTCTACGCGGCGCTCAAGGGCTCCGGCGGCATCACCCACACCCTCGCCCGCCATGTCGAGGGCGCCTCGCACATGGCCGAGGGCTACACCCGCACCCGGCCGGGCAACATCGGCGTCTGCGTCGGCACCTCCGGTCCGGCCGGGACCGACATGATCACCGGCCTGTACTCCGCGACCGGCGACTCCGTCCCGATCCTGTGCATCACCGGCCAGGCCCCGACCGCGGTGATCCACAAGGAGGACTTCCAGGCCGTCGACATCGCCGCCATCGCGGGGCCGGTCACCAAGATGGCGGTGACGGTCCTCGAGGCCGCGCAGGTTCCCGGCGTTTTCCAGCAGGCCTTCCATCTCATGCGCTCCGGCCGGCCGGGACCCGTCCTGATCGACCTGCCGATCGACGTGCAGCAGAGGGAGATCGAGTTCGACCCCGACACGTACGAGCCGCTGCCGGTCTACAAGCCCGCCGCGAGCCGCGCCCAGATCGAGAAGGCGCTCGGCATGCTGAACGCCGCCGAGCGCCCCCTGATCGTCGCGGGCGGCGGAGTCATCAACGCCGACGCGCCCGAACTGTTGGTGCAGTTCGCGGAGTTGACCGGCACACCGGTCGTACCCACCCTGATGGGCTGGGGCGTCCTCCCGGACGACCACGAGCTGAACGCCGGGATGGTCGGCCTCCAGACCTCGCACCGTTACGGCAACGCGACCTTCCTGGAAGCCGACTTCGTCCTCGGTATCGGCAACCGCTGGGCCAACCGCCACACCGGCCGGCTCGACGTCTACACGGCCGGCCGGACGTTCGTCCACGTCGACATCGAACCCACCCAGATCGGGCGGATCTTCGCCCCCGACTACGGCATCGCCTCCGATGCGCGCGCCGCGCTGGAGCTGTTCGTCCAGGTCGCGAAGGAACACAGGGCCGAGGGCAGGCTGCCCGACCGTTCCGCCTGGGCGGCGGCGGCCCAGGAGAAGCGGGCCACACTCCAGCGGCGTACGCACTTCGACGACATCCCGATCAAACCGCAGCGCGTCTACGAGGAGATGAACCGGGCCTTCGGCCCCGGGACCCGGTACGTCTCGACCATCGGCCTCTCCCAGATCGCCGGCGCCCAGATGCTCCACGTCCACCGCCCGCGGCACTGGATCAACTGCGGCCAGGCCGGCCCCCTGGGCTGGACCGTCCCGGCGGCACTCGGCGTGGCCAGGGCCGACCCCAGAGCCCAGGTCGTCGCCCTGTCCGGCGACTACGACTTCCAGTTCATGCTCGAAGAGCTGGCCGTCGGGGCGCAGCACAAGATCCCGTACATCCATGTGCTGGTCAACAATTCCTACCTCGGCCTCATCCGGCAGGCGCAGCGGGCGTTCGACATCGACTTCCAGGTCAGCCTGGAGTTCGAGAACATCAACGCGCCCGAACTGGGCGTCTACGGCGTCGACCACGTCCGGGTCGCCGAGGGCCTCGGCTGCAAGGCGATCCGGGTGACCGACCCCGGTGAGCTGGGCGCGGCCCTGGAGCGGGCGAAGGAGCTCGCCGCGGAACACAGGGTGCCGGTCGTCGTCGAGGCCATCCTCGAGCGGGTCACCAACATCGCCATGTCGACCACCAACGACATAGGGAACGTCGTCGAGTTCGAGGAGACCGCCACGGAACCGTGGCACGCGCCGACATCCATCAGGACGCTGAAGGCCTGACCGGCGAGTTCGGGGTGCGGGTCGGTGGTGCGGTAGCCGCGCACCACCGAGCGGATCTCCCGCCGCGACTCCTGCGCGATGCGCTGCACCCCCACCGTACGGCCGCTTCCGTGGAGCGGTCGTGGTCGCACTCCGGTCAGCCGCCATGGCACCCTCGCGCATGCGTACGTGGATCAACACGCTCGCTCAGGTATAAGCACGCTCGCTCAGGCCTCGTGGTGCTCCTCCGACAGGCCCGGCCAGTCCTCGGGGCCGCCACCCTGCCACTCGATGAGGTCCGCCTCCTCGACGTCGGTGACGTAGAGGTCGGCGAGCCGCAGGATCTCGCCCACGTCGTCGATGTGCGAGGCGACGCCCAGCGTCTCGTCGCCGGAGGTGACCCGGCGCGAGCCGTCCAACGCCGGGGAATGCACCACGATGTGCGGATGCTCCGCGGGATCTGCCATGTCTCCAGGCTGCTGCCCGCCGGGCGGATCCGCACCCCGGACGGGATCGGGGGACCGGAATCGGGGCCGTGGCAGGTGCGACGGCCCCGGGCGCTGCTCCCCTCCGGTCGAAGGGGAAGCGCCGGCGGCCTTCACCATCGCACTGGCTCGCCCGCTGCCACGGCGCCCTCGCCCTGCCCGCGGGGGCCCGTGCGGGCACCCTCGTCCCGGGTCGCGCGCAGTCCACCGCGGGCTCCGCGTACGGCACCGACCTCCTGCCAAGGGCCGTACGCGAGCCTGTTCCGGTTCTGGGGTTCCGGGTGGTGCCGGTGTCCCGGGCGCGACAGGACAGATGTCGGCGCCGGCGCCCCCGGAGGTCTCGGGGCAGTCAGACCCGGGTACCGGACAGGCGCTCCACCGCGCGCAGCAGCGCGGAGTGGTCCAGTCCGCCGTCGCCCTGCGCGCGCAGGCTCGCGACGAGTTGCGCGACCACGGCGCCGACGGGCAGGGCCGCGCCGACGGTGCGGGCGGCGTCGGTGACGATGCCCATGTCCTTGTGATGCAGGTCGATCCGGAAGCCGGGCTCGAAGTTCCGGCCGAGGAAGTTGTCCTTCTTGCGGGTCAGTACGGTCGAGCCCGCGAGGCCGCCGTTCAGGACGTCCAGCGCGGCCGCCAGGTCCACGCCGGACTTCTCGAGGAAGACCACGGCCTCGGCGCACGCCTGGATGTTGACGGCGACGATCAGCTGGTTGGCGGCCTTCACGGTCTGCCCGGAGCCGTGCGGGCCGCACCGGACGACGGTCCTGCCGAGCACCTCGAACAGTGGTTTCGCGGCGTCGAAGTCGGCCTGTTCACCGCCGACCATGATGGACAGCACCGCCTCGACGGCGCCCGCCTCACCGCCGGACACCGGGGCGTCGAGCACACGGACGTGCTTGTCCTTCGCAGCGGCGGCCAGGTCGACGGACGTCTGCGGGGTGATCGAGGACATGTCGATCAGCAGGGCGCCGGGCCGCGCGTTCTCGAGGATGCCGTCGGGCCCGTACGCGATGGCCTCGACCTGCGGGGACGCGGGCACCATCGTGATGATCACGTCCGCGTTCCGGACCGCCTCGGCGAGGGAGGAGGCCGGGGTGCCGCCCGCGGCGGCCAGCCGGTCCAGCTTCTCCCGCTCCAGGGTGTGGCCGGTGACGTCGTAGCCCGCCTTGATCAGGTTCTCGGACATGGGGGAGCCCATGATGCCGAGGCCGATCCAGGCGATCCTGGGAAGGGTGTCGGGGGTGTCGCTCATGGTGGGAGTGCCTCTCTGCACAAGTCTGTACGAGGGTGATCAGCGGGCGGCGCGGGCCGCACGGGCCTCGCGGGGCAGCCAGTCGAAGGCCTCCGTGCTCGGCCGGTCGCCGGGCTTGTACTCCAGGCCGACCCAGCCCGCGTAACCGGCCTTGCGCAGGCGGCCGAGGAGATCCGCCAGCGGGAGCGAGCCCGTGCCGGGGGCGCCGCGGCCGGGGCTGTCGGCGATCTGCACATGGCCGGTCCTCGCGGCGTACCGCTCGATCACCGCAGGCAGGTCCTCGCCGTTCATGGCCAGGTGGTAGAGGTCCATCAGGAACCGGGCGTTGCCCAGCCCCGTGGCCGCGTTCACCCGGTCGACGACCTCCACCGCAGCCGGCGCCGACACCAGCGGGTACAGCGGCGACTCGGTCCGGTTCAACGCCTCGACCAGCAGGATCGCGCCGATCCGGTCGGCTGCGCGGGCGGCGAGGGCGAGGTTCTCCAGGGCGAGCGCGTCCTGCTCGGCCGGGTCCACGCCGTCGACGCGGTTGCCGTACAGCGCGTTGAGGGCCGTACAGCCGAGGGACTCGGCGAAGCCCGCGGCCACCTCGACATGGGCACGGAACCGCTCCGACTCCTCACCCGGCAACGACAGAGCGCCGCGGTCGGGGCCCGGGAGCTGCCCGGCGTAGAAGTTCAGGCCCGTGAGGCGGACGCCGGCGTCCTCGATCGCCTTGCTCAGCCCGTCGAGCTCGGACCGCGCCGGTGTCGGCGAGTCGGCCCAGGGCCACCACAGTTCGACCGCGGTGAAGCCGGCCGCGGCGGCCGCCGCGGGGCGCTCCAGGAGCGGGAGTTCGGTGAAGAGGATCGACAGGTTGACGTTGAAGCGCTGGTCTGCGGCTGTACTCCACTCGACACCTGGCATCGGGGCCGCGCTCCCTTCACTTCCGTTTGCTTCCGTGGAGATATTCCGTATCGAGAAATCTTTTTTCTGCTTGATGGAAGACTGTCCGGGGATCTCGGTGGCTGTCAAGGGTGCACCTCGCCCACGGCCCTCCCTCTCCTCGCCAGGCTGTGCGCAGAACAGCAGAAGCGATTCCGCCATCGGCAGCAGACCCCGCCGCCCCCGCACCCATGATCGGGGGAGGCCCTCGCGCAGGGGATACGACGTGGCGTACGCCGACTGCGCGTCGGCAGGGCCGATGTCGGCGCGACCGGTCTACGATCGCGCTGTGCCGAGGGTGACCGAAATGCTGAAGCGCCTGGTCATCGGGCGGGCCATGCGCAGTGAGGAGTTGAGCGAGACGCTGCTGCCCAAGCGGCTCGCTCTGCCGATCTTCGCGTCCGACCCGTTGTCCTCCGTGGCCTATGCCACGCAGGAGATCCTGCTGGTCCTCACCCTCGGTGGGCTGGCCTATCTGCACTTCACGCCGTGGATCGGGGCCGCGGTCGTCGCGCTGATGACGGTGGTGGTGCTCTCATACCGCCAGGTCGTCAACGCCTATCCGGGCGGGGGTGGCTCATACACGGTCGTCTCGACCAATCTCGGCCCCTCGGCGGGTCTGGTGGTAGGGGCCGCGCTGCTGGTCGACTACGTGATGACCGTGGCTGTCTCGGTCGCCTCCGGAGTGGACAACATCATCTCGGCGCTGCCGTCGCTGGCCGACCACCGCGTCCTGATGGCGCTGGGCTTCGTGGCCCTGCTGACGGCGATGAACCTGCGGGGCGTGCGCGAGTCCGGCCGGTTGTTCGCCGCCCCCACGTACCTGTTCATCGGCGGAGTGCTGATCATGGTCGGCACGGGGCTGCTCCGCTACGTGCTGGGCGATGCCCCCGTCGCCGAGAGCGCCCGCTACGGCATCACCCCCGACCCCGGCGACACGGACCTGGCGGGGCTGGCTCTGATCATGCTGGTGCTGCGCGCGTTCTCCAGCGGCTGTACGGCGCTGACGGGCGTGGAGGCGATCTCCAACGGAGTGCCGGCCTTCCGCAAGCCCAAGTCGAAGAACGCCGCGAGCACACTGGCCGCCATGGGCACCATCGCCGTCGTCATGTTCGTCGGCGTCACCACCCTCGCGATCGTCGCCAAGGTGCACATCACCGACGACCCCTGCCGGCTCACCGGACTGGCCGACTGCGGCGCACACACCCAGCGCACCGTCATCGCGCAGCTCGCCGCGGCTGTCTTCGGCGGGAACAGCAGCTTCGGGTTCTACTACATCCAGGCGGCCACGGCCCTGATCCTGATCCTCGCCGCGAACACCGCCTTCAACGGCTTCCCGCTGCTCTCCTCGATTCTCGCCCAGCACCGCTACCTTCCCCACCAGCTGCACAACCGCGGCGACCGGCTCGTCTTCTCCAACGGCATCCTCGCCCTGGCCGTCGTCGCCGGACTCCTGCTCTACGGGTTCAAGGCGAACGTCACCAGCCTGATCCACCTCTACATCCTCGGTGTCTTCACCTCCTTCACCCTCTCCCAGACCGGCATGATCCGGCACTGGAACCGCGCACTGCGCACCGAGACCGACCCCGCGTCGCGCCGCCGCCACCAAGTGGCCCGCACCATCAACACCACCGGCGCCGCCGTCACCGGCCTGGTCCTGGTGATCGTGCTGGTCACCAAATTCACCCAGGGCGCCTGGCTGGCCGTCCTCGCGGCGGTCCTGCTGTGGCTGATGATGCGCGGCATCCGCCGCCAGTACGACCGGACTGCCGCGGAACTCGCGGTGACCGACCCGCGCCAGGAGAGCACGCCGCCGTCCCGGGTCCTGGCGATCGTGCTCGTCGCCACCCTCCACAAGCCGACGCTGCGCGCCCTTGCCTACGCTCGCGCTTTCCGGCCCGACAGTCTGGAAGCAGTCACCGTCGCGGTCGACCAGGAGTCACTGGCCGCCCTGCGCAAGCAGTGGGACGACTTCGACATCCAGGTGCCGTTGAAGGTCCTCCGGTCCCCCTACCGCGAGATCACCAGACCGGCGGTGGAGTACGTACGCTCCATCCGCCGCGCCGGCTCCCACGACGTCGTCGCCGTCTTCATCCCCGAATACGTCGTCGGCTACTGGTGGGAGAACTTCCTCCACAACCAGTCCGCCCTCTGGCTCAAGAGCCGTCTGCTCTTCACCCCCGGCGTCACCGTGACCAGTGTCCCCTGGCAGCTGTCCTCCGCCGCCCACGCCAAGCGGCCGATCGCCCGCGCCCCCGGGTCCGTCCGCCGCGGCGAGCCCCCCAACACGATCCGGCACATCACTGTCCACCCCCCACCGGACACCCCCGATCCGAACTGACCACACGGGCGACGTGACCGTCCCCCTGCTCCGCCCGATGAACCGTCCCGGGTTTGACAGAGATCTCAGATGTTGGTTGTGACCTGGGATTTTGTGGTGCTGAGGTAGCGGTCGGCTTCGTACTCGGCAGACGGGATGTGCCCTGTCCCACCGTGGAACCGGGTGTGGTTGTACCAGTAGGTGCACTCGGCGGTGGCCGGCTCGGCTCAGCCCAACGGCGACTTCCCCGGGGGCACCGGACGCCCAGCCCTACGGCATGCCTGCGCATCCCTGCCGACCGCCGCAGGTGGTCCGTTAAGGTCGTGTCGGAGCGGCTGGGGCACACCGGCGCTGCGGTGATCCTTACCGTCTACAGCCACCTTCCCTCCGAGCCGGGGAAACGGACCAGGGCAGCGGTGGACCGGGCGTTCGGTGTTCTGCGGGGAGAATGCGCCCCGGATGGGCCCTCTCGGCCGGAGGGATGACAGGAACACACAGGTCAGAGCCGATGCCGTGGGGGCGCAGTGCGATTGAGAGTGGAGTTCACGACCGAGCCCTTCGATCTGGACGAGGCGCCCGCGCATGCGGTGGTGGCCCGGGAGGTCGTGGAGGGGGCCGCGCTGGACTCGGTGGACGTCGGGCCGTTCGGGAACACCGCGGAGGGCGGCGCCGACGTGGTCCTCGCCGCCGTGGACGCCCTGCTGCGCCGCAGCCTGGAGGCCGGCGCGACCCGGGTCTCGCTCCAGGTCAACGTGATCGCGGAGGCCGAGGGATGAGCGGCGTGGCGGACGAGCCGTTCATCGCCGCCGTCAAGCCGCTCGTCGACGCCATGGGCGGGCAGCTGCTCCCGCCCGACGAGGCCGGTCCCGACGACGTCGTCCTCGCCTGGGAGGGCACCGACGCCGTCGCCGTGCGCCTGCCCCAGCTCGCCGACTCCCTCGGTCACATCCTCGCCGCGCTGGAGCGCCGGCACGGCAGACCCCTTGCCGACCTGGACCGCAGGGCCAAGCAGGAGATCGTACGGAGCCTGGAGGCGCGCGGCGCCTTCACCGTCCGGCACGGTGTCGAGACGGTGGCGGGCGCGCTCGGCGTCAGCCGCTTCACCGTCTACAACTACCTCAATCGGGAGAAGGGTTCGTGAAGGGCTTCTGACGGGCTTCGGCAGGTCTTCGGCAGGTCTTCGGCAGGTCTTCGAGGGGTGGCCCGGCCCTCCCGTCTTTCAACAAAGTGTTGACGTGGCGGTCCGGGGCGGCGTTAGCTGTCGGCACGCCCGTTCCGCAGGACGGCCGTTCCCGGCAGGGGAGGTTTGTGTGACGTCCACTTCCACGCCGCAGGGCCTGGCCCGCTTCAACGCCCTGGAGGAGAGCGCGGCCCTCGCCGCCCTCCACGAGGTGTGCGCCTCCACGGCGTGGGCCCGGCGGCTGCTCGCCGACCGCCCGTACACGACCGTCGACGATCTGTACGCCGCCGCCGACGCCGCCATGAGCGGGCTGACCGCGGCGGACCTCGACGAGGCGATGGCCGGGCACCCGCCGATCGGCAGACCCCGGCCCGGTGACCCGGACTCGACGCGGGAGCAGAGCGGCATGGCCTGCGCGCCGGACCGGCTCAAGGCGGAGATGCTCGAGCTGAACCTCGCCCACCAGGAGAAGTTCGGCCATGTGTTCCTCATCTGCGCCACCGGCCGGACCGGCGAGCAGATGCGCGACGAGGCCAGGGAACGCCTCGGCAACACACCGGAACGGGAACGCGAGACCGTCCGCACCGAGCTGGGGAAGATCAACCGCATCCGCCTGGCCCGGCTCGTCGAAGCGGACCGGCAGCCCCGACGTCCCTAGGAGCAGTGCCCGTATGAGCACCGAGACCACCGCTTCCGTCTCCACGCACATCCTGGACACCAGCGTCGGCCGCCCCGCTCGGGGCATCGCTGTCCAGCTCTCCGCCCGCTCGGGCCGGGAGGCGCACTGGCAGGCGCTCGGCGGCTCCGCGACCGACGCGGACGGGCGATGCAAGGACCTCCCGGCGCTGCCGGAGGGCACCACCCGCGTACGGCTCGACTTCGACGTGGAGCCGTACTTCACCCCGCACTTCACCGACAGGCAAGCCGAGGCACAGCAGGACGCCCCCGCGCATCGGGACAGCGGCACCGGAGTGTTCTTCCCGGAGGTGGCGATCACGTTCGCCGTCGTACCGGGCGAGCACTACCACGTACCGCTGCTGCTCAACCCGTTCGGCTACTCCGTATACCGAGGGAGCTAGCAGACATGCCCACGATTCTCGGCCGGAACCAGTACGGCAAGGCGGAGAACCGCGTCGTCAGGATCACGCGGGACGGCGCCACCCACCACATCAAGGACCTGAACGTCTCCGTCGCCCTGTCCGGCGACATGGAGGACGTCCACTACTCCGGCTCCAACGCCAACGTCCTGCCGACCGACACCACCAAGAACACCGTGTTCGCCTTCGCCAAGGAGCACGGCATCGAGTCCGCCGAGCAGTTCGGCATCCATCTCGCCCGGCACTTCGTCACCTCCCAGGAGCCCATCCACCGGGCCCGCATCCGCGTCGAGGAGTACGCCTGGGACAGGATCGCGACCTCCCCCGCCCACCAGCGGGAGCACGGCGAGCACTCCTTCGTCCGCAAGGGCCAGGAGACCCGGCTGACGCAGGTCACCTACGACGGCGAGCGGTGGGAGGTCGTCTCGGGCCTGAAGGACCTGACGGTACTGAACTCCACCGACTCCGAGTTCCACGGCTTCGTCAAGGACAGGTACACGACCCTGAAGGAGACCCGGGACCGCTTCCTCGCCACCTCGGTCGCCGCCCGATGGCGGTTCAACTGGACCGACGACGAGCGGCCGATGCCCGACTGGGAGACGTCCTACGAGCGGACGAAGCAGCACCTGCTCCAGGCCTTCGCCGAGACCTACTCCCTGTCCCTCCAGCAGACGATGTACCGGATGGGCGCGCAGATCATCGAGCACCGTGAGGAAATAGACGAGGTGCGCTTCTCCCTCCCCAACCGCCACCACTTCCAGGTGGACCTGGAACCCTTCGGACTCGACAACGAGAGTGCGGACGGCGCCGTGTACTTCGCCGCCGACCGCCCCTACGGCCTGATAGAGGCCACGATCCTGCGCGACGGCTGCGAGGCGCTCATACCGGCGGACCTCACCAACCTCTGAGACCCACCTCTGAGAACAAGAACGACGTAGAAAGACGAACCCATGGAAGCAGTCCAGCGCATCGTCATCGAGAACTGCGCGATCGCGACCGTCGACGCGAAGGACACCGAGTACGCCTCCGGGTACCTCGTCCTCGCCGGCCACCGCATCGAGTCGCTCGGCGCGGGCAGGGCCCCCGAGGGCCTGGGAAACGTCGTCCGCCGCATCGACGCCACCGGACATCTGGCGACGCCCGGCCTGGTCAACACCCACCACCACTTCTACCAGTGGATCACCCGGGGCCTGGCCACCGACCACAACCTGTTCGACTGGCTCGTCGCGCTGTACCCGACCTGGGCGCGCATCGACGAGCCCATGGTGCACGCCGCGGCCCGGGGCTCCCTCGCGATGATGGCCCGCGGCGGTGTCACCACCGCCATGGACCACCACTACGTGTTCCCGCGCGGCTCCGGGGACCTGTCCGGCGCCGTCATCCGCGCCGCCCGCGACATGGGCGTGCGCTTCACCCTGGCCCGCGGTTCGATGGACCGCGGTGAGAAGGACGGCGGACTGCCCCCGGACTTCGCAGTGGAGACGCTCGAAGGCGCCCTCGCCGCGACCGAGGAGACCGTCCGACAGCACCACGACACCTCCTTCGACGCCATGACCCAGGTCGCCGTGGCACCCTGCTCCCCGTTCTCCGTCTCCACCGAACTGATGCGACAGGGAGCGCGGTTGGCGCGCAGTCTCGGCGTACGACTGCACACGCACGGGTCGGAGACGGTGGAGGAGGAGAAGTTCTGCCACGAACTGTTCGGGATGGGCCCGACCGACTACTTCGAGTCCACCGGCTGGCTCGGCGAGGACGTGTGGATGGCGCACTGCGTCCACATGAACGACTCCGACATCGCCGCCTTCGCCCGTACGAGGACGGGCGTCGCCCACTGCCCCTCCTCCAACGCCCGCCTCGGCGCCGGGATCGCCCGCGTCCCCGACCTGCTGGCGGCCGGTGTTCCGGTCGGCCTCGGCGTGGACGGCACCGCGTCCAACGAGTCCGGCGAACTGCACACCGAACTGCGCAACGCCCTGCTCGTCAACCGCCTCGGCCCGCACCGCGAGACCGCCCTGACGGCACGTCAGGCACTGCGTCTGGGAACCTACGGAGGCGCCCAGGTCCTGGGCCGGGCGGCGGAGATCGGCTCACTGGAGCCGGGCAAGCTCGCCGACCTGGTGCTGTGGCGGATGGACACCCTCGCCCACGCCTCCATCGCCGACCCGGTGGCCGCGCTGGTCCTCGGTGCGGCGGCGCCGGTCACGGCGTCGTTCGTCAACGGCCGCCAGATCGTGGAGGGCAGCCGGCTGCGCACGGCCGACGAGGACGAGATCGCCCGCACCACCCGCGCGCAGGCCCAGCGGCTGGCCGCGATCGTGGCGCAGGGCTGAGCGCAGATCCTGAACGGCGAGCGGGCCCGCCCGAGTTGTTCCGGGCGGGCCCGCCAGGCCCCAGTGCCGCCTACTTCAGGTACGGCCCGTTCGTTCCGGTCTTTCCGGGGCCGTCGAGATTGCCGTCCAGGGGCGTCATCAGCGTCCCGGCGCACAGGACGGCGAGGGCCACCCAGCGGGAGTGCGTTCGCCGTGGCGCCGCCGCCTCGACGGCCGGTGATTCCCAGAACCTGGTGGCCCTCCGCGTCTCTCAGCCGTTCGGGTCTGCCGTCACCTCGCCTGCGTGCGGCGGCTCCACCGGCCTCCCCGGCACCAGGACGGCCAGGGTGCGGCGCGCTTCATGCCGCAGCGTGCGGCGCCGGGCAAAGGTGGCAGTGAGAGCGAGGACCGAGACCGTGCCCCCGTAGAACGCGGCAGCAATTGTGGAGAGGAGCCCGACCGTCATCGGGCACGCACCTTTCTTCCCCCGTCCGGCCCACCCGGCGCACAGCCTGGGGCGGGGCGTTGACGCGTTTCCTCTCCATCGTACGCACGCCGTCAACATCGGTTCTAAAGCTTGGTGTTGCCGCCCTTGTTGACGATGCTTGCCTTCTTGCAGTTGTTCCAGGTGAGTTTGAGGCCGGTGCTGCCGCCGCCCCTGCCACCCCACTTGATCAGCGGGAGCCGCTTGCCGGAGTAGCCGGTTCCGTACTTGTTGCTCTTGAAGACGTTGCCGCGACCGCAGGCCTCGCCCTTCTCCAGCCGGCCCCACTCGCTGAACATGGCGTACTGGCCGGACTTGGTGAAGGTGTTCCCGCTCACGGTGTTGTTCCGGCTGCCGTCCCTGATCCGTACGGGGTCGCCGGTGATCGACGAGAACTTGTTGCCGGTGACACTGCTGCCCGAGGTCTGCACCAGGTAGACGCCGTGCATCTTCCCGCTGTTGCGCAGCCCGGAGAAGGTGTTCTTCCGGATCACGATGCCGGATGAGTTCTTCACATGGACGCCGGCGTATCCGGTGGAGCCGCTGAGGTTCTTGAACGTGTTTCCGCTGACCGTGACGTTCGAGACGTTCCTCAGCAGGATCGCGTTGGCGTGGCCGGAGAACGTTCTGCCGCTGACGGTGAAGCCGCCCGGGCCGCCGTTGATGCACAACTGGTAGTCGCCCTTGGGGCACTTGACCTGCCCCGGGTACTTGGCGGCGGTGGCACCCCAGCTCGGCTCGGCCATGCCGGCGAGCAGCAGCGCGGTGCCGATGGTGGTGGCGAGGGCGGCGACCGGTACGAGCCGACGGGCACGCGGGCGGTGCATGGATATGGGTGTGGGCGTGGGCGTGGGCATGGGACGACTCCTGTCCGACGGTCGGGTGGGGTGGCCGGGCACGACGGCCGGTCCTCCTCCCCCGCCGTGAGGCCGGGCGCCGCGACAGCAACCGAGCCTGGGGGACGGGTTCCCTTCCGGCAATGGCTTTCGGTGTCCCGGACAGCCGTACGGGTGTCCGGGCTGGTCAGCGGCTTGTCCGGATCTTCCGGCCGGGGCGTACGGTGTGGCCGGGACGGGGGTTGTCGTCGGTGAAGGCCGGGATCAAAATGGCCACATGGCGATCATGGGGGAGTTGGATCCCGGGGCGGCGCGGACCAGGGCCGAGACGTCGCCCTGTTGCGCCGGCTCAAGGAGCACAGCGGACTGACCTTCCGCCGGCTGGAGCAGCGGGCTGCCGAGCACGGAGACGTGTTGGCGCGCAGCACCGTGGCGGACATATTGCGACGGGACACGCTGCCCCGCGCGGAGGTCGCCGCGGCGCTGGTACGGGCGTGCGGTGCCGGACAGGACGTGGCCGCATGGCTGGAGGCACGGGAACGGATCGCGTCCCAGCCCGCGCCCGCCGCCGAGTCCGGCTCCGAGTCCCTCGTCCGGCTCGGGTCCCAGTCCGCCTCCGTCTCAGGTCGGCACGGCCGGGAAGTGTCCGGCGCCGCCACGGCCGACGGCCGGAACGGGCATCCGCCGACCGGTGGCGGCAGCCGCTTCCGTACGGCCCGCCTCGCCGCCGTCGCCTCTCTCGGCACGGTCGCCCTCCTCGTGGTCGGCGCCCTGGTGCTGCTGCCGCAGGACGGAGGCACGCCGGCCGCCGACGACAAGGGCAAGGAGCCGTCGGAGACGTTCACGAACCCGGTGGCCACCCCCGTACTTTCAGGTCCCGCGCCGGGCCCGACACGCATACGACCCGCACGGGCGCCGGAACTGTGTCTGACCGAAGGGGAGGTGCGCAGGCGGGACGAGGCCAAGGTGGTGGCGGTCCAGCGGCCCTGTGATCAGGCCGTTCCCCCGCGTACCGACCTCCTGCGGGAGGACGACGGCCTCTACCGCATCCAGTGGGATCACCCCCGGAACGACAAGGGCTGCCTCACCGTCCTGCGCGACGGAACCTTCAAGAGCATGCTCGAACCCTGGAACGACTGTGCGGCCGATTCCCAGCGGTTCGGCATCGAGCGAGCCGAGGGCACCGACGGCTGGCGGCTGCGCCCCGAGACGGGCGACGGGATGTGCGTCGGCATCCACGGCGACGCCGACGAGAAGGGCGCGGCGGCCGTGGTGGAAGCCTGCGCGGACCCGACGACCGCCGGGAACGGGGACAGCGACCCCCAGGTGTTCCTGATCGGGCGCGAGTGACGACAACCTGGCTCGGCATCGGCGGAGAGGGCGGCCGATGCGTGGTCAGCCGGCGGGTTTCTCCCAGACCGAGGCATGCTGACGGCTCTCGCTCGCGAGGACTTCCCGCGTCCCCCCCCGCTCGCGCGGTCGCAGCCCTGCGAGCCGGGCCATGAGGTCGAGTGCCGACGGCCATTGATCGTCCATCGTCAGACCGTACTGCGGGAGCTCTTCGCGGCGCGCGTCGATGACTCTGCTGCACAATTCCTCGGGGCCGCAGGACCGCACTCCGCGACCTGCGGCGACGCGGCCATGCCCGGCGCTCCGAGTGGCTGTTCCTAAGAGGCTGGCGAATTGAGCAGCAGAGTCGTCGATATTACCAAAGCTGCTCACAGCCCGAACAGGCTCGGCTCCTTGGCCAGCTTCCGGAAGAGGTCCTGCGGGCTCGGCACCAGCTTGCGCAGCTTGAGGTCCAGCACGCCGCCGACGGCCGAGATCTCGGCCGAGACGGTGCCGTCCGTTCTGGTGATGACCTGCTCGATGCGGAACGTCTTGCTGGCGCTCCAGGTGAAGGCGCAGCTCACGTCGACCTCGTCGCCGGCGAGCAGCTCGCGCTTGTAGCGGATGGTCGTCTCCAGGGCGACCGGTCCCACGCCCCGCGCGGCGAGCACGGACTGCGTGATCCCCGCTTCATGGAGCAGCGCCCAGCGCGCGTGCTCCGCGTAATTGAGGTATACGGCCTGGTTGAGGTGACCCTGCACATCGGTCTCGTATCCGCGCACGGTCACCCGGACGGAAAACGGCTCGCTCACTGCGTCCCCTTCGCACCTGCTCGATTCGCTGCACTCACCACCGATCCTGGCACGCGCCCTCACACACGTCGCGGGGAGGCCAGCACATAACGCGCCCGCGTCCTGGGCTCCGTGTACTCCCCGACCTGCCAGCCGGCCTTCTCCAGAGTGGCCGCGCAGGCCCGCAGCGCCTCGCCGTCCGCCTCGTACACGGCGACGGCCTCCGGCTGCGGTGTCTCCCGCACCCGGTACCCGCCCGCCTCGGTGTCCTCTCCGGCGGGACGGTGCCCGGCGGCCTCCAGGGCGAGTGCGGCGGCCTGCACCAGATGGCCGCGCTCCCAGCCGCAGGGCCGGTCGGTGGCACCGTCCGTGTGCGACATGCGCCGCAACTCCAGCAGCCCCTGCCACGCACTCCGCACCTCACGCACGCGCGCGGCCCCGCCCTCGGCCGCACCCTTCTCCCCGCCGGCCCGAGCGGCGAACACCCCGCCGGAGGCTCCACTGCCGGAGGCCCTGCCCTCCGGCTCCGCGCCGCTCTGCCCCTCTGCGCCGTCCTCCCCTTCTCGTATCCGGTGCCCCGCCGGCGTCAGGAAGTGATCGTGCGGCGCACGGGGGTGCCGGAACGCCAGCCCCCGCTTGACCAGCCCCGCAAGCTGGGCCTCGGTCCCCTTGACCCGCCCACTGACCGGGTCGGCCGCCTCCACCACCCGCCGCAGCCCCGCGCCCAAAGCTCTCGTCACCGCACCCACCCCCGGTCCCCGACCGCCCGGCCGGCCTTTCCGGCCCTTTCGAAGACTACGACCGAACACTGACACTCCCGGCGTCCGGAGCCTCGGCGCGATGCGTGCCGCTCCATGAGTCGGTTGTAGAATTCCGCTGTGGAGAACTCAGATCGTACGTCGCGGCCCGGAGCGGAACCGCGGAGCGCGGGCGGCAAGCCCGCGCAAGGCCTGGAATCCGTGGAGAACGCCCTCTCCCTGCTGCTCCTGCTCCGCAAGCAGGGGCGCGTGCGGCTGAGCGAGGCTGCCGACGAGCTGGGTGTGGCCAGGTCCACGGCTCATCGTCTGCTCTCCACCCTGCGCGGCCGCGGCTTCGCGGTGCAGGGCGCCGACAAGGTGTACCGGCCCGGCCCCACGCTCTACCGCCTGGGGATGTCCCAGCGCTCCGAGTACGACCTCGTGGAAACCGCCCGGCCGCACCTGCTGTGGCTCAACGGACAGCTCGGTGAGACGGTGCACCTGGCGGTCCGGACCGGGGCCGAGGCGCGCATCCTGCACAGCATCGAGGGAACGCACGCACTGCGCGTCGGCAGCCGCACGGGCGTGAGCCTGCCCGCGCACCTCTCCGCCGGCGGCAAGGCGCTCCTCGCCGACCTGGGCGTCTCCGAACTCGCCGACATCTACGGCACCCGGCGCACCGCACAGGCGGACACCGATCCCGAGACACTGCACCGCACGCTCGAGACCGTCCGCAGGCGGGGCTACGCCGTCAATATCGGAGGTACCGAACGCGGCATCTCCGCGGTGGGCGCCGCCGTGCGGGAGCCGGGCGGCCGCGCCGTGGCGGCGATGATCGTCTCGGCCCCTTCGCTGCGCTTCACCCGCGCCCGCCTCGGTGATGCGGCCGCTGTGCTCGGGGAAGCGGTGCGCCGCATGGAGGCGGCACTCTGAGCCGGCGGCCGGCGGCCGGCGTCCTCGTACGCACACGGCCGAAGCGGGGAGCAGGATACGGCGGCAGGCCCGTGGCGCAAAAAAATGCTTCCCTCTGTACCGCAGAGCGGAACTATTGGACAGTTTTGTTGCTCTCTGCGTAACAGGGCTGCTTCCATTCTGGTCATCGATGGGTCATTCGTTTGTCGCCGGAAGGACACCGGGGTCTGCGGAGCCGCCCACCGTGTCGGCGCTCCGCATCGCGGCCCGCCCGGCTCCCTTCCCCCCCCCACCTCTCCGCGACAGGACGTGGCCGCATGACCACTGATGTTCAAGCACCCGCTCCCGCCCGGCCCCCCGCTCCGGACCCGACGGACCGGCGCACCCGCGCCCTGACCCGTGCGGTCGTCGCCCTGTGCACGGCGGCGATCACGGTCGAGGGGTTCGACCTCATCGTCTACGGCGTGGCGATGCCGTCGATGCTCGCCGACTCGAACCTGGGCTTCGACAAGTCCCTCGCCGGAACTCTCGGCAGCCTCGTCTATCTGGGCATGCTCATCGGCGCCATCGTCTGCGGGCCCCTCGCCGACCGTCTCGGCAGGCGTCGTCTCGTGCTGGCGTCGGGAGTGATCTTCACTCTGTTCACCGTCGGCTGTGCCGTCGCCGCCACGCCCTGGCAGTTCGGCCTCTTCCGGCTGCTCGCCGGCATCGGCATGGGCGGTGTGATGCCGTCCTGTGTGGCCCTCGCGAAGGAGTACGCACCGCGCGGCCGCTCCGCGCTGGTGGCGACCATCGTCCTCGCGGGCGTTCCGGTCGGCGGTGTGCTCGCCGCGCTCACCGCCGCCGCGTGGGGCGATTCCCTCGGCTGGCGCGGCCTGTTCGGTGCCGGCGCGGCGCTGTCGACGCTGGTGTTCGCCGGCGTGTACGCCCTGCTGCCGGACTCGCGGCCCGGAGCGGCCGATGCCCCCGACCCCCGAGCCACTCCCCCGACGGTGTCCGCCGGCAGCCCCGAGTCCGCCGGCAGCCCCGAGTCCGGCGGAGGCCTCGCGTCCGGCGGACCGACGGCCGAGGCGAAGAACCCCTCACCGGCCCGCTCCGTGCTGTCGGACGGCCGCGCCCGCACCACCGTGCTGTTCGTCGTCGCCAACTTCGCGGTGCTCCTGGCCTGGTACGGCCTGAACACCTGGCTGACCCAGCTGATGCGCGAGATGGACTACCCGCTCGGCTCGGCGCTGCAGTTCACGCTCGTGCTCAATCTGGGCGCCGTGATCGGCTCGTTCGCCATCGCCGCCGTCGCCGACCGGATCGGCCCGCGCTTCGTCACCATCGGCAGTGCGGCGCTCTCCGCGGTCGCCGTCGTCGGCCTGTCGTTGGGCGGCAACACCGTCGTGGTCCTCTGTCTGACCGCGCTCGCCGGTGTCGGTGCCCATTCGTCCCTGACCGTGCTCAACGACTGGGTGGCGTCCAGCTACCCGGCCTCGATCCGGGCCACGGCACTCGGCTACGTCTCGGGCTTCGGGCGCGGCGGCGCGATCGTGGCGCCGCTGCTCGGCGGCTGGATCCTGACGGCCTCTCTCGGCCCGACCACGGTCTTCTACGTCTTCGCCGCAGCCGCCGCCCTGAGCGCCGCAGCCCTCCTCGCCATCCCGGACCGCCGGGCCTGAAGCCTCCGCCGCGACACCCGACGCCCCGTCTCCAGCAGGAGGCGGGGCGTCCTCATGTGGGGGCGAGGAGTCACTGGAGGAGTCACCGGCGGCGGTCCGGCGGGCCCCGTACAGGAAACCTGTGTACGGCCGGGGCGTGGCTGACCGGCCGCTACTGGCGATAGCCGCTCAGGAAGCGCCCGATCCGGCCGATCGCCGTCTCCAGGACGTCCGCGTGGGGGAGGGTCAGGATGCGGAAGTGGTCGGAGGCGGGCCAGTTGAAGCCGGTGCCCTGGACCACCTGGATCTTCTCCCGCAGGAGCAGGTCGAGGACGAACTTCTCGTCGTCGTGGATCTTGTGAACCGCCGGATCGATGCGCGGGAACGCGTACAGGGCACCCTTGGGCTTGACGCAACTCACGCCGGGGATGTCGTTGAGCATGCGCCAGGCCACGTCCCGCTGTTCGTGCAGACGGCCGCCGGGGGCGGTCAGCTCACGGATGGACTGGCGGCCGCCGAGCGCGGCCTGGATGGCGTACTGGGCGGGTGCGTTGGCGCACAGGCGCATGGAGGCCAGCATGGTCAGGCCCTCCAGGTAGTTCTTCGCGTGCTGCTTCGGGCCCGTGACCACCAGCCAGCCGGAGCGGAAGCCCGCCACGCGGTACGTCTTCGACAGCCCGCAGAAGGTGAGGACGACCAGGTCGGGGGCGAGCGCGGCGGCCGAGTGGTGCACGGCGTCGTCGTAGAGGATCTGGTCGTAGATCTCGTCGGCGAGGACCATCAGGCCGTGCCGGCGGGCCAGATCGAGGATGCCCTCGACGATCTCCTTCGGATAGACCGCGCCGGTCGGGTTGTTGGGGTTGATGATGACCACGGCCTTCGTACGGTCCGTGATCTTCGACGCCATGTCGTCCAGGTCCGGGTACCAGTCGGCCTGTTCGTCGCACAGGTAGTGGACCGCCTTGCCGCCCGCGAGGGTGGTCACCGCCGTCCAGAGGGGGAAGTCGGGGGCGGGGATAAGGACCTCGTCACCGTCCTCCAGCAGCGCCGTGACGGCCATCGACACCAGTTCGGATACGCCGTTGCCGAGGAAGACGTCGTCGACGTCGACCTCCACGCCCAGCGTCTGGTAGCGCTGGGCCACCGCGCGGCGGGCGGAGAGGACGCCCCGCGAGTCGGTGTAGCCGTGCGCCTGCGGCAGCATCCTGATCATGTCCTGGAGGATCTCCTCCGGCGCCTCGAAGCCGAACAGGGCCGGATTCCCGGTGTTCAGGCGCAGCACACTGTGCCCCGCCTCCTCCAGCGCGTTCGCGTGCTCGATGACCGGGCCGCGGATCTCGTAACAGACCTCGCTGAGCTTGCTCGACTGCCGGAACTCCATGCGCCGCTTCCCCTCAGGTATCCGGTGTTGCCTGCTTGGTTTTACCAAGTGACTGCTTGGAAAGTCCAACGACTTGTCTACACTGCGTCGCATGTCACCTCGCCGAAGCTACGACCAGTACTGTTCCGCCGCCCGCGCGCTCGACGCCGTCGGCGACCGCTGGACCCTGCTGATCGTCCGCGAGCTCCTCGCCGGCCCGCGGCGCTACACCGACCTGCACGCGGACCTCCCCGGCGTCAGCACGGACGTACTGGCCTCGCGGCTGAAGGACATGGAACGCGAAGGGCTGACCACCCGGCGCAGGCTCCCCCCGCCCGGTGCGGCCTACGTGTACGAACTCACCGGCCGGGGGCGCGCGTTGCTGCCCGTGCTGCAAGCGCTCGGCGCGTGGGGGCAGGCGGCGCTGGGAGAGCGGCGGCCCACCGACGCGGTGCGGGCGCACTGGTTCGCGCTGCCTCTGCTGCGCGCCCTGGACGGCGTGGGTGCGGGTGAGGGTGAGGGCGTGGGAGGGGGCGGCCTGGTCGAAGTCAGGCTGGAGGAGGGGCGGTTCCACCTGCGCGTCGGTGCCGAGGACGGGCCGGTCTACGGTGACGGACCCGCCCCCGGCGAACCCGACGCCGTACTGGTCCTCGACACCGGCACCTGTACGGCGATCAGCCGCGGGGAGTCGACCGTCGCCGACGCGGTACGCGACGGGCGGGTCGCGGTGAGCGGCGAGGGCACGCTCGCCAGGGCGCTCAGGGAGGTGTGACGGGAGGTACGGCCGGAACGGGAGACCAGGCCGGGGACGGGGCAGGCCGGGGACGGGAAGCCAGGCCGGGAACGGGAGGAGGCCCGCACAGGGCGGGCCTCCTGGGAGCGTCACGTGCTGGGCGTCCTCCTGGACGTCCCGCTGGGTGTCACACGCCCGGCGGCACCCGGGACGGCCGTCCCGTTCCCCGCGTCAGCCGGTAGCCGGCGACTCCGGCCAGCGCGGCCAGCACACCGCCCACCGCGGTCCACACCCAACGGCTGGACCACCAGCCCGAGGTCCAGCCGTCCTCGGGCTTGAGGTCGGCCAGTACGGCGGTCGGCGAGTCGTTCTCGCCGCCGTCGCCGTCCTGGTCGTCCGCGGCGTTCTGCAGCGCGATACCCGGCACCAGCGGCTCCGCGAGCGAGCCGTCGACCGCCGCCGCACCGCCCATCTCCTTGGAGTTCGCCCGGACTTCGACGTCCACCGACTGGCCCAGGTCGGACGCCGAGAGGTTCACCGCTGTGAGCCGGATGTAGTACGTGCCCGGCAGCGGGTCGTTGGCCCACGGCTCCGACCAGGCGCGGACCGTGCGCAGCACGCACTTCAGCTCTACGGAGGCCGCGTCGGCCGCCGCGGAGCGGGTCTGGGCGCCGTACTGGCAGGCCTGCCGGCGGCGCAGACCGTCGTACACGTCGATCCGCCAGGTCTCGGCGGCGTGCGTCTCGGGCAGCTTCACCGACGCCTCGACGGTGGGACGTTGCCCCGTACTCGCCGGGAACGACCAGTACAGGTAGTCGCCCACGGACGCACGCGCCGTGGCCGTCCGCCCCTGCTCGAACTCCGTCGCGGTACGGAACGAGGTGCCCGCACGGGTCGGTCCGGCGCCGTCCTCGGACGACGCGCCGGGGGAGGGGGTGGAGTCGGCCGCGGCGGGGGCCGCGGCAGCAGCCGCCAGCCCGAACGTCAGCAGGGCGGCGCCCAACAAGCGGGTGATACGCATCAGCTGGTCCTCCAGACCGCGAGCCGCCAGCGTGACAGCCAGCCCCAGACGAGACCGGCGAGGAAGCCCGTGAGGACCAGCGCGCCGAGCAGCCACCAACCTCGGCCCAGGCCGAAGGCGGCCACGTCGCTCGACCCGTCCGGGCCCTCCACGACATCGATGGTCAGTTCCAGCGGCAGGCCGGGCGTGGTCTTCACACCGGAGCCCGGCGAGAACGAGTTGGTCACCGCCAGGCACACCGTCTCGACGGCCGGCTTGTCGCTGTCGTCGTCGTCCCGTTCGGGCTTCGGGTAGCGCAGGCCGGTGGACAGTACGTCCGTGCGGCCGTTGCCCGCGGCCTCGCCACGGACGATCTCCCGGTTGTGCACCGTGACGGCCCGCAGCAGCACGCCGTAGTCCGGGTTCACCGCCCGGTCCGCCGCCACACTCACCGACGCGCGCAGTTCCTGGCCCGCCGGTACGTCCACGCGGTACCAGCGCTGCTGCCCGAACTCCTCGCGGTCCGTGTAGAGACCCGACTCCAGCGTCGGCGCCTTCGCACAGGACGCGGCACCCTCGGTCACGACCGGCGTCACCACCGGCTCGGCCGCGCGGTCCACCAACTCATTGACACGGTCGGTGAGTTCGTCCTGGTGCTCGACCGAGGTGTAGGTGCCGCCGGTCGCCTCGGCGATGCAGCTGAGCTGCCGGCTCAGCTTGGCGTTCGGCACCAGGCCCAGGGTGTCGATGATCAGGCCGATGCCCTTGGCCGCGATTTCCCGGGCCACCTCGCACGGGTCGAGCGGGGCGCAGGTGTCCTCGCCGTCACTGATCAGCACGATCCGCTTGGAACCGTTGCCGCCCTTGAAGTCATCGGCCGCCTTCAGCAGGGCGGGGCCGATCGGGGTCCAGCCGGTCGGGTTCAGCGTGGCCACCGCCGTCTTGGCCTCCGTGCGGTCCAGCGGGCCGACCGGATAGAGCTGCGCGGTGTCCTTGCAGCCCTCCTTCTTGTCGTCGCCGGGGTAGTTGGCACCGAGGGTGCGGATCCCCAGCTCGACCTCCTCCGGCGTCGCGTCCAGCACCTCGTTGAACGCCTGCTTCGCCGCGGCCATCCGGGACTGCCCGTCGATGTCCCGGGTCCGCATCGAGCCGCTCACATCGAGGACGAGGTCGACCTGGGGTGCGTCCTGGCCCGTGGGTTCACCGGCGGCCGCCGCGGACGGGAAGGCGAGCCCTGCCGTCAGAACGGCGAGCAGGACACCGACGCCCGCTGCCGGCCATTTTCTTCTGATCATCGGCGGATCCTATTGACCAGGGACGCCTTGCTCCAAAAGCGGGGCTCCAGGACCGGCCCTACAGAGGCTCGTCTTGAAGGGGATTGGGCAGTTCCGCCCATTCGTCCCCGGCCGCCCGCGGCGAAAGCCGCATCAACGTCAGCGCCTTCGCGGGCAGCGGCTCGCCGCACAGCGCCGCCAGGTCCGGGGTGCGCGGCAGATCCCGTACGACGCTCTCCAGCGCGGCCCGCAGCGCCGGGCCGGAACCCGTCGTACCGGCCAGCGCACCCGCCACCAGAGAGCCGAACACCTTGCGCCGCAGGGCCCGTTCGTCATCCGTCACCATCCGGGCGGGCAATTCGGGCATGGGGATGCCGTGTTGTGCGAGCCGCGCGGGGCTGATCCGCAGGTCGGCCAGATCACGGTAGACGAGCCGCACCGGCTCCCCGTCCGGCGACAGCACCACCAGGAGGTTCTGGCCGTGCGCCTCCAACGCCACGCCCAGTTCGAGCAGTCGCAGCCCGACCGTCAGGGCGAGCCGCGCGAACCGGGCCGTCCAGGCGGGGGAACGGGGCGGCCCGGTCGCCGCCAGGGCCGCCACCGGCACCACCCGCTCCCCGGCCGCCGCGTACTCCTGCGGCGACTCGCGCACCACGGCCGCCAGATCGGGGGAACCGGCCGCCGCGGCGCCCAGGGTGCGGGTGATGTGCAACAGCCCGCCGGTCCGCGCCGCCATCGACTCCCCGAACTCCGACAGCACCGCGGACGCGGCGACCGAACCGAGCGAGATGTCCCGCACCGACGACGTCAGCCGCGTACTCAACGCCGTCTTCACATGCGGCCCGTCGGGCAGCGCGAGGGTGCGCAGCGCCATCAGCGGATGTGCCGCCATCCGCCCCGCGGGCTCCCGCTCGAGCACATGAGCCGCCTGCCAGGGATGCACCGGGATCACCACCTGCTCCCCGTCCCGCAGCCACTGCGGCCAGACCCCCGTCACCAGACAGTCCCCGGCCGGCACCGGGATCAGCCCCAACTCCACGAGGGGCCGGTGCTCGGGCCCGTACGCCAGCTGTTCGGCCACCGAGAACCCGGGCCGGGAACGGCAGCTGGGATGGAACGGATGCCCGTCGACCACCCGCTGCTCCCACTCCCAGTCCGAACCCCGGCCCCGCCCGCCCGCGTCATCCTCCCTCCCCTCCTCCGGGACGTTTGCCCGGGACAGCGCCAACGAGGCCACACTGTGCGCGAGTTCGGCGGCGAATTCAGCCGAGTGCGGTACGGCGAGTCCCCCCATCAACCGCGCGGGATCGCCGTACGCCACCTCGTCCAGCCGTACGGCGGTGACGTACCCGGCGGTCGCATACGGATCCGGGCGCGGGCCGCGCAGCCGACGACCGTCCGTCAGCCGCAGCGTGAGCCCGTCACGGTCCGGCTCCCGGCGCACGACCCACGGCAGAGGATCGTGCGCGAGACCACGCCAGAGCCGGGTCAGCACGGCCGCGCGGGCCCCCGGCAGCGCTGCCGCGTACCGGGGCACCAGCGCGGGCCGTACGGCGGTCAGCTCGTCGGCGATTTCGGTCTCGACGGTGGGGGGACGGTGCACAGGCGGGCTCCTCGGGTACGAAAGGTGCTGCGGAACGAACAGTCGGGCCGTGGCGGACACGCGGACATACTGATCGTCCCCGTCCGGACAGACCGTAGGGAAACAGTGGAACGCGTGGACCTCATGCCCCCACCCGCAGACGACGACGCGGCACCCCGCGCCCACGAAACCGCCCGACCGGCCACCCAGGCCGACGCGTACGCGGCGGCCCCGCTGCTGAACTGCCTGCTGCGCGAGGTCGCGCAACCGGTGCCGCACGCGGAGCGGGACCGGGACGGGCGAGCCCTTGGCACCTACCGCCTGCCCGGCACCGACCGACTGCTACGGGTCCACGGCACCCGGCGCCCCACCGCACCCGAGGTACGCGCGGAGGACGGCACGTGGCGTCGCCTCGGCCACCCGGAACTGGTGAGACTCGTCGCCGAGGAGTTGCGCCGGTACACCGGCGTGCCCAACCAGGAACTGCCGACCGAGATGACCGACAGCCGCGACGCGGTGGCCGCGCTGCTCGCCGCACGGGCAGGCGCCACCCCACCCACCGACCCCTACCTGCGCTCCGAACAATCCCTGCTCACCGGCCACCCCCACCACCCCGCCCCCAAGGCGCGCGGCACCGGCCCCGTGGCGAGCTGGCTGCCGTACGCGCCGGAGGCGTACGCCCGCTTCCCCCTGACGCTGCTGGGACTGCGCGAGGACGCGGTGGTGGAGGAGGGCGACACCTCGTCCCTGGACCGGCTGGGCACCGTCCCGCCCGGCTACCGCCTCCTGCCGGCCCACCCCTGGCAGGTGGAGCTGACGGCCCGGAGCCTGGCCCCCGCGTTCGCCGACGGCCGCCTGATCAGGCTCGGCACGACCGCGTTCCCGGTATGGCCCACGGCCGCGATCCGCACCGTGTACACGCCCGCACACGACCTGTTCCTGAAGTTCAGCCTGGACGTGCGCATCACCAACGACATCCGCCGCCTGTGGCGCCACGACCTGCTGAAGCTGATCAGAACCGACCGGGCCACGAGCGAGGCGTTCGCCGCCTCGGCCACTCCTGACGCCCCCGCGGCCTGGCTGAGCGACCGCGGGTACCGCACCGCGGACTTCGCCTTCGAGGAACTGGCCGTACTGGTCCGCGACGGCCTGCACCGCCACCTGCTGCCCGGCACGACCCCGCACCTCGCCGCAGCCCTGGTCGAGGACTACGAGGGCAACCCGCTCGCCACCACCACCGCCCCCGACGCCTGGTGGGAGGCCTACCTGGCCCAGGTCGTCCCCCCGGTGCTGAAGGCCTTCGCCCGGCACGGAGTCGTGGTCGAGGCCCACCTGCAGAACACCCTGATCGCCGTCGACACCGACGGCATGCCCGTACAGGCCCTGTACCGGGACGCCGAGGGCGTGAAACTCCTGCCGGAGGTGACCAGGGAGGCGGGCTGGGAACGGCTGGTGTACTGCCTGGTCGTCAACCACCTGACGGAGATCGCCGCAGCCCTGACCGAACACCACCCGGGCTTCGCCCCCTGGTCCGCAGCCCGCCGGGAACTCTCCCGCCACCCCTTCCCGGAGGCCCGGGCCCTCCTCACCACCCCCACCCTCCCCGCCAAGACCAACCTCCTCCTGCGCTGGACCAAAGCCGACGGAGCGGCGGCCCGCTATCGGCCGGTCCCCAACCCGTTGGCGGAGACGTAGGCACGGGCGGGCGGCATGCCGGCTGTGCCGCCGGATGCGGGATTCGCCCAGGCTGGGCTTTCCCCGTCGTCCAGCGCCGAGTCCCTTCAACGGGCCCCTGGGCCATGCGCCGGGACCCGGCCCCTTGCCGATCACGAGCTGGACGCGCGGACATCACGAGGTGGAAGGAGGCACTTCACCTCCACGGCATGACACAGCAACCCACACGAGAACCGGCCTTGCGCCTACCCTTGTAGGGACGAAGCTGCTGGGAGGGGCCCAGATCCTCGGCGCCTTCCTCATCTTGGCCTCGATCGGGATCCAGCAGGTTCCGGCCAGGACGACCTCCGCATCGTGAATACCGTCGGTTTGCCGGCGGTTGCTTCTCCCGCGAGTTGCTGAGTGAGGTGTTCGGGCGAGCCCGGCCCGTCCGTCGCCCGAGCACCCTGCGGTGAGGGATTCAACGAGCCCCATCAACGGAGCGGTCCCAATCCAGCCGCCCCCGGAGCCGGCACAGCACGTCTGATCTCCACTGATCATCCACGAAATGGGGCCGGTTGGAGTCGCCTCGGTGGGGCCGTTGCACGTCGTCCTAGGCAACGTGCAGCGTGCGGAGCATGGTCAGATGCCGCAGACCTGACAGTGACGTCATGAGACGCAGTCGCAGCTCGGTCCGGCCTTCCCACTGAAAGGCCGGTGCCGGTGTGCCGTGCTGAAGCCGTCCGGGTCGGCCGCTTTCGGTCGGAGCCGCAGCAGTTCCTCCGAAGCGAGGTCCGCGACGGGACTGAACCGGGCGGCCGGTTGCATCGCCGTGCCCTTGTCGGCGATCAGCGCCAGCTCCCGGACGGCCTTGCGGGCCTGTCCAGGTGTCGCGGTCTCCAGCAGACCTTGAAGTTCCGCCGGTTCGGCCGCGACACCATGGCCCATCTCGTCCGTGGCCGAAGAGTTGATCGAAATTCATGTCGGGGGAGTCCAGAGGACCTGGACTGTGCCCGTCCCGCCTTGCGGAGAGGTGCTTCCGGCTTGTCGCTGACGCGGTCGAGCAGGAGGAGATCCGCTCAGCCTCCGAGGGCCCGCAGAGTGGCGTCGAGGTCGTCGGTGCGGGGCTGGTTGTGGGGGAGTCTGCTCAGCAGGGCGGCCATGCCGCAGGTGTCGGTGACGGCGGAGAAGATCAGGCCGCTCCCGATGGCGGCGGACAGCCAGCGGGCGGGCTGGTAACGGGAGCCGAGTACGAGGCCCGCGACGACGAGGGATCCGGCGGCGAGACGGACCTGGCGTTCCATGGGCCAGGCAGCCTTCGTGGCCTCGTCGCGTGCGACGGGGTGGCCCTGGGCGGTCCAGGCGGTGGTGCCGCCGGTGAGGGTGGCGGCGGGTATGTCGACCGCGGTGAGCCGCTCGCAGGCGGTGGCAGAGCGGTTGCCGGAGGCGCAGACCAGCAGCAGCTCGCCGCGGGTGGCCGCGGCCTTGAGGGCGGGCAGGGCGGTCTGCAGGTGGTCGAGGGGAACGTTGTGGGCGCCGGGAAGGTGGCCGGCGGCATACTCGCCGGGAGTGCGCACGTCGATGACCGTGTAGGTGCTCAGGCGCTCGGCGGCCTGGCCGGGCTGGATGGAGACGAGGGTGCTCATACGGGGGTGTCGCCTTTCGTATCTCTGTCCGGAAGCGCGCCGGGACTAGAATACCGTAGGGGGTATCCATGGAGGAGGAAGTGTGGAGCTGGAGATGGCGGCCGACGAGCTCAAGAGCGTGCTCAACCGGCTGCGGCGGGCGCAGGGGCAGATCGCGGGGATCATCAGGATGATCGAGGAGGGCCGGGACTGCGAGGAGGTGATCACGCAGCTCGCGGCGGTGTCCCGGGCGCTGGACCGGGCCGGGTTCGCGATCATCGCGACGGGGTTGCAGCACTGCATGGCCGAGGGTGGCCAGGCTGCCGGTGACCGGGACCAGATGCGGGCGCGGCTGGAGAAGCTCTTCCTGTCGCTGGCCTGATCCGTGGGCCATGTCATGTCATCTCACCGCGTCGGCGACCATGAAGGCGGTCACGGCCGGCAGCATCAGGCAGGTACCGGCCTCACCGGGCCCTGGGCCAAGCCGCCCCGCTCCGCTCACTGCCCGAACCGATCACCGAACCAGGACAGATCACACACCTGAAGATCCGCCGACGAGACCGACTCGGCGGAACCCTCCGCGCATACCGACACGCCGCTTGACCAGGGCGGATGATTATTCGGCACCCGCAGGGCCGTGGACCAGGACGGTACCGTGCTCGACATCCTGCTCCAGTCCCGGCGGGGCGCAAAGGCCGCGAAGCGCTTCCTGGCCAAGCTCATGAAGAAGCAGTGCCGGGTGCCCCGGGTGCTGGTCACCGACAAGCTGAAGAGCCACGGCGTCGCGCACCGCGGGCTGATGTCGTCGGTCGAGCACCGCTCGCACAAGGGCCTGAACAACCGGGCCGAGAACAGACCAGCGGACCGGCGGTCGGCGTGACCCGCTACTTGTCCTCGGACAGCGTGATGGCGCCCACGGGGCAGGCGCGGGCGGCCTCCCGGACCAGCGGGTCGCCGGCGCCGTCCTCCCGGCCGGGCAGCAGGGCGCTGAAGCCGTCGTCGTCCTGGGTGAACACTCCCGGCGCGGTCAGGGCGCACTGTCCGGCGCCGATGCAGCGGTCCTTGTCGATCTCGATGTGCATGACGGCAGCCTCTTACCAGCTGACGGGGAGTTCCAGCATCCCCTGGATGGTGTTGCCGGGTTTGAAGGGGATCTCCTCCGGCGGGGCGGCGAGCCGGAGCCCGGGCAGCCGTTCGAGGAGTGTGCGCAGGGCGATCTCCAGCTCGGTGCGGGCGAGGTTCTGGCCGAGGCACTGGTGGATGCCGAAGCCGAAGGCGACGTGGTGACGGGTCGAGCGGTGGAAGTCGAGCGTGTCGGGCGCCGGATAGACGTCCGCGTCGCGGTTGATGACGGAGGTGGAGAAGACCACGCCGTCCCCGGCCCTGATCGTGGTCCCGGCGATCTCGATGTCCTCGGTGGCCAGCCGCAGCAGCCCGTCCGCGATGGACAGCATCCGCATGAGTTCCTCGATCGCGTCCGGCAGCAGCGAGGGGTCGGCGTGTAGTTCAGCCAGCCGGTCGGGGTGCAGCAAGAGCGTGTAGGTGCCGAGGGAGATCATGTTGGCCGTGGTCTCGTGGCCCGCGACCAGGAGGATCATCGCCAGCGCGGTCAGCTCCTCGCGGTCCAGCTCGCCCTCGCGCAGCCGCTGCTGGACGAGTTCGTCCAGCAGGCCCTCGCCGGGCTGCCGCTGCTTGTGGTCGATCAGTTCCTCCAGGTACGCCGCCAGCCGGTCCCGGGCGTCCTGCGTCTCCTCGGCCGTCGGTCCCCGCAGCAGCCGCCTCGACTGCTCCTCGAAGAACTCGTGGTCGGCGTAGGGCACGCCGAGCAGGGCGCAGATCACCATGGACGGAACCGGCAGCGCGAAGGCGCGCACCAGGTCGACGGGCGGCCCCTGCGCGATCATCGCGTCCAGCAGTTCGTCGACGATCTCCTGGATGCGCGGCCTCAGCTCGGTGGCGCGCTTGAGGGTGAAGCTCGGGATCATCATCCGCCGCTGGGTGCGGTGCTCGGGGTCGTCGACGCCCAGAAGTGCCGGCTTGCGGTCGCGGATGGCGGCGAAGCGGGGCGTGGTGACGGGGAAGCCCGAGCGTGTGCGGTCCGTGGACAGCCGGGGGTCCACCAGCAGGTCGCGGGCGACGGCGTGGCCGGTCACGAGCCAGGCCAGGCGGCCGTCGTAGAGCTGGATGCGGGCCAGTGGCCGGGCGGTGCGCAGCGGTTCGTACCCGATGGGCGGGTGATAGGGGCAGGCTCGGTCCTGGGGGAAGGAGACGGGCTCGGACAGTTCGGTCAGGTCTGTCATGGAAGACCTCGCAGACGAAGGATGCGTCGTGCCGATCTTCATTAGATGCCCGGGGCACCTAGGGCACGACATGAAGTTCGGCCAGATCGGGGACCTGCGGGATCCGGCTGGGAACCACCCATTCCGTATCGTAATTCGGTTGCCGCCCGAACGGCGCGGGCTACAGGATCCGGCCATGTCCACGGCCGAAGTGTTCTCGCCGCTGCTGCGCGCAGGAAACCGGTCGTCCTGACGCTCGGACCCGGCTGGGCCGGGCAGACCGTGCCGGGGCTGCCGCGTCCGCCGGGGCTCGCGGAGGCGGTCACGGCGGTGGAGCCGGTCGCGCTCAGGTGATCCGGCGGGCTCGGCGGGTACCGGGTCGTGGTGGCGCCTGGCCTTGCCGGACGCAACGTGCTCGGGTGGACGTGGTGGGTGCGGACGTGGTGACGGACCGGTCCCGCCACCGCTCGCGACGCCCCGCCGACGACGCGTTCCGCAGCGTGGCGTGGCGAGGCGGGTGCGGCGGGGCGTGCTGAAGGGCACGCGGCCGAAGGACGCGTCCCAGCCCTCGACGCACAGAGGGTTCGCGGCGAAGGAAGAGGAACATGAACACTCGGCACCACGGGATGGTGGACACCGTCGTCGTCGGAGCGGGTCTCGCCGGCCTGGCCTGCGCCCTGGACCTGTGCCGCGCCGGGCGACGGGTGGCACTGCTGGAGGCGTCCGACGGCGTGGGCGGCCGGATGCGCACCGACCGGCGGGACGGATTCCGACTCGACCGCGGATTCCAGGTGTTCAACACCTCCTATCCCCAGGTGAAGCGGCGCCTCGACCTGCGGAGTCTGCGGTTGAGGCCCTTCACACCGGGCATCACCGCGCACACCTCGACGGGCCCCGTCCACCTCGCCGATCCGACCCGGCGGCCGAGGTCGGCGGGGACACTGCTGCCCGGACGGGTCCTGTCGGCCCGCGACCTGGCCGCGATGGCGGCACTCACCGCGCGGGACGCCCTCCTGCCCGCCAAACTCCTCACCCGGCGTCCGGACAGCTCGACCGCCGCCGCCCTGTTCCGCGCCGGTCTGTCGGCCGGGGCGGTGACGGAGATCCTGCGGCCGTTCCTGTCCGGCGTGTTCCTGGAGGACCGGCTGGAGACCTCCGCCCGCTTCTTCCACCTGGTCTGGCGCAGCATGGTCAGGGGAACGCTCTGCCTGCCCGCCGACGGCATCGGCGCCGTCCCCGCCCAGCTGGCCGACGGTCTGCCCGACGGCGTCCTGCGGCTGGAGACACCGGTCACCGCGCTCACCGCGTCGGGGGTTCTCCTGAGGGACGGCCGCGAGCTGCCGGCCACATCCGTCGTGGTGGCGACGGACGCCGCCACCGCGGCCCGTCTGCTGCCCGGCCTGGCCGTGCCCGACGGCCGTACGGTCACCACGTACTACCACGCCGCCGCGCACACCCCCCTGGCCGAGCCGACCCTGCAGGTGGACAGCACCGGTGCGGTGCTGAACACCTGCGTCCTCACCGAGGTGGCACCCACCTACGCCCCGCCCGGTACCGCGCTGATCTCCAGCTCCGTCCTGGGCGCCGACCGGCCCGGGGCCGACGGGGCGGTGCGCCGGCGCCTGTCCGAGCTCTACGGCACCGACACGAGCGACTGGCAGCAGGTCGGCGCGTACACCGTGGCCGGGGCACTGCCCGCGATGGAGCCGCCCTGGCCGCTGAGCCGCACGACATGCTTCGCCACGGGCCGGTACGTGTGCGGGGACCACCGGGCGACCGGATCCGTGCAGGGCGCGCTGGCGTCCGGCACGCGGGCCGCCCGGGAGGTGCTGAACGACCTGCCGCCCGGTTGACCCGGGTCGGACCGCGTCCGGCGCATCCACCGGCGTCCGGCCCATGGAATCAACAGCGCGGCGCAGAACGCCGCCGACCTGCCCCTGCGACCCGGAGTGAGACGTGGACATCAACGGCGCGCGCGTGCTGGTGGCCGGAGCCACCGGCGTCCTGGGTAGTGCCCTCACCGCGGAACTGGCAGGCCGCGGAGCGCGCCCGGCGCTCGCGGGACGGGACCCGGCCCGCCTCGCCGAGGCCGCCCAGGCGTACGCGGATGCTCCGACCCTCCTGTTCGACGCGTACGACCCCGCCTCCTGTGCCCGCGCCGTGCAGGGCGCGGCCGACGCTCTGGGCGGACTGGACGCGGTCGTGACGGCCTTCGGAACGGTCGCCTTCGGCCGGGTCGCGGAGGTCGGGGACGAGGTCGCGGAGCATCTGACGGCGATCAACGTCCTCGCACCCGCCGCCTTCTTCCGCGCCGCGCTCGCCCTCATGGCACCCGGTTCCCTGATCGCCGCCTTCACCGGCGTGGTCGCCGAGCGCCCGCAGGCGGGGATGGCCGACTACAGCGCCTCCAAAGCCGCGCTGAGCGCCTGGCTCTTTGCCGCACGCCGCGAGGCACGGACCGCCGGCATCCGGGTCCTGGACATCCGGCCCGGACACCTGGACACCGGCTTCGCCGACCGGCCCGTCGTGGGCACCGCCCCGCCCATGCCCCAGGGAGGCGACCACCGCCGGATCGTCGCCGCCGTCGCCGACGCGATGGCGGCGGAAGCCGAACTGCTGCGCACCGCCCCGGACGGCACACCCGTCGTCGAACGGCGTGCCCGGTGAGCCGCCGCCGCGACGTCCCCGACGAGGTGTCCGATGTCGTCATCGTCGGCGGAGGGGCGTCCGGACTCAGCCTCGCGCAGTGCCTGACGGCGACCGGCTCCACCACCGTGACCCTGGTGGAACCACCGGACGGTCCATGGCGGCCGCCCGAACGGACCTGGTGCTACTGGGACGACGGCACCGGTGACTTCGACGAAGCGGTCGCAGCCTCCTGGTCCCGGCTGCGGATCCACGACACCGACGGCGACCGCATCACCGTGGACCCGTCCCCGCTGCGCTACCGCATGCTCCGCTCCACGGCGTTCGAGCGTCTGGCGCACGCCCGGCTGGCCCGCTCGCCCGGCGCGCGCGTCCTGCGCGTGACGGCGGACGCGGTGTGCGACACGGCCGACGGAGCGGAAGTCCGGTGCACGGCACCCGACGGCCGGACGCTGGCCCTCCGCGCCCGCCACGTGTTCGACTCCCGCCCGCTGCGCGCCCTGCCACCGGCCCGGACGCACCTCCTCCAGCACTTCCGCGGCTGGTTCGTGCGCACGGACACCGACCGGTTCGATCCCGGGATCGCCGACCTGATGGACTTCCGCGTGCCGCAGCCGCGCCACGGGCTCGCCTTCGGCTACGTCCTGCCGCTGGCGCCCGACAGGGCGCTCGTCGAGTACACCGAGTTCTCCCGGACCCCCCTGACCACGACGGCGTACGAGGCGGCACTGGGCCACTACAGCCGGGACATCCTCAAGCTCGGTACGTACACCGTCGAAACGGCGGAGCAGGGCGTCATCCCGATGACCGACGCCCGCTTCCCCCGCCGCACCGGGAACGCCGTCTTCCGCATCGGGGCCGCCGGCGGCGCCACCCGCCCGGCGACCGGCTACACCTTCTCCGCCGTGCAACGGCAGAGCCGGGCCATCGCCGCCGCCCTGCGCGACGGCCGCGCGACCGCGCCCCGACCGTACGGGCGGCGGGCACTGGCCATGGACGCGGTCCTGCTGCGGGCCCTGGACACCGGGCGGATCGACGGCCCCGGCTTCTTCACCGGCCTGTTCCGCCGCGTTCCGCCGGAACGCCTGCTGCGTTTCCTCGACGGCGGCACCTCACCCCGGGAGGAGTGGGGCATCGGCCTGCGCACCCCCATCGGCCCCATGCTCCGGACCGCCGTCGAAGTCCCTTTCCTGCCCCGTCGTACCCACCCCGCCTCACGCATCGGAGAGAGCCGGCGATGACACTGCTGCGCGACCGCGACCTGGCACGCGCCCTCGATCACGCGTCGCACACCTGCGACCGCCTCACAGCCCTCGACCCCGGCTACCGCACCGGTCTCCTGCGTTCGGCGCGACGGTTCCGGCTGCCCCGGGCCGGAGCCGGGCCGCACATCCTCGACCTCGGGTGCGGGACGGGTGCCTCCATCCTGGCCCTCCTGCGGGCCGCGCCCCACGCCCGGATCACGGCCGTCGACGCCTCGTCGGGAATGCTCGGGCGCGCACTGGCCAGACCGTGGCCGGCACGCGTCCGTTTCCAGCACCTGACCGCCGAAGAAGTGGCCACCACCGGGGAGGGACCGTACGACGCGGTGTTCGCCGCCCACCTGTTCCGCAACGTCACCGGCCCGGACGGTGTCCTGACCACCGTCCGGAGTCTGCTGCGACCGGGCGGACGCCTCGCCGTCCACGAGTACAGCCTCAGCGGTTCGGCCGCCCACCGCGCCCCGTGGACGGCCGTGGGCCGAGGGGTGATCGTCCCCGCGGGCGCCCTCGGCGGTGCCCGTGCTCTCTGCCGCCACCTGTGGCGCAGCGTCCTCGACTTCGACCCGGCCCCCGACTTCGCCGATCGTCTCGAGAGGGCCGGGTTCACGGACGTGCGGGTCGTCCCCGTCGCCGGACGGCAGACCGGGATCGTGCACACCTTCCTCGCCCGCAACGGCTCTGCCGCGACAGGGGAGCACGCCCGATGAGCGCCCCGCACCGTACCGCCACCGCCACCGCCCGGCGGGGCCGGGACCGCAAGGCCGAAGTCCTGATGCCCACGCCCGGCCGGAACCGGTTCGCACGCGCGGACGCGCCGAGCGTCGCCGTGATCGGCGCGGGGATCGCGGGTCTCGCGGCGGCCACCCTCCTGGCCGAACGAGGAGCCCGCGTGACGCTCTACGAACGCGAGGAGTCGCTCGGCGGACGTCTCGCGGGATGGCGCACCCGCCTCGCCGACGGCAGCGAGGCGACCATGAGCCGCGGCTTCCACGCCTTCTTCCGTCAGTACTACAACCTGCGCGGCCTCCTGCGGCGTACCGATCCCGCGCTCGACCGTCTCAGCCCGCTGCCCGACTACCCGCTACGGCACAGCGGAGGGCTGACCGACAGCTTCGCCCGTGTTCCGCGCACACCACCGTTCAGCGCCCTCGGGTTCGTCGCCCTGAGCCCCACCTTCGGCTGGCGCGACCTCGCCGCCATGGACGCACGGGCCGCGCTGCCCCTCCTGGACGTCCGCGTGCCCGAGGTCTACGAGCGCTTCGACTCGGTCAGCGCGACCCGCTTCCTGGAACGCGTCCGCTTCCCCGAAGCCGCGCACCATCTGGCGTTCGAGGTGTTCTCGCGCAGCTTCTTCGCCGACCCGCGCGAACTGTCCGCCGCGGAACTCCTGCTGATGTTCCACATCTACTTCCTCGGCTCCGCCGAGGGCCTGCTCTTCGACGTGCCGGACGAACCCTTCCCCCAGGCACTGTGGGAACCGCTCGGCGAGTACCTCCAGCGCCTCGGGACGGCCGTGCGCACCGGCACGCCCGTGCACGGCGTCCACCCGCGCGACGGTGGGGGAGTGGAGGTGCGGACCGGCACCACCGCGGACCGTCACGAGGCGGCGGTGCTCGCCCTCGACCCCGGGGCCCTGCGCGGCGTCGTCGCGGCGTCACCCGGTCTGGGCACCCCCGCCTGGCGCGAGGACATCGCCGCCCTGCGCACCGCCCCGCCCTTCACCGTCTCCCGGCTCTGGCTCGACCGGCCGGTCCGCGCCGACCGTGCCGGGTTCCTCGGCACCAGCGGCTACAACGGCCTCGACAACATCAGCGTCCTGGAACGCTACGAGGGAGAGGCCGCCCGCTGGGCCGCCCGCACCGGCGGCTCGGTCGTGGAACTGCACGCCTACGCCGCCGACGCGGAGCCCGAAACGGTGCAGACCCGACTGATCGACAGCCTGCACCAGGTCTACCCGGAGACCCGGCGGGCACGGATCGTGGACGCCCGCCACGAACGGCGCGCCGACTGCCCGCTCTTCCCGGTCGGCACCTACTCCCGCAGGCCCACCGTCCGCACCCCGCACCCCCGGGTCACACTGGCCGGCGACGCCATCCGCTGCGACCTGCCCGTGGCCCTGATGGAACGCGCCGCCACCACCGGCTTCCTGGCCGCCAACACCCTGCTCGCCGACCGGGGCGTCCGGGGCCAGGTGCTGTGGACGGTTCCCCGGGCGGGCCGCTCACCCGCGCTGCGGGCGCTCGGCGCCCTCGCCGGACGCTGAGGTCGCGTCTCTCGACGAGGCTTCCCGGGACCGGGACCGGGGCCGGAACCGGGGCGCGCGAGCGCACGGCGGGAGGGCGGGCGGCGCCGCCCGCCCTCCCGCCGTGCGCTCAGCCCGGAAACCGTCCGGTGCCGCGCAGCGCCCAGCGCCGCTCCGCGTACGCCAGGTCGTCGCGCCACAGCCGGCCGGCCGTCCGGCGCATCAACGGGCGCAGCGCGGGCGCGGCGGCCCGTGCCAGTGCGAAACCCCGCCGGTCCGAGGCCGCGACGACCGCCTCGATCACGGCGGTCCGCGGCCGCTCGTCGGCCTCGCCGGTCAGCGGCGTGGCATGGGTCTCGACCACGGACGTGGCCCCCTCGCCCTCGGTGATGCGCATGACGACCGTACGCGGGCCGGGAGCGGTGAACTCCGCCCGGACCGGCACCACCAGTCCGCCGGTCACCCGGAAGGAGACGTCGACGACGAAGGCGTCGTCCTCCTCGCCCCGCGGCGGCCGGACCACCGTCAGGTCGACGAACGAGTAGGGGTGGAACCACGAGCCGTGCCACGGGTCCAGTCGGTTGGCGACCACGTCCTGCGGCTCGCACCGTCCCACCGCCGTGAACACGGCGTCCACTACGCTGCCCGCGGCCGGCCGCACCGGCACCACGGGACGCTCCGACGGCTCCTCGCCGCCGACCGAGTCCAGCCGGACCCACACCAGTACGCCGTCGTCGTGAACGGGGTACGGATCCCAGCCGGCGAACGAGCCGCCGTCCAGGGTCAGTCCGTGCCAGTGGCACACCAGCGTGCCGCACACCACCCGGCTGTCGCGCAGGGGCGCGCCGAGGTGCGGGCAGGCCCCCGGGCCGGCGCGCAGCTCGCCCGTGTCCGACCGCCACAGCACGACCTCGACTCCGCCCACCGTCCTGCCGTACGGGTGGTCACCGGCCCGTACGTCCCGGGAGGCACCGACGACGAACCAGTTTCCGGACGGACGGGCGGACGCCCGCTTGAGGACGTCGGCGATCAGCGCGGGGCGCGCCTCCCGCCAGGTCGGCGTCTGCGTCGCCCAGCCGGACCGGCGCCGCCGTCGCAACGGCGGTGTCCAGCCGATCCGGTTCGCTCGGTCCCTCACCGCACGGGTCCTTTCTCCTGGAGTGCCGCGCGGGACGCACGGGGCGCCCGGTCCGCGGCGCGTGCGCGCCGCCGCGCACGCATGATGTGGACGACTCCCGCGGCGGCCGTGGCCGCACGGCGCCCGCGCGACACCACCGCGCGGCGGTGCAGCACCGTGTACCCCTGGTCCGCGATCGCGTCGAGGATGCCGCGGTAGAGGGTGAACGCGGTGCGGATGCAGGGGCGCACCCGCGGGTCGAGCATGGCGATGCCCGGCTCCGCCGCCCGGTACACCTTCCTGGTCATGGCCTCGGCGGCGACGAGCGCCTCGCGAATCCTCGAGTCGCGGCGCCCTGTGCGGCGGCTCCACTCCAGCAGGGGCCGGTCCACGCCGTGGGCGGCGAGCAGGTCCGCCGGCAGATAGACGCGGCCCCGGTCCAGGTCCTCCCCGACGTCGCGCAGGAAGTTGGTGAGCTGGAAGGCGACGCCGAGGTCCGCCGCGTGCGGTGCCGCCTCCTCGCGTGAGGTGACCGTGCCGAGCACGGGCAGCATCTGCAGTCCGATCACCGCGGCCGAGCCGTGCATGTAGGTCCGCAGGTCGGCGTAGGTCGGATAGTCGGTGACGTGCAGGTCACTGCGCATCGAGGCCAGGAAGTCGGCGAACAGCGTGTGCTCGATGTCGTACCGGGCGGAGGTGTCGGCCACGGCCCGGACCACGGGCTCGTTCCCGCCGCCGGTACGCAGCCCGTGGGCGAGGTCGCTCTCCAGGCGCCGTAGCAGCAGGTCCCGTTCCTCCGGCGCCCGGGGCCGGTCGAGGTCGTCCACGATGTCGTCCGCCCAGCGGGCGAAGCCGTACAGGGCGTGCACGGCGGAGCGGCGTTCCACCGGGAGCAGCCGGGTGGCCAGGAAGTAGGTTCTGCCGTGGCGGGCGTTGAGCCGTCTGCAGCGGGTGTAGGCGGCGCGCAGCGCGGGATCGATGATCCCGGCGGCGTCCAGTTCACGACGGGTCATGGGGGCCTTCCTCGGCCGGGGCCGCGGCGGCACGGGCGACGCGCGGTGCCGGACGGGTGCGGACCGTGCGGACGGAACTGCCGCGGACGCCGCCGGTGACGCGCGCGGCGGCGAGCCTGCCGCTGATGAGCACCGTCGGCACGCCCACGCCGGGGGTGGTCCCGCAGCCGGCCAGCACGACGTTCTCGAGGCCGCGCACCAGATTGCGCGGGCGGAACGGGCCCGTCTGGGCGAACGTGTGGGAGACCGAGAACGGGCTGCCCGCCGCATGCCCCTGCGCGGTCCAGTCCAGCGGTGTCACCAGCAGTTCCTCCTGGACGCTGTCCGCGAACCCGTCCAGGCCCCGGCGCTCCAGCTCGGCGACCAGGCTGTCGCGGTAGCGCGGACCCAGATCCCGCCAGGCGGCGGCGGAGGGCCCGACGGCGGTGTTCGGGCACGGGGCCAGCACGTAGTGGAGGTGCCTGCCCGGCGGGGCCAGTGCGGGATCGTGCGCCGTCGGCCGGGTGATCAGCAGGGACGGGTCGCTCATCAGCCGGCCCGAACGGGTCAGCTCGTCGAAGGTGCGCTCCCAGGCCGCGCCGAAGGAGAGGGTGTGGTGGGCGAGACCGGGCCAGGTCCGGTCGGTCCCCGCGTGCAGGACCACGGCGGACGGCGAGTGACGCAGCCGCACCGGGCGCCGCGGGGCCCGCCCCAGCAGCCGGTGCGCCGCGGACAGCTCGCAGGTCAGCACCACCGCGTCGCAGGGGATCCGCTCGCCCGAGGCCAGACGTACGGCACGCACCCGGCCGGCCGAGCGTTCCAGCGCGGTCGCCTCGGACGACCAGCGGAAGTCGGCGCCCGCGTCGGCCGCCGCGTCCGCCATGCCGCGGGGCAGCGCGTGCATGCCGCCCTTGGGGAACCAGACACCGGCCACGGTGTCCATGTAGGCGATCACCGCATAGGCCGCGAGGGCCCTGGCCGGGGCGACTCCGGCGTACAGCGCCTGGAACGAGAAGACGCGCCGCAGCCGGGGGTCGGAGAGGAAGTGGCCGATACGGCGGTCCAGCCGTCCGAAGCCGCCGAGCCCCGCCAGACGGGCCAGGTCCGGGTGCAGGAGCTGGAAGGGCGAGTCGAAGTTCGTGTCGATGAACCGGCGCATCTGCGCCCGGTACAGCCGCTCCAGCCATTCCCGCAGCCCGCGGTAGCCCGCCGCCTCGGCCGGTCCGGCGAACCGTCGCACCTCCGCCTCCATGGCCTCACCGTCGGTGTGGACGTCGAGGGAGGTCCCGTCCGCGAAGCACGCCCGGTAGGCCGGGTGCAGGGCCGTCAGCTCGACGTGCCGGGCGAGGCTGTCGCCGACGGCGGCGAAGGCATCGTCGGCGAGGTGCGGCATGGTCAGCACCGTGGGACCGGTGTCCATCTCGTAGCCGCCGAGGCGCACGCGGCCGGACCGGCCGCCCGGACCGGCATCCCGCTCGACGACCGTCACCCGGCGGCCGGCGCCCAGCAGATGCAGGGCACACGCGAGGCCGGACAGCCCGGCACCCACCACGACGACGTGATCCGTCGCCCCCGGTACCGTTCTCACGCGGCCTCCCCGGTCCGCTCCGGAGCAACGCCCGACGCCCGTTCGACCAGCGCGGCGAACTCCCGCCGTACGGCGGGGTCCGCACTGGCCCCCGCGAAGTGCCGCAGGCTCGTCGCCGCCAACTCCGCGATCTTGGCTTCCACGACCGTCCACGCACCGGTCCGCTCCAGTGCCGCCCTCATCCGCTCCACGGTGTCGTCCGACCGGGCGCAGGCGTGCGGGCCGAGCGCGTCGGCCGCCTCCTCGTCCCCGGAGGCGGCCGCGAGCCGGAGGCCGACGGCGAGCAGGTAGGTCAGCTTGCGTGTCCGCAGGTCGTCACCGGCCGGTTTGCCCGTCAGGTCCGGGTTGCCGAAGGCGCCGAGGAGGTCGTCGCGGAGCTGGAAGGCCAGCCCCGCACACCGTCCGGCGGAGCGCAGCGCCTCCAGGGTCCGCGCGTCGGCGCCGGCCAGGGACGCGCCCAGCGCCAGCGGGCGCTCGACCGTGTACAGGGCGCTCTTGAGCGTGGCGATGCTCACCGCCTCGTCGACGCCGGACGACCCGGCCGCCTGCGCGTGGATGTCCCGGTACTGCCCCGCGACCATCTCGCCGCGCATCGCCCGCCACTCGCGGTACAGCTGCGGGCCGCACGGCGAGCCGAGTGCCGTCTCGGCCAGCAGATCGTCCGCCCAGACCAGGGCCAGGTCGCCGGCGAGCACCGCGACGGATGTCGCGAACGCTTCGGGCGGACCCGTCATCCGCGCGGCGCGGTGCATGCGGGCGAGGTCGACATGCACCGCGGGCGCGCCCCGGCGCAGCGGCGAACCGTCCATGACGTCGTCGTGGATGAGAGCGCACGCCTGCACCAGCTCGAGCGCGACTCCCGTCCGCAGGAGCGCCGTGGCGTCGCCCGAGCCGCCCGCCGCCCGCCAGCCGCACCACGCGAACGCCGTGCGCAGCCGTTTCCCGCCCCGCCGGACGAACGCGGTGACCCGGCCGGCGACGTCCCGCGCGAACAGCGGGTCCACGTCACGGGCCCGGCACAGTCCCACGTCGAGGACGTGCCCGAGCTCCGCCTCGACGGCGCGGACGGCGTCGAGGGCCGTGAGCGGACCGTCGACGGGCCCGATCGGTTCGGCCACGGTGGGCCCGAGTCCCCACATACACAACCTCTTCTCACTCTCGGTCACCTGCACACCAGTGCTTCTGCCGGGTGCCCTTGTGCGGATGCGCTGATTCCTGCCCGTTATGGGGGCTGTCCCGGAGGACAGTCACTCCCCTGGCCCAGCGGCGTGGGTGCTATGGCGGTATGTCGCCTCGGGCGCGCTCCTGACGACGCACCGGTGCGATGTCGGTGAGCCGGTCCGTCCGGCGCACCGGGCGGGCGGTGCCGGCCCGCGACACGAGGTCGCCGGCGCTGATCCCGACGGTCACGTCGGTGGCCCTGCCGCTCTCAGCCGACCGCGCCCGTGAGCCCGGCATGATCCGAACGGGAGGCTCTAACGGTGCGGGGAACCGGCCTGGTCGGCCCGGCCGCCGGCGCCGAGCAGACCCGTGGCCTCGAACGGCTCCTCGGCGGCGAGACGAGGCAGTTCACGCCGGGACAGCATCGTCACCACAGGAGGCATCGCGGCGCGCACGAGCTGGGCCGACCGTAGCCAGCGGGGCACGTAGACGGACGGACGGCGCCGTTCGATCGCGGTGACCAGCCGGCCGGCCACGTACTCGACGGGGTACACCTTGCGCGCCGGCGACGGCATGTGGCCACGGAGCTCTCGCAGCACCGCGTACTCGTCGGCGTCGCGGATCATGTCGGTGTCCGTCCAGTTGATGTAGGCGATCCCGACGCCCACACGCCGGTGGGCCACCTCCGCCCGCAGCGAGTGGGCGAACGATTCGACCCCCGCCTTCGACGCGCAGTACGCGCTCATCATCGGCGCCGCACCGATGGACGCGAGCGACGCGACCTGCAGAAAGTAGCCCTGGGTCTCGAACAGGTACGTGAGGAGCGTCCGGGCCGTGACGGCGCTGCCGATCAGGTTCACCTCGATCACCCGGCGCCAGACCGCGGGATCGGACTCGGCGAACGGGCCGCCCTCGGCCACTCCCGCGTTGGCGACCACGATGGAAGGAGGCCCGAGCCGCGCACGGATTTCCGCCCCGGCCCGGGCCATGCTCCGGTCGTCCGTGACATCGACTTCCCAGCACTCGGACATACCCGGCAGGGAATCCCTGATCCGGGCCAGCGTTCTCTCCTCACGCCCGAGCAGCGCCACCTTCGCCCCCCGGCCGGCCAGATCCCGGGCCATCGCCGCCCCCAGACCGCGTGCCGCTCCGGTCACGACAGCTGTCCGTCCGTGCAGCGGGCTCTCGGTGACCGGCATGGAACGGTTCCTCTCCCGCGGCGGCGTTCCCCCTCCCCTCACGGTAGGGGTGGACACCGCTGTCGGCATGCGGGGCGCCGTCACACCGACTGCACGACGGCCTGCAAAGCCGCTGTGCGATGTCTGCCGTCACTTTTCATAGGTGGACAAGGCCAGACCGAGGGCGAAGAACGTGGGGGCCCACTCACCGACGAAGATGCCCAAGCGGTCGGCGCGTTCTTCGCCCTTCTTCTCCAGACTCAGGGAAGCGCACCAGGTGATGACGGACATCCCGATGGAGATGAAGCCGGCGGTGTAGGCGTGCTCGGCACGGATGCCGGATTCGTGCAGCTTCTTGACGATCATGAAGGGCCTCTGCTTTTGGGATGCGAGGACAGGTTCTGTCGTCCATCTCATCCGGGCGCGTCGGGCGACGCGCCCGGATGACGGCCGTGCGGCCCAACGAATCCACCCGCCGGCCGTGGATGACCAGGCCGTACCCCGACCCCTTCACGACGCCCGATCCGCACCCGGGGCGGCGGAGTTCCTCGCCGTCACGCGACGCGACCGTCAGCCTGCCGAAAGGGCCGCGGCAGCCGCGGAGCCCTCGTAGCCCGTCGTGCGGGCGGCGGAAGCCCCAGCCCATCGCCCAGTGATGTAGCCAGGCGCGATTCCGCCCGCATAGCCGTAGTTGGACAGACCTCCGACATCGGCACCGGCGGCGTAGAGACCGGGGACGGGACGGCCGTCGGCGTCGAGCGCCTGGCCCCGTTCGTCGGTGCGGATGCCGCCGAAGGTGAACGTGATGGAGGGCTGGACCATCAGGGCGTAGAACGGGCCTGTCTGCGGTGCCCGCGCTGTCGGGGCGACCAGGACTCCGCGTGCGACTCCTCCGCCCGAGGCGACAGCCGCTTCGTACCGGTCGAGGGTTGCGGCGAGATTCTCACCGTCGATGCCCCATGCCGCCACGGCATCGATCAGCTCGGTGAGCGTGCCTGCTTCGGCATGCGTCGCACCGGCCTCGACCGCGTTGGCGTAACGGTCGGTCACGCCCAGCCCCGGGAACGGCTCCTCGGTGCCCTCGGTGCTGCGGACACGGTGGTCGAAGAGGAGGATGCCCCGGGCGTCGGGCTGGAACGTGAGTGCTTGATTCAGCAGTTCGTCGCCCTGGGTCTCGTCGACGAAACGCTCACCTCGAAGGTTCACGAGAACCGTGGACCCGGAGTAGTACTGCGAGAGGGGTAGGTAGTCCTCGGGCTCGAACCTCTTGACCGGGTAGCCGATGAGGTGCCCGTAGAAGGTGCTCATCGCCTTCGTCCCGCCGGCCCCGGCCCCGCGGGCCAGCCGCAGGCCGTCGCCGACGCTCCCGGGGTTGGAGCGCAGGAGGAGCCGGTCGGCGTTCGGGCCGATGTACCGGGTGAGTTCGTCGCTCGCTCCCTGGAATCCTCCCGTGGTCAGCACGACGGCGTCGGCGTCGTACCGGACCAGCCGGCCGTCGTTCTCGCGGACAAGGACACCGGCGACCCGTGGACCCTCGTGGACGAGATCCACGACCGAGGCGCCGGCGCGCGTCTCGCCGCCCACGGCCACGACCTCGTCCCGGCACCAGGAGAGGATCGCCTTGATGTCGGTGGAGTAGCCGATTCCGAAGGACATGATGTCGAGCTGGGGCTCGGCGGCCACGTGCGCGCCTGAGGCACGCAGCTCGGCCAGAGCCTCCGGGAAGTCCTCGATCAGCCGGGCACCGAGCCGGACATCGCCCAGCGGGATGCGTTTTTGATAGGCATCCAGATCGGGTGCGGTCCAGAACATGCCAGCCGACAACGCCGCGGATCCTCCGAAGGTGTCGAGCTTCTCGAGCAGGGCGACTCGCGCCCCTGCGCGCGCGGCGGACATGGCGGCGGCCGACCCCGACACACCTGACCCGACGACGACGACGTCGAACCGGCGGACGTCGTGGACATTCATCATGTTGTCAGTCCCTTCAGCTGGCGCGGGCATGCTCGCGCATCGAACGATCGGTCGGACGCCCCTCGGCCGTGCGGGCCGCCGCGTGGGCGGCGATGATGCGGCCGAAGACGGCGCCCTTGCCCAGCGACGTGCCGGTCATGTAGGCCGCACCGTGGAATCCACCGGTCACTTCGCCGGCGGCATACAGGCCCTCGATGACGTCGCCGTCGACGTCCACGACCTGGCCGTTGGCATTGATCGTGGTACCGCAGTACGTGGTGGTCATCAGTGACTTGGCCGGGTAGGCGTAGTACGGCGGGGTGTCGATCGGAAGCAGCTCGCCCACGCCGTTGCACAGGCTGGTGCGGCCGATCTCGTCCTCGGCCGCACCGGCGGCCGCGGCGTTGTAGCGGTCGACCGTCTCCCGCAGCGCGGCAGGGTCGAGTCCGGCGGCTTCAGCGAGGTCATGGAGGGTGTCGGCCCTGTAGAGGTGGCCGAGTTCCTCCACCATGTCGATGTCCTTGAGTGGAATGCCCGGGTGGGACTGCGCGCGGACCTTGGCGTCGAAGACCTCGAACCCGAGGCCGTCGGGCTGGTCCAGGACCACGCGGCCGAGCGTCTTGTAGTCCTGCGACTCGTCCGTGAAGCGGCGTCCGTCCTTGTTCACGATGATCGCGCCCATGTAGTACGCGGTCAGCAACTCGTGGAAGTCCTCGCCGGTCTCCGGGTGCGATCCGTAGGTTCCCGAGACGAAGGACATGTCCGCCATACCGGCTCCGAGCTTCCACGCCATGCGCAGTCCGTCGCCGGTGTTGCCCTTGCCGCCGTAGGGGATCGCCGCGAGCTGCTCGGGTGCGAAGATCTTGAGCAGCTGCGTGCCGCGGCTGAAACCGCCGGTGGCGAGCACGACGCCGGCACGGCCGGTGAAGACGACCTCGCCCGCCGGTGTCCGCGTCACCACGCCGGTCACTCGTCCGGAGGTGTCCGTTGTCAGGCGGATGGCGCGATGCTCGAGCCGTGTCTGTCCGCCGGCCTCGGTGCAGGCGTCGCGCAGCAGGGCGAGGACGTCCTTGATGACGGAGTTGTGACTGCGGCGTGCCGACTGGCCGGAACTGATCTCCACCTCGCGGAAGACCACCCCGTGAGCCTTCAGCCAGCGGTACGTGGCTTCCTGGTGAGCGAGGTACGCCTCCAGCAGAGCAGGGTCGTTGAGATTCCGGCCGAGGCCGAGCATGTCCTTCAGGAACAGCTCGGGCGAGTCCTCGATGCCCTTCGCGGACTGCTCGTCGGTTCCGGTGAAGGCGAACCAGCCTCCGCTCATGGCGGACGACCCGCCCAGCGTGTCGGTCTTCTCGAGCAGGACGACCGACAGACCGGCCTCGGCCGCGGCGGTGGCCGTCGCCTGGCCGGCGATGCCGGAGCCCACGACCACCAGGTCGAATACTTCTTCAGGCGCGGTCATCCCATGCACCCTTCCGTGTGTGACGACGATCCGGTTGCTGCTGTGCGGGCGGTCCGTGCCGCCCCCGGGACGGGGGAGGTCAGCACGTGACCCATCCGCCGTTGACGTCGATGCTCGCGCCGTTGATGTAGGAGGCCCTGTCACTCACGAGGAACTCCACCGCGTCGGCGACCTCCTCGGGCTGGGCGAACCGCCTCATCGGCACCTGCGAGAGGAGGCGTTCGTCCACCGGGACGTCGCCCATCATCGGGGTCCGCACGAATCCGGGAGCCACTCCGTTGACCCTGATCCGACGTGGTGCGAGCTCGCGCGAGAGACTCGCGGTGAGGTTCTGGAGCGCCGCCTTGCTCGCGCCGTAGGCCGCGGTCGTCGGCAGGAACGGCGGACAGCTGTCGCCCTCCGGACTCCCGGTGCCGAGCTTGGCGGTGATGGACAACAGGTTCACGACACAGGCTGTCCCGTCGGTCGGCATGTGGGGGAACGCCTCCCGGATCAGGAAGAACGGCGCGGTGACGTTGACCGCCATGATCGCGTGCCACTCGCTGTCGGTGAGCTCATGGAAATGGATCTTCGAGCCGTTCCTCTTGGGTGAGATGCCGACGGCGTTGACCAGGGCCCCGATCGGAGCGATCCCCGCCGCGAACTCGGCAAGCTCCCGGTTCACCGAAGAGGACGTCAGATCGCCGCCGAAACCGCGGTGTTCAGCACCGTCGACCCCGGGCAGGGCGCGCGCGGTGGAGTCGGCCGCCGCCCCGTCGATGTCGGCGACGACCACGCCGTAGCCGCGCTCAGCGAGGCGGCGGCTGATCGCGCTGCCGATCCCGCCGGCGCCCCCGGTGACCACGGCGGTCCTCGTCTGTACCGGCGGCCGGCTGTTCCCATGTGCCGCCGCTCGGGAAATGGTGGTGGTCATCGTCCTCTCCTAGTTCTCGTTGAACGCGGTGTGTGGGTCGTCGCTGCTGACGGGCAATGAGCGAATGGGCGAGAACGAGGTCGGGTACATGATCTTGTTCGACATCGTCATGATCATCGGGCGGATGACCGACAGGCACTCCTGCCACTGCTCGTTCCCGGCGAGCCGCGCCCGGCGACTCCTGCGGTCCTCGAGATCGCTGTAGGCCCAGAAGTGGTTCAGCTCGTTCTGGGTGCCGAACTCCGTCACGAAGTAGCCGAGGAAACCTCCGAGTATCGGCTTCTGCGCGGGGAGACCGATGTTCTCGTAGGCCTCGAGGTACTCGCTGAGCTTCGCGCCGGTGTGCAGGACGTACGTACGCTCTTCCACGATCACGGCGCCACTCCGTTCCGGTTCTGTGCGGGCGTGACAGCCACCGGTTCACCTCCGGGCGTTGCCGCGACTGTCTTGTCGAAGTGGTGCCGATCGCCTTCGAGCGTCCTGAAGTCGCTCATCAGCGCCAGGTTCACGAGGGCGGCGACTACGGTGACCACCCAGAAGATCGTGATGCTGATCGTCCTTCCCCCGCTGAGGTCGGTCAGCCAGGAGGCGAGGAAAGGGGCCGGCGCAGCGAAGATCAGGTTCGCGCCGGTCAACGCCAGTGCCGAACCGGTGTAGCGCATCTTGGTGGGGAACGCCTCCGCGAAGAGCGCGCCCTGGCCCGCATTACCGAACTGCGCGCTGACAAGGGCGAACGCGACCATGGCGAGGGTGATCGGGAAGCTCCCCATGTCGACGACCGGGAAGAAGATCAGGGCGGCCACGAGCGTGCCCGCGCAACCGATCATGAGGATCCTTCGGCGCCCGAACACATCGGCGAGCCGACCGCCCCACCAGATGGCGACCACCGACAGGAGATTCGAGATCATGACGATCGTGAAGGTGTCGCTGCGGGTGTGCCCCAGGCCGGTCAGATAACTCAGACCGAAAACGCTGACGACGTAGAAGGTCACCACGATCGGCGAGTAGGCCAGGATCAGCCTCAGGATCGTCCACCCATGAGTGCGGACGACCGCGACGGGACCGGTGCTTCCCGCCGCCTCTTCCTTGGCCCCCTCGGCGAAGACCGGCGTCTCCTCGACCTTGGTACGGATGTAGATGCCAACCGTGACGAGCAGAATGCTCAGGAGGAACGGGACACGCCAGCCCCAGGACAGGAACGCCTGATCGCTGAGAGTGGAGGAAAGGATCACGAGGATCAGGTTGGCGGCGACCTGACTGATCGGTGAGCCCATTCCCATGAGCGCACCGTAGAAGGCCCGCCTGTCGCCCGGCGCGTGCTCCATCGCCATCAACTGGGATCCGGTTGCCTCGCCGCCCAGGGCGAACCCCTGGATGAAACGCATCACGACCAGCAACAGCGGCGCCGCGGCCCCGATATCGGCGTACGGCGGCAGAAGGCCGATGATGAGTGAGGCGACACCCATCGCAATGAACGTCGTCAGCAGGACGTTGCGGCGTCCGATCCGGTCACCGAGATGGCCGAAGACCACGCCACCCAGTGGCCGGGCGAAGAACCCGACACCAAAGGTGGCGAACGATGCGAGCAGTCCCATGGAGGGGTCCAGCTCGTTGAAGAAGAGCGCGGGGAACACGGTGGCGGACATCGCGCCGTACACGGCGAAGTCGAACCACTCCAGGGCGGAACCGAATGTTCCGCTGGTGACCGCCCTTTTGGCTTGCCGCGGAGCTGGGGTCGTGGGGCGCAGGGGGCGTCTGGCCCCGCCGGCGGAGAGCTGACTCATCGCGACTCCTTCGTCACGCGGTTCAAGTGGAGATAGGCGTTGGTGGAGCCGTCCGGGGTGCGTGGGGTTGACCGGTTTGCGTGTCCGACGGGTTCGTGGTGCGGAACGCGTGCGGCACTTCGGTGCGGGAGACGGATGTTGCGTCCCGCTCATGAGTAGGAAACCTAACGACCCTTTGCGCTCAACGCAATAGTTGCTAGCATAATTGCGTGCTAAGCAAAACAGCAGGTCAGGGTAGGGTTGAGTCCGTTCACAGAGCACTGGTGCTGCTCAAACTCATGGCGGAGGAGGGCTCTCTGAGCGTCACCGAAGCCGCTACCGCGCTGGAGGTGAACCCGTCCACGGCGCAGAGGCTGCTCGTCACTCTCGTCGGTGACGGTTTCGCTGTGCAGGGAACCGGGAAACGGTATGCCCCGGGCCCAGAGTTCCTACGTCCCGGCGCACTGCGGAGGATCCCGTCGGTGCGTGAGAGGTTGCGACCGCACTTGGAGCGGCTGTTCGAGCGTGTCGGTGAGACGGTGCATGTCGCGACACTGGTCGGAACGGAGATTCATCACCTCGACGGCATTGAAGCAGCGAACCACGCACTGCGTTTCGGCCTGCGAACCGGAGTCACGCTTCCCGCGCATGAGACCTCGGCGGGCAAAGCCCTGCTCGCGGACCTGCCGGCTGACGACGTCGACGCGCGCTACCACATCGCGCTCTCCGGACCTCGAGGCCGCGAGCTGCGGGTCGATCTCGGCCGTCTCCACGAGGAGTTGGAACGGACCCGGCGCCGGGGAATCGGTACGAACTTCGAAGAGAGCGAGAGCGGGGTCGCTGCGTTCGCGGTGTCGATCGGGCTGATCGACGGGGAACGGACAGCGCTGAGCATCGCCATGCCCATCGCCCGTTGCAGCCGGTCCGACGCCACCGAGTTCGCCGCGCACCTGTTCACCACGGCGAGCGAGGCCCGTAACGATCTTGACCTGGCGGGCCACATGTGACGGCGTATGAGGGGCCGTCGGCCGGCTTCGAGGGCACGGCCGTTCAGCACGGAGGGGCCTCGTCGGCTCTCACCGGCCACCCGGCCCCGCCGCACCGTACCCGGCCCCGCCACACCGTCACAGACCCACGCACTCCACACGTGACAGCGCCGGAAAAGACGGTGCTGCCGTCCCGGGCGGGTCGGCGTTACGCATGGCGCCTGCCCGATTGCCGTCTGTGCCGTCTGTGCGGCGACCAGGGGCGGGGTCAGATGTCCGGCCCCTGCCGAGAAGGCGTCACCCACCTCGCCAGATGTTGTCGAAGGCCGCATCTTCGATCGCTCTGCGCTGTCGTACGGCCTCCAGCTCCATGACAGCATCGTTGACCGCGGCCAGTACGGTGACGACCTGGTCGTCGGCGAGTTCGTCGACCAGGTCGTCGGCGGGCTGTTCCCCGATGCCCGCGGCGGCCGCGAGGCCGGCCAGAACCGGTTCGCGTGACGTCCAGCGATCCGCCGCCCGTCGACGGGCCGCCGAGTCGGCCACAGCCGGCCGCCCCTCCCGGAACGCCCGGTGGGCGTGCGGCCGGGTGACCAGCGTCTCCGCCTCCAGGGCGGCGAGATACGCGGCTGCCAGGTCGCGGCCCCGGCGCCACAGCCAGTCCTCGACGGATTCGTAGGGCACCTGCCGGACGAGTGAGGACGCGGCCTCACGCAGCAGACGGTCATCGATGTGAGGCGGCAGGCCCGGCAGGACGCGGTGGCCGTCCAGGGTGAGGGCCTCGGCGTCAATAAGGTCGATCAGCTCTGCTCCCGCGAGAGTGAGCGACAGGTTGCCTCGTCCCACGGGAGGAGTGGACGGTGTGTCGATGGCGACGATCATCAGGTCCCGCGCTGTGGTCATGAGCGACTCCACATCGGAAGGGGGCGGCGATCCGGCAGCCGGCCGGTCGGCCCGATCTGTCGTTCACAGCCGACACATCGTACGACCGCTGCGGGGCACCGGGCAGCCGGAGCGGCCACGGGCGCGCGGGGGGTCTCTCGGTTGCCCGGCCCGACCTGCTACGAGTCGGTCGGGGAGACTCGTCGAGTGTCAGCGAGCCTCCCCTCGTCCCCCTTACGCGGATTCCCGACCCAGTTCCCCGCCGATCCGGGGCTGATCCCCGGATCGGCGGGGCATACGCGTGGACTCTGACGGTGTCAGCGGACGGCGGTTTCGAGCTCCTCGGCCAGTGCATGCGACAGCTTGCCTATCGTGGGGTGGTCCCAGATCAGCGTCACTTCGACGGGGAGACCGAAGTTGTCCTCGATGTCGGCACACACCGTGGTCGCCGAGATCGAGTCGAGGCCGTAATCGGAGAGCGGCACGTCCGGATCGATCTCTGCCGGATCGCACCTGACGTAGTCGGCCACCGTGCGGGTGAGCCAGTCGCCGAGTTCGGTGGCCGTTCGGGGAGTCTCTGCTGCTTCCATGATGGTCTCCTGGTTCCAGTTGAAGCGGGACGCGCCGGTCACGCCCCGTACAGGCGACGGCCCAGCAGGCCGAAGCTGCGGTTTTCCGTCAATCGCGTCAACATCTGCTCGAACAGGCCGTCCTCCACCGATGGAGAGGCCACAACATGCTGGTTCCAGCCGGTTCGCAGTCGGCTCAGCGCCGCGTGCAGCCAGAGCGGTTCTGCGAGAAACCCGTCGTCACCGCCCCGGTTGTGCCGCCACACCTGCAGGCAGCCGACGGCGACCAGAACGTTGACATAGCGCTCGACAAGGTCGTACGAATCCGCGTCCGCGGTGAAGGTGAGTTCGTGCGGTGCGAGGCCGCCCGCCTTCTTCCGGATCTCCTGGAGTTCGGCGCGCAGGTGGGCCACGTGTTCGCTCACCACCCGATCACCGCCCTCCCCGGCCAGCGCGTCCGAGAGCTCGTCGAGCGATGACGCCAACGGGTCCCTGCCCCGGGAACTGACCGCGAGCGCGTCGAAGGCGGGGGGCGGAAGGTCCGCGTCGATCCGGAACAGAGCGGCGGGTGGGGTGGTCGGCGAGCCGGGGCGGCGGGACAGAATGCCCAGCTGCGGCAGGATCGTCGTCTGGCAGGCGGCGCGCGCGGCATGGCCGAAGCCGGCGGGTTTCAGGTCCCGCAGAAGCTTCTGGAAAATCGCCTGCCGGCCGTCGCGGCGGAAGAACTCCGCGCCCATCACGGAGGCCAGCCGGTCCGTGGCACGGAGCAGAGCCCCCGCGACCGCGTACTTGGCCGCTGCGGAGTAGAGGCTGGACGCCGAGGGCAGCAGATGGATCGCCCTGACCGCCACCAGGCTGAACGCCTCGCAGATCAACAGGTCGGTGAACGCCCCGGTGACGACCGAGCGGACGTGCGGAAGGTCGCCGGCCCTTCTGCCGTACAGCGTGCGGCCCATGACGTGAAGCATGGTGGCGCGCAGGGCGGAGTCGAGGATGCCCGTCATCATCGCAGGCAGCGTGGCCCGGGTGATCTGGAAGGACCTCATGGCTGTCTCCAGCCCCTGCCCCTGTCGCCCGATCAGAGCGCCCGATTCCACAGGGCAGTCGTGGAAGACCGCGCCGCCCAGCTGGACACCACGCATTCCGACGGTCCTGTACCGGGGCAGATAGTCGATGTGCCCGGCCGGAACGTGTGACTTGTCGACGAAGACCTGGGAGTGGTTCCGGCTTCCGTTGCCCGGGCCGGTCCGGGTGAACAGCACCATGGCGTCCGCGCGCCGGATGTTGGTGACGATCTCCTTGCGGCCGTTCAGGGACCAGCCTTTGGCAGTGGGCACGGCGTTCATCTCGGTGCCCGCCATGTCGTTGCCGTGAGCGAGCTCGTGGTAGGCCGCGGCGATCCTGCCGTTCCGCAGCAACAGGTCCGCCACCTGACGGCGCTGCTCGTGGTTCCCGGCGGTCCAGACGTTCACCGACGAGATCAGGGAGCTCGCCCCGTAGCCGAGGCCGAGACTGGGATCGCGCCGGTACACCGCGCGCATGACCTCGACGAGATCGTCGAGCCGGGACAAGAGGCCGCCGTACTCGACCGGAACGAACTCGGCGTTCAGGCGGAAGTCGTCCAGCAGCGCCTCTCCGTCACCGAACATCTCGGCGTGGGCGTCGGCTTCGAGGACCGGTGCGTAGCCGACCGGGTTCCCCTCGTCGTAGGGGTCGCCGAACAGGCGCTCCAGCTCGTCGGCCGAAGAGGTGCTCTGCGGGCTGTCCCCCACCGCGAGCTTCTCGCCGCTCATATGCCCGACAGCAACGTCATGCCGCGTCCTTCCGTGCGTACCAGTTCCTCCACCAGGGCGTCGGTCACATCGGGTTCCCGATCCACGGGCCGGCCCAGTGCCCGCAGGACACGGTTCAGGCATGCCCGGACCCAGCGGGCGTCGGCCCACACCGGCGAACTGTCCCCCATCGCGGCCTCGTTGTGTGACCAAAGGTGAATCGCGCAGGCTCCCGCGAAGCAGAGCTCGTAGCGCCGGGCCAGGTCGAAGTCGGCTGCCGACCCGGCGCCTGCCGCGGGCCGGTGCGTGGCGAGTTGCTCTTGCAGCGCCGCCGTTGCGGCAAGAAGCGTCCCCGCGAGCTGCTCGAGTCCGACGGGCGCCGCGCCCGCGCGGACCAGGGAACGGATCCGCTCGACAGCATCGGGCAGACCTCCCAGTACCGAACAGCCGCCGTGCTGGGCGAGGACGAGTTCCCCGGGATCGAGCGGGTCCAGCGGAACGTCGAGCGTGGCGGCGGCCGCGAGGCCCTTCACGGCGTGGCCACCGCGCGCGCTCGCCCTGGCCAGCAGCGGGAACTGCTTGATGAGCGCATGTCGGTTCACCGCCGTGCTGCCGTCGAATATCGCGGCGATCCGGTGATCACGCTCCAGCTTGGCGAACATGCCCTCCGCGTGGGTGTCGGTGAAGAAGGCGCGTACTCCGAGGATCTCGCCGAGCTCCGCGATCATCGCGTCGCCCGCGCTCGGAACGAACGCCTTGGTCACCGGGGAGACCACGTTCATCTCCGGAGTCAGCGCATGGACGGCACGCCCGGCAAGCATGGACACCGACTCCATGAGCAGCAGGTCCGCGACCGCATCGGCGAGGAGCCGGCGAATGCGGGGAAGTTCCACGAGCAGCTTCCCGTAAAGCCTGCGTTCCTGCACGAACGCGGTGGTGAGCCGCAGCGCGTGGTCGCAGGCGCCGAGTGACAGCCCCGCACACACGGTCCGGGTGAGCTGAAGCGCCTTCAGCACGATCTCCAGACCGGCGCCGTCAGCACCCACCTGGGCGGATGCCGGGACGGCCGCGTCGGTGAATCCGATGCCGCTGATGTCCGCGCCTCGAATGCCGTGCGTCGGGATCTTCGGCAGGTGTGTGTAACCGCCGGGTGAGAGCCGGTCCTTGTCCACCAGGAAAAGGTTGAATCCGCGTGCGTCCCCGGCCTCGCCGGTACGGGCCAGCAGGCAGATCTGATGGGCGCGAGTGGCATTGTTGATCAGCCACTTCTCCCCGTTCAGCGTCCAGCCTTCCGGGGTTCGCTCCGCGGTGACCTCGCCGGCGAGGAGATCCGCGCCATGTCCCCGTTCGGTCAGCGCCCAGGACACCACGTGCCCCTCGCGGACCTGTCGGGCGAGGCGGCCGGCCTGTTCCCGGTCCCCGGCCACCCAGACCGAGACGGCGCCGAGGAGGGTCTTCGCATGGGCGACGGCGACCGTGAGGTCGTGGCGCGCGACGCTGCGGATGAGCCGGATCAGTTCGCTGAAGTCGGTGAGCTTCCCGTCGTACGCGGCGGGCACGTAGTGATCGGCCAGCCCGAACTCGTCGAGGACCCGGCACGCCTCTGCGGGAAAGGCTTCGTCCTGGTCCAGTTCGCGAAGCGCGGCGGGCCAGAAGGGGCCGCCCGGACGCGCCTGCTCGTCCAGCAGCGCCCCGAGCAGGCGGTGCGGCGCCGTCGTCTCGGGACTCATACCGTGGACTCCTCGGCCAGGCGCTGCGCCGATCCGCTCCCGCGGACCTCGGTGCGCTGCCTCGGCATGTGCCAGTGCGTGTGAAGGGGCTTCAGTTCACCGTCCTGGAACAGCGTCCGCATCGTGTCGCGCTGGATCTTGCCGCTCGTCGTACGGCGTACCGTTCCGCGGCGCAGGAGGACGATGCACGACGCGGTCATGCCCATCTCGCGAGCCACAGTCTGCTTCATGTCCCGGGCCAGCGCTTCTAGTTGGTCTGCGCCGATGCCTGCCTTGACCTCGTGGGTCACGATCAGTGACGGGTCGGGACCCGTGTCCGAGAGGGCGAACACGGCACCGACGCAGCCGGTGAGTTCACGGTGAGCGGCGCGCAGCTCCTGCTCGACGTCCTGCGGATAGACGTTTCTTCCGTGCACGGTGATCATTTCCTTGATCCGGCCGGTGACGTACAACTCTCCCTCGTGCAGCGCGCCGAGGTCACCGGTCCGCAGATAGCGGCCCTCCACCCCGTTGATGACGCCGCCGAAGGTCGCATCGGTCGCCGAGGGGTTGTCCCAGTAGCCGGCCGCGACGCTGTCTCCCCGCAACCAGATCTCTCCGACCGCGCCGGCCGGAAGCTGGTTCCCGGTCCGCGGGTCGACGATCCGGAGGTCGACGTCTCCGGGCGCGCCGCAGCTCACCAGGGAACGGTGGGGCCGCTCCGGTGCGGCCTCGGCGATCTTGTGGTCCTCCAGCGACTGGGCGTCGACCGCCGTGATCCGGGCGGAAGGGGTACCGGAGACGTAGACCGTCGACTCGGCGAGGCCGTAGCAGGGAGCCAGGGCCTCGGTCCGGAACCCGGCAGCGGCGAATCGCTCGGCGAAAGCGGTGATGGTGCCGGCGTGGATGGGTTCCGAACCGTTGCCCGCGTAGCGCCAGCACGAGAGGTCGAGCTCGCCGAGCTGCTCGTCGGTGACCCGTCGGCAGCACAGTTCGTAGGCGAAATCGGGAGCCGCCGACCACATGATGTCGAAGTCGTCGATCATCTTCAGCCAGGTGTGCGGTCGCCGGATGAAGGAGGACGGACTCATCAGGACGCACTTGCCGCGCAGGAAGAGGGAGGGCAGCAGCAGCCCTATCAGGCCCATGTCATGGAAATGAGGGATCCAGCCGCCGAAGTTCGTGTGTTCGTCGAGGCCGAAAGCACGGCTCAGCGCGCCGACGTTCCGCAGCAGATTCCCGTGCGTCACCATCACCCCCTTCGGCTCGCCCGTGGAGCCGGAGGTGTACTGGAGCATCGCGAGCGTCTCGTGTCCGAGGCCTGCGGGCGGCGTGAAAGGGCCGGGCTCCTCGGCGGACCAGTCCGTGGGGATGAGGAAGAGGCCGTCCAGGCCCTCCTCGCGCATCCACTCGTCGATCTCCGTGGAGCTCGCCTCGTCGGTGAGCACCGCGACGGCGCCACTGTCGTGGGCGATGCTCAGCACCCGTCTGCGCTCATGGCGGTATCTACCGGGAAGCGGCGCCGGAACGGCGACCATGCCGGCGTAGAGGCAGGCGAGGAAGCCGACGATGAAGTCCGGGCCGAAGGAATGAAGGAGCAGCAACCGGTCGCCCGTGTCGAAGCTCCGGGAGAGGCGCCGCGCCACGGCGGCGGCAGCGCGGTCCAGTTCCCCATAGGTGAGCGGACTCCCGTCGGTCCCCGTCGTGTCGCGCAGGTAGCGAAGCGCCTCGCGGTCCGGTTCCGAACTCGCGTGATGCCGCAGGAGTTCAGGGACACTCCGCGCTTCACTGATGTCGACCATACGAATCCGAGCCTCCAGGTGACGGGAATGAGATTCGACAGAAATCCCTCGCCAGCGGGCGGACAGGGCTTCTCGAGCGGGCCCCGCTGGAAAAGTTCCCCGCGCGAAATCCAGGAGACCCGTCTCATGGCCTGGTGCGCCGGGTGTTCAGAAAATGAGCTATTGGATTACCGAGCGCGCGACGAAAAGCGGGTCGGGCCGAATTCCGGACAGTCCGCGCCAAGGTCGCAAAAAGCTCAGTACAGCCTTTTGGTCCACGTAAGAAGAAGGACTTTTGCCGCGTCAGTCATGCCAGTGAACGGACCTCTCCAGGAGCCACGCAGCATACCTGTCGCCAATATGCCTTGAACGGGCCCTCATTACTTGGAAAAGGACCAGTCGACAGCGGTCGCCGAAAGCGTAGCCAGGCACTCCATGCGATGTCAATGCCTTATTTCAGATAGCCCGGTCGAGTCTTTTTGTCGCATGCCGCGACCGCATGACGACTTGTTGGGTCAATTGCTTCGCGCCTCCTCGTCGCATCCGCCTTCATCACATTCAGGCCGTAGTGGTCGCTGCAAGTGCCGGCGGCCATATCGGGTATGTTCCCGGTGGACCCGTCCCGGGACGGACGGATGATCGCTGAACGGTTCGTGGTCGCCTGCGCCTCGCTGTCGAGTGGGAATCACGGGGCCGGGGATTCGCCCGGCGGGGTCACGAAGCGTGTCGGCCGGCAGGGTGCCGGCCGGGCAGCCAGGGGACCAGGGCGTCGAGGACGCGCCGTTCCTCGGTGAGGTAGAAGTGACCGCCGGGGAACGTCCGGGTGTCGAAGGCGCCGCCTGCGCAGGTGCGCCACCGGCTCAGCTCGTCGGGGCTGACGTCCGGATCGTCGGTACCGCCGAAGACGAGCAGCGGGGCGCGCACGGGCAGGGCCGGCGTCCGTAGATAACGTGAGACGAGCCGGAAGTCCGCGCGGATCGCAGGCAGGACGAGGTCGAGGAGTTCGGGGGTGGCGAGCAGGTCGCCGAAGGAGTCGTCGAGGCGGCGCAGTTCCTCGACGAGGTCGGCGTCGCTCAGCGCGTAGCGGTCCTCCTCCTCGCGGTGGTGCGGAGCGCGTGATCCGGACACGGTCAGCAGGTCGACGACCTGCCCGTGCCGCCGCTCGAGTTCCAGGGTGACCTCGTAGGCCACGGCGGCGCCCATGCTGTGGCCGAACAGCGCGAGCGGTTCGAGGACGAAGGGCTCCAACGCGTCGGCGATGGGCCGGATCAGGTCGTCCATCGTGACGGCGGCCAACTCCGCCAGCCTGTCCTGGCGGCCGGGGTACTGCACCGCGAGCACCTCGACGTCATCGGGCAGGGCCGCAGGCCAGGACCGGTAGGCGTGAGCGGTGCCACCCGCGTGCGGCGCGCACACCAGTCGGCACCGCGGCCGGGCCACCCGGTTGCAGGCCCTGAGCCACGAAGATTGCCTGCGCATATTCGGAGCGGTCACTTTCCTTGCCTCCCGTTGCACCTATTACCAAGCATGTGAACGAAACTGTCCGGCAGCCATGAGCAAATTCCGCGCCGTCCAGCTGTCGTGCCTTTCACAGTGCGTTCCTTCTCGTTCTGCCGACCGGTTTCGTTGTCGGCGAGCAATTGATCCGCCCGGGTCTTTCGGACGGCGCGGGGCCGAACCGCCCGGCAGTGCGACGATTTGTCCACACGCGCCGATCCGTATCCGATTCGGCAGGGGGAGCCGGCTTCGCCCCATGGGGTTGCCCGTTCGGGGTACCGGCTTTTGCGGAACTTCCCGAAGTCCGGTCGGAGACCTGCATGTCGGAATTCTCCGCGGAGCGCCGTGCGCCGGGAGCGGACCGCACACGAGCGCCGATGCGACCGCCGAGGCGTTTCAGGAATTTCTGTTACGGTCGGGCACGCCCGTGCCGTCACATCCGGCGGGCGCATTCGATGGGGGTGCATGCAAGCGATGTCCTGGCTGAAGGATTTTCTGGAGGTGTCGTCCTCCGCCCCGCTTCCGGTCACATTGGCCTTGTCCGGGGCGTTCGCCGCCGCGGAGTCGGGTCTCGGCATAGGGATCGCCGTCCCGGGTGAGACGGTCGTACTCGTGCTCGCGGCGTCGCTGGACAGCCCGGCGGCGCTCATAGGTCTTTTCGTGACCGTGACGTTCGCCAGTAGCGCCGGCGACCATGTCGGCTACGTCCTCGGCAGGCGGTACGGAGACCGGCTGCGTGACCTCCCCGTGGTGCGCAGGATGAGCACGGACCACTGGGACCGGGCCATGAGGTCGTTCAACCGGTACGGTGCGTGGTCCGTCTTCCTGACCAGGCTCCTGCCCGTCGTACGTACGCTCACCCCGGCGACAGCGGGGGCGGCCGGTGTCCGTTACAGCAGGTTCCTTCCGGCGTCACTGGCGGGAGCGGCCTTGTGGTCGACGCTCTACGTGGTGTCAGGAGCGCTGGTTCGCGCTTCTGTCGACGAGATCGGCGCGGTCATCAGCCGGGTCGGCTGGGGGGTGTTGGTCTGCCTGGTCACGGTCACCGGCCTGCTCCTTCTCTTCCGCCGACGACGGAGTGCCGCGCGATCGCCGGAATAGGGGTCTTCTCGTTTCGTTCGGAGGACGCCTGAATCCGCGGAGCGCGATCAGGCACATCAGCGCGCTGAGAGCGGCACCGCTGAGCAGCGCACCGATGATCGAGTCTCCCGCCTCCCAACCGAGTGCGAGGTTCCGCGACGCATCGACGGCGTAGGTCAGCGGGTTCACCACGGCGATGAGGCGTACCCAGCCGGGCAGCGCCTCGAGTGGCACGAAGGCGCTGGAGGCGAACATCAGCGGGGACAACACGAAGAAGCCGATGCTCCCCAGCACCTCGACGCTCCGCAGCCACGCGGCCAGCGCCAGGAAGACCCAGACCAACGACCAGCACACGAACACCGACAGCAGGAACGCCGCCGCCATCCCCCAGAAGCCGCCGGCCGGGGCGAAGCCGAGTCCGAAGCAGGCGCACAGCAACAGCGCCATCAGCTGGATCGCCACCCGGGCGAGATCGCCCACCGAACGCGCGATGAGCACGTACAGGGGACGCACGGGCAGGAAGCGGAAGCGCTGCTCGATGCCGGACTCGGCATCCCGGACGAATCCGACACCCGCGACCTGGGCCGTGCCGATCCCCGTCGTGATGAGCAGCGCCGGCACCAGGTATTCGGTGTAGCTGATGCCGTCGGGGAACAGGTCGGGGTTCGCCATCCGGCCGAATATCTGCGTGAAGAGCAGCAGCATGACGAGCGGCTGCACGATCGACAGTGCCACGATGCGCACGTCGCCGCAGATCACCCGGAGTTGCCGTGCGGCCAACGTCCACAGTTGGGCCAGCTCGCGCGGCTGTGCCGTAGCCGGGGAGAACCGGCCGCCGTGCTCGCTCATGAGGCGTTCGTTTCCTGGTCGTACCCGTACCCGTGTCATGACACACCCACCGGCGTGTGCGGTGAGGAGCCCGATTCCGTCGCTGTCGCCGAGGCCGCCGAGGTCAGCGCGAGGTACACGTCGTCCAGCGTTGGTTCCGACAGCGCCAGGCCGTCGATCGGAACCTCCGCGGCGACCAGGATCTGCACCATTCGCGCCAGCTCGGCCGAGGCGTCCACGCCGATCACCAGGGTCGGGCCCTGCTGTTCGACCGTGGGCGGGTACCCGTGTTGCCGTAGCGCCGAGGCCGCCCGTGCGAGCCTGTCCCGTTCGACCGAGACGTGCACCGAACGACGACCCGTTTCCGCCTTGAGCTCGGCCGTGGTGCCGGAGGCCACGACCCTTCCCTTGCTGAGCACGGTGATCCGGTCCGCCAACCGGTCGGCCTCGTTGAGGTCCTGGGTGGTGAGCAGTACGGCGGTGCCCTGCCGCACCAGGCCCTCCACGATCTCCCACAGGTTGACGCGGCTCACCGGGTCGAGCCCGGTGGTCGGCTCGTCGAGGAAGAGCACGACGGGGTCGGCCACGAGGCTCATGGCCAGGTCGAGGCGGCGGCGCATGCCGCCGGAGTAGGTACTGGCCGGTCGGTTCGCGCCGGCTGTGAGGTCGAACGCCTCGATGAGCTGCGTCGCCCTGTTCCGTGCCGCCTTCGGCCGCGCGCCCAGCAAGCGCGCGACCAACACCAGGTTCGCCGTACCCGAAAGCCGGTTGTCCACGGCCGTGTGCTGTGCGGTCACACCGATCCGTCTGCGGATCTCCGCGCCCTGCGTCCTGACGTCGAACCCCGCGACGGTCGCACTTCCCGCGGAGGGTTGTGACAGCGTCGAGAGAATGTGGACCAGGGTCGTCTTCCCCGCACCGTTGTGTCCGAGCAGGCCGAGGACCGCCCCGGCGCGCGCTTCGATGTCCACGGCGTCGAGCGCCGTCACCTCACCGAACCTCTTGCTGAGGCCCCGCGTGCTGATCGTCACCTCGCTCACGGCCGGGTCCTTCCGGCTCGCGCGCGCTCCCGACGGAGCCCCGGCGCCCGCGCCGACTCGCTGAAGCCGCCGCGGGCCGGACGTGCACCCGCGCTCACGCGTTCTGCTGACTCATCGCGTCGATCAGACTCTTGGGCCGCATGTCGGTCCAGTTCTTCTCGACGTACTCGAGGCACGCCTCGCGCGTGCCCTCCTGATGAACAATCGTCCAACCGTTGGGGACATCGACGAAGGAGGGCCACAGGGAGTGCTGCCCTTCATCGTTGGCCAGGACCAGAAAACGACCGTTTTCATCATCGAACGGATTACTCACAGAAGTGCCTTCCGTTAACGCCTGGCGACGCATCGGATTTCCCCGATGAGTCGCGGACTGCCCGTAATTACGATGGTGCGGGTTCACTTCTACACTGCCGGCTTCGGCAGTCGGAAAAGTGGGTCGTGGATGTGCAGCAACGCAAATTACCTGGCCTGTTGCCGGTAGTCAACACTCACTCGGGACGCCGACTTGCCAGCCGGAAATAGGGGTTGACACATGGTCGACGATCATGGGTCAACCCCATCTCAGGCTGCCAACTTGCGGGCTGGGGTAGGGGTTGACATGTGATCATCAATTTGACTAACCTCCGATCCGGCAGTTATTTCGAGTATTCCGTTAAAGGCTCATGAGTGCTCGAGTCTGAATCGTCAAATTCAAGTCCGGTTTTTTCGGTCATCTTGTGGTGCATGGGAGATGGCAATGCGTGGACTGTTTCTGTGAGGCGGAGGACCGGAGGAATGGAAAGGGTCAGTGATGCGCGGAGATCAACCGAATCTCTGCGCCACCGCGCGTCCGCGGGACCGGTGCGCGACATGTTCCTCCATCCTCACGCCAGTTCCTCGCTGGAATACAGGACGTCCACTGATCACGACCTGAGCCGCGCTGTCGCCGTGTCACTGCGGTTACCGAAGAACTCCAGGGCGGGCGGCAGTCACCTGCTTCTCCACCCGGATCCGTGGCCGGACTCCCGGCCTGCCCTCATGCCGGGACGACCGCCGCTCCGGCACCGTTCCCCGTCCGCTTCGCCCCGCCGGATTCCGCGCCGGGACGCTTGAGGAGCACGAGGTCACCGAGATGCCACCCCGGCGGCCCGAGCGGGCTCCGGTGAGCTGCGATCCGCCCGGCGGGATCCGGCTGCGCGGCGACAGTGTCGCCGCCGTGTTTCCCGTCCTGGGCTCGTGCCACGGCCCAGGACTGATCATGACCCACGAGCTCGGGAAGCGTCCCGGCGAAGACGGGCTGAGCAGGGATCCCCGCCCCGGTCCGTCGAGGTCCGTCAAGCCGATGTCCGTGTCGGGTGCCGGCCGGTAAGGCCTGCGTCGGCACAGCAACGTTTGGAGTGTGTGATGGCTGAAGGGCATTCGATGCGTCGTGGTGTGCTGGCCGCGCAGCGTGAGGTGTGGGTGGCACAGCAACTGCAACCGCTCAGCCCTCGGTTCAACTGCGGCGTCTTCCTGGACATCGGCGAGGCCCTCGACGCCGCCGTTCTCCACCGCGCGGTGGCTCGGGCCCTGGACGAGACGGAGGCGCTGCGTGCGCGGTTCGTCGAACAGGACGGCGAGATCACCCAGATCATTCAGCCGGCACCCGCCGATTCCGTGACGACGGTCGACGTGCGCGACGCGGGCGACCCGGTCGCTGCGGCACGGCAGTGGATGGACGCGGACCTGGCCGAGCCGGTGGACCTGCGGCGCGACCGAAGCTATCGGCACGTGCTGTTCCGAGTCGGCGAGCGGCGGTCCTTCCTCTATTTCCGTTACCACCACATCACGCTCGACGGTTTCGGACAGACCCTGTACCTGAGCCGGGTGGCCGACCTCTACACGGCTCTGGCCGCCGCTGTCGAGCCGGGCGGCAGCCCGTTCGGTGGCCTGGACCGCCTGCTGGACGAGGAACGGCACTACGAGGACTCCGACAGATTCACCGAGGACCGGTCGTACTGGCGAAACGCCGCCCGGTTCCTCGCCGAGGGGCAGGGAGGTGGTGCGGCGGCGGCCTCCGACCAGGTGCTCCGGGACACGGTGCGGCTGCCGCGGGAACTTGCCGACGCGGTGTGCGCGTACGCGCGGGCACACGGCTCGCGCTGGAGCGTGGTGATGCTGAGCGTCGTGGCGGCCTGTGCCCAGCGGCGGCAGGGCGATGACGCACTCGTGATCGACCTGCCACTGATCGCTCGCACGACCCGGGCCGCGCTGACGACGCCCGGCATGATGTCGAACGTGCTGCCGCTGCGGCTGGCGGTGGAACGCGACACGGACCTGCCCGCCCTCATGGAACAGGTGTCCCGGGGACTGGCGCCGACGCTCCGGCACCAGCGGTTCCGCGGCGAGGAGCTGTACCGCGAGCTCGGCGTGGGCGGCGCGCGGGGGCACCTGTCCGTGAACCTGATGCCGTTCGACCACCAAGTGCGGTTCGGCACCACGCCGGCGATCCTGCACCAGCTGGCGAACGGCCAGGTGCACGACGTGGCGATCGACGTGTACGGCACCCCCGACAAGGGCGGCGACCTCTACGTGACCGTGCACGCCAACGCCCGGACGCACACCGCCGAGGACGTCCGGCAGTGGCAGCAGGGGCTGCGCCGCATGCTCGTCCAGCTCTTCGAGGTACCGGGGCGGACGCTCGGCGAGGTCGAGCTGCTCGACGAGGGCACCCGCCACCAGGTGGTGGTGGAGTGGAACGACACCGCCGCGAAGCTGCCCGACGGAACGGCCCTCGACTGGTTCGAGGACCAGGCGGCCGCGAACGGCCACGCCATGGCGGTGGCCGATGGGTCCACCGCGCTGCGGTACGACGAGCTGAACGCCCGGGCGAACCGGCTGGCGCGCGTACTGATCGACCGGGGCGTCGGTGCCGAGGACTTCGTCGCCGTCTTGCTGCCGCGTTCCGCGGAGCTGCTGGTCGCGCTGCTGGCGGTGTGGAAGGCCGGCGCGGCGTACGTGCCGATCGATCCGGAGTATCCGGCCGAGCGCATCGCGCACATCCTCGACGACGCACGGCCGGCCGTGACCCTCACCTGCGCCGATCTGGTGGACCGGATGCCGGGGAACGCGCCTTCGGTGGAGCTGGACTCGCCCGCCCTCGAGGCCGAGTGCCAGGCCCGCGAGGCGGGGAACATCACCGCCGGTGAGCAGTTGCGCCCGCTGCCGCCGGAACGTGCGGCCTATGTGATCTACACCTCGGGGTCGACGGGCCGGCCGAAGGGGGTGGTGGTGGAG
>NZ_JBHSOA010000062.1:0-2041 GCF_042655885.1 Streptomyces chlorus
GCCCCGCCACGAAGTCGGGCTTGACACCCCACGACTCCACCAGACGGAACAACGCCACCTCGATGGCGAACAACGCCGGCTGAGCGAAGCCCGTCTCGTTCAGCAGGTCGACGTCCTCGCCCCACATCACCTCACGCAGCGGGCGCTCCAACTCGCCGTCCAACAGAGCGAGTACGGAGTCCAGTGCCTCCGCGAACACCGGGAACCGGCCGTAAAGCTCCTGGCCCATCCCCAGCCGCTGCGAACCCTGACCGGAGAACAACACCGCCGACCGGCCGCCGAGCACTGCACCCGACACCACCGAGGCGTCCGGCTCACCGACCGTCAGTGCTGCCAACGCGCGCATCGTCTCGGCACGCTCGCCGGTCGGTACCACCGCTCGGTGCTCGAACTTCGACCGGCCCGTCGCCAGCGAATACCCGACATCCACCGGCCGCAGCTCCGGCCGACCCTCCATCGAGGCCAGCAGCTTGGCGGCCTGGCCGCGCAGCGCCTCCGGCGTCTTGCCGGACAGCACCCACGGCACCACACCCAGCTCCACCGCGGGAGCCTCGGACCCCGTCACCACCGTTCCCTGGATGACGTCCGCCGGCTGCTCCAGGATCACGTGCGCGTTCGTACCGCTGATACCGAACGACGACACACCCGCGCGTCGCCCGCGGCCGGCCTCCGGCCACGGCGTCGGCTCGGTCAGCAGCTCCACCGCGCCCGCCGTCCAGTCCACGTGCGAGGACGGGGCGTCGACGTGCAGCGTCTGCGGCAGCACACCGTGGCGCATCGCCATGATCATCTTGATCACGCCCGCCGCGCCCGCGGCGGCCTGTGTGTGGCCGATGTTCGACTTCACCGAGCCCAGCAGGAGCGGGCGCTCCGGGTCGCGGTCGCGTCCGTACGTCGCCAGCAGCGCCTGCGCCTCGATCGGGTCACCCAGCGAGGTACCGGTGCCGTGCGCCTCGACGACGTCGACGTCCTCGGCCAGCAGCCCGCCGCTGGCGAGCGCCTGGCGGATCACCCGCTGCTGCGAGGGGCCGTTGGGCGCCGTCAGACCGTTGGACGCACCGTCCTGGTTGACCGCACTGCCGCGCACCACGGCCAGAATCTCGTGACCGTTGCGCAACGCGTCCGACTGCCGCTCCAGGAGGAGCATGCCGATGCCCTCGGACCAGCCGACACCGTCGGCGGACTCGGAGAACGCCTTGCACCGGCCGTCGGGAGCGAGGCCGCGCTGCCGGGCGAAGTCGACGAACACCGTCGGGGTCGACATCACCGTCACGCCGCCGGCCAGGGCCAGCGAGCACTCGCCACTGCGCAGGGCCTGCATCGCCCAGTGCATCGCCACCAGCGACGACGAACACGCCGTGTCCACCGTCACCGCCGGACCCTCCAGGCCCAGGGTGTACGACACCCGGCCCGACGCCAGACTCGTACTTCCGCCTCCCTGGAAGCCCTCGAACTCCGGGCCGCCCAGCAGAGACGTGTAGTCGCTGTACATCACGCCGGCGAACACACCGGTCGCGCTGCCCTTGAGCGACACCGGGTCGATCCCGGCCCGCTCGATCGCCTCCCACGACGCTTCGAGCAGCAGCCGCTGCTGCGAGTCCGTCGCCAGCGCCTCGCGCGGGCTCATCCCGAAGAACGCGGGATCGAACTCATCCGCCGTGTGCAGGAATCCGCCCTGCCGCGTGTACGAGGTACCCATGTGGTCGGGGTCGGGGTTGTAGAGCCCGTCGACGTCCCAGCCGCGGTTGGTCGGGAAGCCGGACACGGCATCCGTCCCCTCCGTGACCAGTCGCCACAGATCCTCGGGCGAGGTCACACCGCCCGGGTACCGGCAGCTCATCCCCACGATCACGATCGGGTCGTCGGCCACCGAAGGAGCGTGCGCGGCGACCGGTTCGACGACCGTCGCGTCCGATCCCAGCAGCTCCTCGAGCAGATGGTCCACGAGCGTCTGAACGGTCGGGTAGTCGAAGACGAGCGTGGCGGGCAGCCGCAGCCCGGTCACGGTGTTGAGCCGGTTGCGGAGTTCGACCGCGGTGAG
>NZ_JBHSOA010000063.1:0-4642 GCF_042655885.1 Streptomyces chlorus
GCCCCGCCACGAAGTCAGGCTTGACACCCCACGACTCCACCAGACGGAACAACGCCACCTCGACCGCAAACAACGCCGGCTGAGCGAAGCCCGTCTCGTTCAACAGCTCCGCATCCTCGCCCCACATCACCCCACGCAACGAACGGCCCAACTCGCCGTCCAACAGAGCGAGTACGGAATCCAGTGCCTCCGCGAACACCGGGAACCGGCCGTACAACTCCCGGCCCATCCCCAACCGCTGCGAACCCTGACCCGAGAACAACACCGCACTCTTCGTGCGTCCCGAGACCAGGCCCTCCACCGCGCCTGGCGCCGTGCCGTTCTTGAGCCAGGCCGCCAGTGCCGCGCGCCCTGAGCCGCTGTCCTCGTCCGCGACGACCGCGAGGCGGTGCTCCAGGCTCGCCCTGGACATCGCCAGGGAAAGCGCGGTGTCCACCGCGCGCAGTCCGGGCTCGCGCTCCAGCCTGCTCAGGAGCGCGGCCGCCTGGTCGCGCAGCGCTTCGGCGGTCCGGCCCGAGACGACCCACGGCACCGCGGTCGCACGGCGTGCGGGGGCGGTCTCCTCCGTCGCCTTGGCGGGGGTCGCGTCGGCGCTGGGCGCCTGCTCGACGATCACATGGGCGTTGGTGCCGCTGACCCCGAACGAGGAGACGCCGGAGCGGCGCGGGCGGCCGGAGTCCGGCCACTCGCGGGCCTCGGTGAGTAGTTCGACCTTCCCTGCGGACCAGTCGACGTGCGTGGACGGCTCGTCCGCGTGGAGGGTCTTCGGCACGACGCCGTGCCGCATCGCCATGACCATCTTGATGATGCCGGCGACGCCGGAAGCGGCCTGTGTGTGGCCGATGTTGGACTTCACGGAACCGAGCAGCAGCGGGCGTTCCCGGTCCTGGCCGTAGCCCGCGAGCAGGCTCTGCGCCTCGATGGGGTCGCCCAGCGGCGTACCGGTGCCGTGGGCCTCCACGGCGTCCACGTCGGCCGGGCCGAGGTTGGCGTTGGCGAGCGCCTGGCGGATCACCCGCTGCTGCGAGGGGCCGTTGGGCGCGGTGAAGCCGTTGGAGGCGCCGTCCTGGTTGACCGCAGAGCCCCGGATCACGGCGAGGACGGGATGCCCGTTGCGCTGTGCGTCGGACAGGCGCTCCAGCATCAGGACGCCCGCGCCCTCGGACCAGCCGGTGCCGTCGGCGGACTCGGAGAATGCCTTGCAGCGGCCGTCCCTGGCAAGACCGCCCTGCCGGCTGAACTCGATGAGCGAGCCGGGGGTGGACATCACGTTGACGCCACCGGCGAGCGCGAGTCCGCATTCGCCGTTGCGCAGCGACTGCACGGCCAGGTGGAGCGCGACGAGAGAGGACGAGCACGCGGTGTCGACGGTGATGGCCGGGCCTTCGAGGCCGAGCGCGTACGAGAGGCGGCCGGAGACGGCGCTGGCGGCGATGCCGGTGCCGACGTCGCCGGTCGCGTCGTCCAGCGACCTGACCAGGAGGTAGGCGTAGTCCTGCCCGTTGGTGCCGATGAAGGCGCCGGTACGGGTGCCGCGCAGCCGGGTGGCGTCGATGCCGGACCGCTCGATGGCCTCCCAGGTGGTCTCCAGCAGCAGTCGCTGCTGGGGGTCCATGGTGACGGCCTCGCGGGGCGAGATGCCGAAGAAGCCCGGGTCGAAGTCCGGTACGCAGCTGAGGAATCCGCCCTGCTGACTGACGGAGGTGTCGCGCTCGTCGGTGGTGCTGTCGCGCAGGGCGTCCAGGTCCCATCCACGGTCGGTGGGGAATCCGGAGATGGCGTCGGTGCCGGAGGCGACGAGCTCCCAGAGGTCCTCCGGGGAGTAGACCTCACCGGGGAACCGGCAGCTCATTCCCACGATGGCGATGGGTTCCCGGGCCGCGGCGACGAACATTCTGTTCTGTCGCCGCAGTCGCTCGGACTCCTTCATCGCGGCGCGGAGTGCTTCCACGACGCCGGCGGCGGGTGCGTTCTCGGTAGGGGCGTTCATCGTCTGCTCCATCACTCTCGCGCTACAGGTCGGACTGGCCGTTGAGCGCGGCCCGTACCAGGTCTGCCACTGCCATCGAGTCGATGGACTCGTCGGACGTGTCGTCTTCCGCCGGGGCGCTTTCGCCCCGTCCTGCCAGCTGGAGCAACGGTTCCAGCACACCGATGTCCCGCAGTTGTGCCAGCGGCACCGAGGCCAGCAGGGCCCGGATCTCCGCTTCTTCGCTGTCGGTCCCCGCCGCGTTCTCGGGCATCAGCTGTCCGAGGACGTGTTCGGCGAGGGAGCTGGGGGTGGGGTGGTCGAAGACGAGCGTCGCGGAGAGGCTCAGGCCGGTGGCCTTGTTGAGCTGGTTGCGCAGCTCGACTGCTCCGAGCGAGTCGACTCCGAGGTCCCGGAAGGACTTCTCGGCGCCGACGGCGTCCGTGTCCGGGTAGCTGAGCACCTGAGCGGCCTGGGTGCGGACCAGGTCCACGACGGTTTCGAGGCGCCGGTTCGCCGACAGGGCGGCGAGCCGGTACCGCAGCCCGGTCTCGGCCGCGCTGTCCACGGGCGCCGCCGTGGCGGCGACCATGCTGTCGTATCCGGGGAACTCCCGGAGCAGGGCGCTGGGCCTGGCCGTGCCGAAGGCCGCGACGAAGCGGTCCAGCGCGACCTCCGCGACGACCGCGGTCGGCTCGGGTTCCATGACCAGCCTGAGCATGGTCTCACAGGCCAGTTCCGGGTCCATGGCGCCGACTCCGGCGCGCTTGGCGGCCTCGTCGGCCCCGGCTCCTTCTGCCATTCCGCCGCCTCCCCAGGCTCCCCAGGCGACCGAGGTCGCCGGGAGGTCCTGTGCCCTGCGCCGTTCGGCGAGGGCGTCCAGGACCGAGTTGGCCGCCGCGTAGTTGGCCTGGCCGAGGTTGCCCACGGCCGCCGAGGCGGATGAGAAGAGCACGAACGCCGTGAGGTCCCATCCACGGGTCAGTTCGTCGAGCAGGAGGGCCGAGGTGACCTTCGAGCGGAAGACCGCCTCGAACCGCTCCGGGGTGAGCCGGTCGAGCACTCCGTCGTCCAGCACACCGGCGGCGTGGATCACTCCGGTGAGCGGGTGCTCGGCCGGGATGTCCGCGAGTACGGCGGCCAGTTGGGCGCGTTCCGCGACATCGCAGGCCGCGACGGTGACCGTGGTGCCGAGCCCGTCGAGCTGGGCCCGCAGTGCGTCGGCGCCCGGCGCCGCGAGGCCGCTGCGGCTGAGCAGGACCAGGTGCTGGACGCCGTCCTTGGCGAGCCGGAGGGCGACCTGCGCGCCGAGGGCGCCGGTGCCTCCGGTGATCAGCACGGTGCCGTTCGGGTCCCAGGTGCGGACGGGCCGCTTGCCGGGGGCCTGTACGAGGCGCCGGGCGAGGACCGCGGAGGTGCGTACCGCGAGCTGGTCCTCGCCGTCGAAGCCCGCCAGTGCTCCGGCGAAGCCCGCCGCGGCGCGCTCGTCCAGGGTCTCCGGGAGGTCGACCAGACCGCCCCAGCGCTCCGGGTACTCCAGCGCGGCGACCCGGCCGAGCCCCCATACGGCGGCCTGGAGCGGGTGGTTCACGGTGTCCGTGCGGTTCACGGACACGGCGCCCCGGGTGGCGCACCACAGCGGCGCCCCGAGGGCGGCGTCGCCGAGCGCCTGGAGCAGCACGGCGGTGAGGGCGACTCCCTCGGGCACGCTGCCCCCCGCGGTCTCCCGCAGGGCCAGGAGCGAGAGGACACCGGCGAAGCGTGTGCCGTCCTCGGTGCGCGCCCGCAGCTCCCCGGCCAGCGCGGCCCGGTCGGGGCCGGCCGCTGCCAGCCGTACGACCTGGGTGCCCAGCGCGTCGAGCACGGCGTTCACCCAGGGGTCCTCGGTGAACTCGGCGGGTATCACGGCGAGCCAGGTGCCCGTCAGGGTCTTGCGGTTCGCGGTGGCTCCGCCAGTCAGCGCCTTCCAGACGATCCGGTGGCGCCAGCCCTCCATGACCGATTCGTCGTTCTGCTGCCGGCGCCAGTCGAACAGGGCGGGCAGCACCTTCGAGAGGGCGTCGCCCTCGACGTCCAAAGCGGCCTCCAGTGAAGCGAAGTCCTCCTGTTCCACGGCGTCCCAGAACGCGCGGTCCGTCGTCCGGGTGTCCTGCACGTCGCCGCCCGTGGGGGTGACGCCCGGCATGACGTCCGGCCAGAAACGGCCGCGCTGGAAGGCGTACGTCGGCAGGTCGAGCCACTGGGCTCCGGTGCCGGCGAAGAACGCGGACCAGCGGGGGCCCGCTCCGTGGACGTGCAGCCGGGCGAGCGCGCCGACGAGGGTGGTCTCCTCGTCGCGGTTCTTGCGCAGGACCGGTACGACGACGGCGCCCTGCGGTGCCGTCTCCTGGGCCATGGCGGCGAGGACGCCGTCCGGGCCCAGCTCCAGGAACGTGGTCACGCCCCGGTCGGCGAGGGTCCGCACACCGTCGGCGAAGCGCACGGCCTCACGGACGTGACGCACCCAGTACCCGGGCGAGCACAGCTCCTCGGCCGACGCCATCCCACCGGTCAGGTTCGACACCACCGCGATGCGCGGAGCCTCGTACGACAGGCCCTCCGCGACCGTGCGGAACTCCTCCAGCATCGGATCCATCAACGGCGAGTGGAAGGCGTGCGAGACCCGCAGACGCG
>NZ_JBHSOA010000064.1:0-80765 GCF_042655885.1 Streptomyces chlorus
CGGCGACCGCGACGCCGTCCGCACCCCCATGCAGTGGACCCCCGACCGCAACGCCGGCTTCTCGTCGTCGGACCCGGGCCGGCTGTTCCTGCCCACGATCATGGACCCGGTCCACGGCTACCAGGTCATCAACGTCGAGGCGTCCATGGCCTCCCCGTCGTCGCTGCTGCACTGGACCCGCCGGATGATCGAGATCCGCAAGCAGAACCGCGCCTTCGGCCTCGGCACCTACACCGAACTGCCGTCGACGAACCCCGCCGTCCTCGCCTTCCTGCGGGAGTACGAGGACGACTTGGTGCTCTGCGTGAACAACTTCTCCCGTTTCGCGCAGCCCACCGAGCTCGATCTGCGCGCCTTCGAGGGACGCCACCCGGTCGAGCTGTTCGGCGGGGTGCGCTTCCCGGCGGTGGGTGAGTTCCCGTATCTGCTGACCCTCGGGGGCCACGGCTTCTACTGGTTTCGGCTCCGCAGGGACGCCGCGTAGAACCCGGGGCGGGGCGGTTTCTCCCGCCCCGCCCGGGGCACGCATCAGTAACACCCCGACGACCCGGGGAAAGGACGCGATTCCATGCCGGAAGCCGTCATACGTACCGTCGTACCCCCGCCCGGCCTCCTTGCCTCACTGGATCCACTGCTCAGACAGTGGCTGCCGCGACAGCGCTGGTTCGCGGGCAAGGGGCGCCCGGTCACCGGGTTCACCCTGGTCGCGGCCACCGAGCTGCTGCCGCCCGGTGTCAGGCTGGGCCTGTACCACCTGCTCGTCCGTGCTCACCAGCCCGACCCGTCCGTCCCGTCCGCCCCCGGTGCCGGCGCCGCCCGCCCCGGTGACTGCTACCAGTTGCTGATCGGCGTGCGCGAGGCGCTGCCGCCCCGGCTGGCGTCCGCGCTGATCGGGCACGTGAGCGAGGGCCCGCTCGCCGGACGGACGGTCTACGAGGCCCTGCACGACGCCCGGCCCGCCGAACTGCTCCTGGAGGCCTTGCGCACCCGGGCCCGGATCGGCGGGCTGCGCTTCGAGCGGGACCCGGGGCAGGAGATCCGGCCCGGTCTGGTGCCGCGTCTGATGACGGTCGAGCAGTCGAACTCGTCCGTCGTCTACGGAGATACGTTCATCCTGAAGCTGCTGCGCCGGATCGTGCCCGGGATCAACCCCGATCTGGAGCTGCCGCTGGCGCTGGCCCGCGAGGGCTGCCCGCGGGTGCCACCGCCCACGGCGTGGCTGGTCGCGGACCCGGACCCGGCCGATCCCGGCGAGACCCATGTGCTGGGCGTGCTCCAGCCGTTCGTGCAGGGTGCGACGGACGGGTGGGAACTGGCGCTGCGGGAGCTGGCCAAGGGCGAGGACTTCGTCGCCGAGGCACGGGCGCTGGGGCGGGCCACCGCCGAGGTGCACACCGCGCTGGCCCGCGCGCTGCCCACGGTCACCCTGGGCCACAGCCGGCTGCGGGCCATGGCCGCCGGCATGGCCGAGCGGCTGGCGGCGGCCGTCCGGGCGGTGCCCGCGCTGCGGCCGTACGCGACCGGTCTCGGCTCGGCGTACACCGCCCTGGACGACCTGGCCGCCGAGGGACAGACCTGGACCGCCCAGCGGGTGCACGGCGATCTGCATCTCGGCCAGTGCCTGCGGTCCCCGGCCGGGGGCCCCTCCCCCGCTTCCGGCAGTGGGGGAGAGTGGTCGCTGATCGACTTCGAGGGCGAACCGGCCCGGCCGCTCGCCGAGCGGCGGATGCCGCAGCCCGTGGTCCGGGACGTGGCCGCCATGCTGCGGTCCTTCGACTACGCGGCCCGCTCCGCGGACCCGCCGCAGCCGGACTGGGCCGAGCACTGCCGGGCGGCGTACTGCTCCGGCTACGCGGAGGCCGCGGGCGCGGATCCGCGCACCGATCCCGTGATGCTGCGCGCGTACGAGACGGACAAGGCCGTCTACGAGGTGCTGTACGAGGCCCGGCACCGGCCCGAGTGGCTTCCGGTCCCGTTGGCGGCGGTGCGCAGACTCGCCGGACCCGACCAGACCTGACCTGCCCGACCTTCCCTCAGGAGGCTCCGTCCGTGACCCCCCGCCCCGATTCCAGCGGTTCGCATCCGGAGCAGCCGGCCGAGCAGCGGCCCGCCGAGCCGCCGACGGCCGCGCGGAAGAAGAAGCCCGCGGCAGCCAAGGCGGCCCAGGCGATACCCGAGAAGGGCGCCACGAAGAAGGGTGCCGTGAAGAAAGGCGTGGCGAAGAAGGGGGCTCCGAAGCAGAGAGCCCTGAAGCAGGGCAAGGCGAAGCAGGCCAAGGCCGTGCGGGTGCGGGCCTTTGGGGCGCACCCGGCGGCCGGGCAGCTCGCCCCGCCGGAGGTGGAGCTCGCCCTCTCCCCCGCTCTCGGCACCGCCGACCGGGAGCGGTTGCTGGACGGCACGCATCACGACCCGCACGCGGTGCTGGGCGCGCACCCGGTGCCCGGTGGGGTCGTCTTCCGGGCGTTCAAGCCGTACGCCCTGGCCGTCACCGTGGTCTCCGGGGGCCTCACCGTCGAGCTGCACGACGACGGGGGCGGGTTCTTCTCGGCGCTGCTGCCGCTGCGGGAGGTCCCGGCGTATCGGCTGCTCGTGGCGTACGAGGGGACGGTGCGGGAGGTCGAGGACGCGTACCGGCTGCTGCCCACGCTCGGCGAGTTCGATCTGCATCTGATCGGCGAGGGGCGGCACGAGGAGCTGTGGACGGCGCTCGGCGCGCACCCCATGACCCACCAGGGGGTGACCGGCACCCGGTTCGCGGTGTGGGCGCCGAACGCGCGCGGGGTGCGGGTGGCGGGCGGCTTCAACTTCTGGGACGGCGCCGGGCACCCCATGCGGTCGCTGGGCTCGTCGGGGGTGTGGGAGCTGTTCGTGCCGGGGGTCGGTGAGGGCGAGCTGTACAAGTTCGACATCACCCGGCCCGACGGTTCGAAGACCCTGCGCGCCGACCCGATGGCGCGGCGCACGGAGGTCCCGCCGGCCACCTCGTCCGTCGTCACGTCCTCGCGGTACGCGTGGGGGGACGCCGAGTGGCTGGAGCGCCGCGCCGAAGTGCCCGCGCACGAGGCACCGTTCTCGGTGTACGAGGTGCACCTGCCGTCGTGGCGACCGGGACTGACGTACTGTCAACTGGCGGAGCAACTGCCCGCGTACGTCAAGGATCTCGGTTTCACGCACGTCGAGTTGATGCCGGTCGCCGAGCATCCCTTCGGCGGTTCCTGGGGCTACCAGGTCACCGGTTTCTACGCGCCCACGGCCCGCCTCGGCACCCCGGACGACTTCCGGTACCTGGTGGACGCGCTGCACCGGGCCGGGATCGGGGTGCTGATGGACTGGGTGCCGGCGCACTTCCCGCGGGACGAGTGGGCACTGGCCGAGTTCGACGGCCGGCCGCTGTACGAGCACGCCGATCCGCTGCGGGCGGCCCATCCCGACTGGGGGACCCTGGAGTTCGACTTCGGACGGCGCGAGGTGCGCAACTTCCTGGTGGCGAACGCCGTGTACTGGTGCGAGGAGTTCCACATCGACGGGCTGCGGGTGGACGCCGTCGCCTCGATGCTGTACCTCGACTACTCGCGCGAGCCCGGCCGGTGGACGCCGAACGAGCACGGCGGCCGGGAGAACCTGGACGCGGTGGCGTTCCTCCAGGAGATGAACGCCACGGTGTACCGCAGGGTGCCCGGCGTGGTGACGGTCGCGGAGGAGTCCACGGCCTGGGACGGCGTCACCCGGGCCACCCATCACGAGGGCCCGAGCGGTTTCGGCGGGCTCGGCTTCGGGCTGAAGTGGAACATGGGCTGGATGCACGACTCGCTGCAGTACATGAGCCACGAGCCGGTCCACCGCGCTTACCACCACCACGAGATGACGTTCTCGATGGCGTACGCCTACAGCGAGAACTACGTGCTGCCGATCTCCCACGACGAGGTCGTGCACGGCAAGCGGTCGCTGGTGTCGAAGATGCCCGGCGACTGGTGGCAGCAGCGCGCCGATCTGCGCGCCTGTCTCGGCTTCATGTGGGCCCATCCCGGCAAGCAACTGCTGTTCATGGGGCAGGAGTTCGCGCAGGGCGCCGAGTGGTCCGAGCAGCACGGCCCGGACTGGTGGCTGCTGGATCCGGCCTACGGTGCCGAGGCCGACCACCGCGGGGTGCGCGACCTGGTGCGCGACCTCAACACCGTGTACGCGCACACCCCGGCGCTGTGGCGGCTGGACACCGAGCCCGCCGGTTTCCGGTGGGTGGCCGGGGACGCGGCCGAGGACAACGTGCTCGCGTTCCTGCGGTACGACCGGGACGGCACCCCGCTGCTCGCGGTGTCCCACTTCGCCCCCGTGGTCCGGCATGACTACCTGATCGGTGTCCCGGACGACGTGCCCGCCTGGCACGAGGTCCTGAACACCGACGCGGCCCGCTACGGCGGCGGCGACGTGGCCCACCCTGACCCGGTCAAGCCGGAGCCGCAGGGGCGGCACGGGTTCCCGGCGAGCATCCGGCTGACCCTGCCGCCCCTGGCGACGGTCTGGCTGCGCCCGGCCTGACCGGCGGGCGGGCGCTACGCCAGGGTGTCGGCCAGCGGCTTCGGCAGCGGTCCGGTGTGCAGGACGCCGAGCCGCTGGGTGGCGCGGGTCAGCGCCACGTACAGGTCGCTGGTGCCGTAGCGCCCCGGTTCGGCCACGAGGACGGAGTCGAACTCCAGTCCCTTGGCCTGCCGCGGGTCGAGCAGCACGACCCCCTGCGTCAGGTCCGGTTCCGCGCCCGCCGTGACCCCGTCCAGCCGGGCGGCCAGGGCGCGGTGCAGGTCGCGCGGGGCGATGACGGCGAGCCGGCCCGGCAGGGTGCCGTCCGGTCCGGGGGCGTCCTGGGGTCCCGGGGACCCGGCGGTGAGTTCCGCGACGGCCTTGGCGACGGCGTCGGGCAGGTCGTCGGTGGCGCGGACCCAGGGGCGTACGCCGGTGGAGCGGACCGAGCCGGGCGGCTCGAAGCCGGGGTGCTCGGCGCGCACCACGGCCGCCGCGACATCCATGATCTCGGCCGGGGTGCGGTAGTTGACGCCGAGCCGGGTGTGCTCCCAGCGGTCCTCGACGTACGGGGCGAGGATGTCCTCCCAGGAGCCGACACCGCCCGCCTCCGATGTCTGCGCCGGGTCGCCGACCAGGGTCATCGAGCGGGTCGGGCTGCGCCGCATCAGCAGCCTCCAGGCCATCGGCGACAGTTCCTGTGCCTCGTCGACGATGATGTGGCCGAACGCCCAGGTGCGGTCGGCGGCGGCCCGTTCGGCGGCGCTGCGGTGGTCCTCCTCCTCGTGCCGCTCGGCGAAGCGTTCCGCGTCGATGATGTCGTGCGCGGACAGCACCTCGGAGGATTCGGGGTCGCCCTCCTCCTTGTCCTCGAACTCGAAGGTCCGCGACGCGTACGACACGTCCAGGACGCCCTGGGCGTACGCGATCTGCGTCCGCCGCTCCCGGTCGGCCCGCTCGCGCACCCACCGGTCGTCCTCGCCGAGGAGTTCGGCGGCCTCGTCGAGCAGCGGCACGTCGGCGACGGTCCAGTGCCGGGTCACCGGGCGGCGTACGGCGGCGGCGTCCTCGGCCGGCAGGAACTCCTCGGGTGCGGCGAGGAAGTCGGCGATCAGTCGCTGCGGGGTGATCCGGGGCCACAACCGGTCGATGGCGGACCACACTTCGGGGTTCTCGGCGAGCTCGTCGCGGATCTGGCTGATGTCGCTGGGGTCGAGCAGATTGCTGCCGTCGTACGGGTCGGTGCCGATGCGTTCGGCGACCATGTCGGTGAGTGCGTTGAGGATGTGGCCCTCGAAGTACTCGCGGGACGCGTTGTGCGGCAGCTTGGCGGCGCGGGTGCGTTCGCGGGCGACCCGCACCAGGCCGTCGTCCAGCATGAGGATCTCGCGGTCGTGCTCGATGGTGGTCACCGGGTCGGGCAGCGCCTGCCGGCCGCGGACGACCGCGGTGAGGACGTCGGCCATGGCGGCCCGGCCCTTCACGGCGGCGGCCTCGGGGGTGTCCGCCCGGGTGGCCTTCACCCCGGGGAACAGCTCGCCGACGGTCGCGAGCAGCACCCCGGTCTCGCCGAGGCTGGGCAGCACCTCGCCGATGTAGCCGAGGAACGCCGGGTTGGGGCCGACGATCAGGACGGCGCGGCGGGCCAGCAGCTCGCGGTGCTCGTAGAGGAGGTAGGCGGCGCGGTGCAGGGCCACGGCGGTCTTGCCGGTACCGGGGCCGCCCTCGACCACCAGTACACCGCGGTGCGGGGCGCGGATGATGCGGTCCTGGTCGGCCTGGATGGTGCGGACGATGTCGCCCATGCGGCCGGTGCGCGCGGAGGTGAGCGCGGCGAGCAGTACGGCGTCGCCGGTCGGATCCTCGTGGCCGGTACGGGTCTCGTCACCGAGGTCGAGGATCTCGTCGTGCAGGGCGGTGACCGTGCGCCCCTCGGAGGTGATGTGCCGGCGGCGCCTCAGTCCCATCGGGGTGTAGCCGGTGGCCAGGTAGAACGGGCGGGCGACGTCGGCGCGCCAGTCGATGAGGACGGGGGTGCGCTCGGCGTCGTCGGCGCGCAGGCCGATCCGGCCGATGTGGTGGGTGTCGCCGGAGGAGAGGTCGATCCGGCCGAAGCACAGCGAACCGTCCACCGCGTTCAGCGCCGCGAGCAGCCCGGACCGCTCGGCGACGAGGATGTCGCGCTCCAGCCTGGCCTGCAGGGGCGTGTTGCCCTGCCCGAGCGCGTCCGTGAGGGACACCTCGGTGTCACCGCGCAGGGCGTCCACGCGTGCGTACAGTCCGTCGATGAATTCCTGTTCCTGTCGGAATTCACGGTCCGGATATTCGCTGTTTGACAATTCGGCTCCCGCCCGGATATACTGTGCTCACTGAACTTCCTCGCGACCCAATCCTATTGAAGTCGCGAGTCAACGAATATACGCAAAAGAAACCCCCGGGCGCAATTACCCGGGGGTTTCTTTTGTACGGCACCGGCGCCGCCCGCGCCGGTGCCAGTGCCGCTCAGATCACCTCGGCCAGTTCCTCCAGCAGCCGCCGCTTGGGCCTGGCGCCCACCATCGACCGCAGTGGCTCACCATCCCGGAACACCATGAACGTCGGCATCGACAGCACCTTGTACGCGTTGGTGGTGGCCGGGTTGGCATCCACGTTCAGCTGCACGACCTTCAGCCGCTCGCCCTGCTCGGCGGCCAGCGCGCTCAGCACCGGCGCCATCTGCCGGCACGGCGGACACCAGTCGGCGGTGAACTCCACCAGCACCGGCAGTTCGGCCCCGATCACCTCCGCCGCGAAGTCCGCGTCAGTCACCTCGGTCACACCCTTTGCCCTGCTCACCCTTGCCGCCCTCCGAGTTCGCACACCGGTTCCGGACCTCCCGGAACCGCAGCGTCGGCGGCCAGCTCGTCCCGCGCCCCTTCCGCCCGCGCCAACTGCGCCCCGACACCTGCCCGTACGGTCTGCAGCTCGCCGATGAGGGCGTCGAGTTCGTCCAGTTTGCGCCGGTAGACCGCGAGCGAGGCGGGGCACGAGTCGCCCTCGGGGTGCCCGGCCCGCAGACACTCCACGAACGGCCGGGTCTCCTCCAGCTCGAACCCGAAGTCCTGGAGCGTCCGGATCTGCCGCAGCAGCTTCAGGTCGTTCTCGTCGTACATCCGGTGGTTGTTGCCCGTACGCCGCGCGGGCAGCAGTCCCCGTGACTCGTAGTACCGCAGCGTCCGCGTGGTGGTCCCGGCGCGTGCGGCCAGCTCGCCGATTCGCATACCGGGGAACGTACGCCTTGACGTCGGCGTCAGGGCAAGGCGGGACGAGACGAATCCGAACAAAAAGGGCCGAGCGGCCGGGCTCCCGGGGGAAGGAGTCCGGCCGCTCGGCGGCGGGGAAAGCGCTGATGGGGCAGCGCTTGTGCAGCAGGAGGAAGCAGCCCTGTCAGGCCTTGGCGAGTTCCTTCTCGCCGCCCGCTCCGGGGACCTCGGCACGGTCGGCGGGGCCGCCGCCGTCGTGGTCGTCCAGCAGGGTGGTCTCGTCGAAGGGGATGGCGCCGGAGAGGACCTGGGTCACCCGCTCCTTGTCGATCTCCTTGGTCCAGGTGCCGATCAGCACCGTGGCGACCGCGTTGCCCGCGAAGTTGGTCAGGGCGCGGGCCTCGCTCATCAGGCGGTCGATGCCGACGATGAGGCCGATGCCGTCCACCAGGGCCGGCTTGTGCGACTGCAGACCACCGGCCAGCGTCGCCAGGCCCGCACCGGAGACACCGGCGGCGCCCTTGGAGGCGACCAGCAGGAAGAGCAGCAGCGGGATCTGCTCGCCGATCGACATCGGCGTGCCCAGGGCGTCGGCGATGAACAGCGAGGCCATGGTCATGTAGATCATGGTGCCGTCGAGGTTGAAGGAGTATCCGGTCGGGACGGTGATGCCGACCACCGGCTTGCTGACGCCCAGGTGCTCCATCTTCGCGATGAGCCGCGGCAGCGCCGACTCGGACGAGGACGTGGACAGAATCAGCAGGAACTCCCGGCCGAGGTACTTGAACAGGGACCAGACGTTCAGACCCGCGACGATCCGCAGCAGCGCGCCGAGCATCCCGAAGATGAACAGCGCACAGGTGATGTAGAAGCCGAGCATCAGCACCGCGAGGCTCTTCAGCGCGTCCACGCCGGCGGAGCCGGTGACCGCGGCCATGGCGCCGAACGCACCGATCGGGGCGGCCCACATGATCATGGCGAGGACCCGGAAGACCAGCCGCTGGATGTGCTCGATCCCGCGCAGGACCGGCTGGCCGGCGCTGCCCATGGCCTGCAGCGCGAAGCCGCACAGCAGGGCGATCAGCAGGGTCTGCAGGACCTCGCCCTGGGTGAACGCGGACACGATCGTGGTCGGGATGATGCCGAGCAGGAACTCGGTGGTGTCCTTGGCCTCGGCGTCGACCTGGGCCTGACCGGTCTCCTTGACCGCGTCGGTGACCGCGAGGCCCGTACCGGGGTCCAGGATGTTGCCGACGACCAGGCCGATGCCGAGCGCGACCAGCGACATGATCAGGAAGTAGATCATGGCGATACCGCCGACGGCGCCGACCTTGGCGGCCTTCCGGACGGAGCCGATGCCCAGCACGATGGTGCAGAAGATGATGGGCGAGATCATCATCTTGATCAGGCTCACGAACCCGGTGCCGATCGGCTTCAGCTCGACCGCGAAGTCGGGTGCGACCAGACCGACGGTGATACCGAGGGCGACCGCGATGATCACCGCGATGTAGAGATAGTGCGTGCGGTCCCGCTTCACTTTGGGAGCGGCAGGTGCCGTATCGGCTGTGCTGGTCACGGCGGCCTCCTTGACGACGTCGGCATCACCGGCGTGCGGCTCACGTCCGGGGGATGGGGGTGGGGTTGGGGGGTGGGGACTGCCGTGACTATGTCCTGCCTTGTGAGCGCGGTCACCCTTCCGTTCATTTAGTTCACGCCTACATGGGGATGCACACTGACGGGATGCGCATCACCCTCCCGAAACCCCGCAGCCTCGCGGCCCAGCTCTTCGCCATGCAGGCGGTGCTGATAGCGGTGCTCGTGGTGGGGTACGCGCTGTTCAGTTATGTCAGCGACCGCAGCCAGGCGGAGGAGGCGGCGGGCCGCCAGGCCACGGCGGTGGCCCTGTCGATCGCGGACTCCCCCTCGGTGCGGGAGGCGATCCGTACCGCCGATCCCTCGGCGACGCTCCAGCCGTACGCGCTGGCGGTGGTGCGCGACACCGACATCGACTTCGTCACGATCATGGATCCGCGGGGCATCCGCTGGACCCACCCCGACCCGGGCCAGATCGGTCTGCCCTTCCGCGGCCACACCGCTGCCGCCCTCGCGGGCCACACCTTCGCCGAGACCTACACCGGCACCCTCGGCCCGTCCGTCCGCGCGGTCACCCCGGTCCTGGACGGTGACCGGATCGTCGGCCTGGTCAGCGCGGGGATACGGGTCGATTCGATCAGCCGGCTTGCGCAGGGCCAGCTGACCGCGCTGCTCGCGGCCGCGGCCGCCGCCCTGGGGCTCGGCGCGATCGGCACGTACGTGATCAACGCCCGGCTGCGCCGGCACACCCACGGGATGAACGCGTCCGAACTCAGCCACATGCACGACTACCATCAGGCCGCGCTGCACGCCGTGCGCGAGGGGCTCCTGATGCTGGACGGGCAGTACAGGGTGGCGTTGATCAACGACGGCGGCCGGGAGCTGCTGGGTGTGGGGCCGAAGGAGGACGTGGTGGGCAGGTCGGTCGCGGAACTCGGTCTTCCGGCACCGCTGACGGGTGCGCTGCTCGCCTCTCGGCCGCGGGTCGACGAGGTGCATCTGACGGCGGACCGGGTGCTGGTGGTGAACACCTCCCCGGTGTCGGGCGGTGAGCGGCGCGGTTCGGTGGTGACCCTGCGCGATGTGACCGAACTCCAGTCGCTGACGGGCGAACTGGACTCGGAGCGGGGCTTCACGCAGGCGCTGCGTTCGCAGGCGCACGAGGCGGCGAACCGGCTGCACACCGTCGTCTCGCTGATCGAGCTGGGCCGGGCCGAGGAGGCGGTGGACTTCGCGACCGCCGAGCTGGAACTGGCCCAGGCGCTCACCGACCAGGTGGTGGCGGCGGTGGGCGAACCGGTGCTGGCGGCGCTGCTGCTGGGCAAGACCGCCCAGGCCAACGAGCGGGGCGTGGAGCTGCTGGTCACGCCGGACAGCCGGCTGGACGACGGGCTGCTGCCGGACACCCTGCCCGCCCGGGACCTGGTCACCATCCTGGGCAACCTGATCGACAACGCCGTGGACGCGGCGCTGGGCGGCATCAGTCCCCGGGTGGCGGTCACCGCCCTCACCGACGCCGGCGCGGAGCTGATCCTCCGGGTGTCCGACACCGGTCCGGGCGTGGACCCGGACCACACCGAGGCGGTCTTCCAGCGGGGCTTCACGACCAAGCCGTCGGGGCCGGGCGGGCGCGGGCGCGGGCTGGGCCTGGCGCTGGTACGGCAGGCGGTGAACCGGCACGGCGGCACGCTGACGGTGACGTCGGAGGAGGGAAGCGGCGCCCGCTTCGAGGTACGCCTTCCGCTGCGGGCCGCCACCGGGAACCGTGCGGTCGCGAACGATGCGATGGCGGGCTCGGACACGGGAGGCACGGCATGACCGGCAGACCGCCCATCCGTGTCCTGGTGGTGGAGGACGACCCCGTCGCCGCCGACGCCCATGTGATGTACGTCGGCCGGGTGCCGGGATTCGTCGCCGCCGGCAAGGCCGCCACGGGCGCCGAGGCCCGCCGGATGCTGGAGCGCACCCCCGTCGACCTGCTCCTTCTCGACCTGCACCTGCCCGATGTGCACGGGTTGCAGCTGGCCCGCTCGCTGCGGACCGCGGGGCATCACGCGGACGTCGTCGCGGTGACCTCGGCACGGGACCTCACGGTGGTGCGCGAGGGCGTGTCGCTGGGGGTCGTCCAGTACGTGCTGAAACCGTTCACCTTCGCGACGCTGCGGGACCGTCTGGTGCGGTACGCCGAGTTCCGGGCGGCCGTGGGCGAGGCCAGCGGCCAGGCCGAGGTGGACCGGGCGCTGGCCGCCCTGCGCGCCCCCGGACCGGCCGCCCTGCCCAAGGGCCTGAGCGCACCGACCCTGGAACGGGTGACCCTGGCCCTGCGCGACGCCGACGAGGGCCTGACGGCCAGCGGGGTGGCGGAGGCGGTGGGCATCTCCCGCATCACCGCCCGCCGCTACCTGGAGCACCTGGTCGACGCGGGCCGCGCGGGCCGGCACCCCCAGTACGGGGCCGTGGGGCGGCCGGAGTTGCAGTACCGGTGGGTGACGGGCCCGTAGGACCGTCCGCCGGGGCCATGACGCGTAGGGCCGCGCGCCGGGGCGATGACGCGGGCACGGCCCTCCCGCGCCGAGGTCGGGCGGGGCCGTCCGTCAGTAGACCGACTCGGCCTCGTCCATGCGGTCCTTCGGGACCGTCTTCAGTTCGGTGACGGCCTCCGCGAGCGGGACCATCACGACGTCGGTCCCGCGCAGCGCGGTCATCCGGCCGAACCGCTCCTGGTGCGCGGCCTCCACCGCGTGCCATCCGAAGCGCGTGGCGAGCACCCTGTCGTACGCGGTCGGCGTGCCACCGCGCTGGATGTGGCCGAGGATGACCGGCCTGGCCTCCTTGCCGAGGCGCCGCTCCAGCTCGTGGGCCAGTGCCGTGCCGATGCCCTGGAAGCGCTCGTGGCCGAACTTGTCGATCTCGCCCTTGCCGTAGTCCATGGTGCCGTTGGCGGGGTGGGCGCCCTCGGCGACGCAGATCACCGCGAACTTCTTGCCGCGGGCGAAACGTTCCTCGACCATCTTCACCAACCGGGCCGGGTCGAAGGCCCGTTCGGGAAGGCAGATGCCGTGGGCACCGGCGGCCATGCCGGACTCCAGGGCGATCCATCCCGCGTGCCGGCCCATGACCTCGACGACCATGACCCGCTGGTGGGACTCGGCGGTGGTCTTCAGCCGGTCCATCGCCTCGGTGGCGACGCCGACGGCGGTGTCGAAGCCGAAGGTGCGGTCGGTGGAGGAGATGTCGTTGTCGATCGTCTTCGGCACGCCGACCACCGGCAGACCGGCCTCCGACAGCATGTGCGCCGCGGTGAGTGTGCCCTCGCCGCCGATCGGGATGAGCGCGTCGATGCCGAAGTCGCGGATCATGTCCGAGGCGTTCTCGCAGGCCTCGCGGAGCCGGTCGCGCTCCAGCCGGGAGGAGCCGAGTATGGTGCCGCCGCGGGCCAGGATGCCGCTGACCGCGTCGAGGTCGAGGGTGCGGTAGCGGCCGTCGAGCAGGCCCGCGTAGCCGTCCTCGAAGCCGATGACCTCGTCGCCGTAATGGTCGACCGCTCGGTGCACGACCGACCGGATCACTGCGTTCAGGCCGGGGCAGTCGCCGCCTGCGGTGAGAACTCCGATACGCATCGTGCAGTCGTCTCCTGGTCGCTGGGGATACCGGTGAGCCGTCTCCGATTGTTCCATGCCGCCCGGCGCACCGGGGCCCCCTCCCTCCCCCCGGGTTCCGACTCCCCTGCCTCTCCCCGTCCTGCCCACCGTCCTGCCCACCGCCCCCGGCCCGGGTCCGGCTCCCTTCCCGGCTCCTTCGGCCCCTTCGGGGCACACCCCGGCCGCCCCGTTCCTGCCACGCGTCCCGGCCGCGTGCCCGGCCCCTCGGCCGGGCACCCCCACCAGCGGCGGAGGTACTGTCGAGGAGGATCCGCCCACCCCGGCGGGCGGGTGTCGGCCGGCGCCGGGAGGGCTCCGGTCCGCAGGGCCAAAAGCACCGCGAGACCCCGACGAAACGGAGCACGCGTGACCCGCAGTGTGTACGTCACCGGCATCGACCGTGGCGACGGCCGCCAGGTCGTCGACCTGGGAGTGATGGAACTCCTGACCCGGCAGGTCGACCGGGTGGGCGTCTTCCGTCCCCTGGTGCACGACGGCCCGGACCGCCTCTTCGAGCTGCTGCGCGCCCGCTACCGGCTCACCCAGGACCCGGCGACCGTCTACGGCATGGACTACCAGGAGGCGTCCGCCCTCCAGGCCGAACGCGGCCCCGACGAACTGGTGTCGACGCTGGTCGACCGGTTCCACCTGGTCGCCCGCGAGTACGACGTCGTCCTCGTCCTCGGCACCGACTACGCCGACACCCAGTTCCCCGACGAGCTGTCCCTGAACGCCCGCCTCGCCAACGAGTTCGGCGCCTCGGTGATCCCGGTGGTGGGCGGCCGCAGGCAGACCTCCGAGTCGGTGCGCGACGAGACCCGCAACGCCTACCGCGCCTACCACAACCGGGGCTGCGACGTGCTCGCCATGGTGGTCAACCGGGTCGCCCGCGAGGACCGCGACGAGATCGCCGAGCGGCTCGCCTCCCGGCTGCCCGTGCCCTGCTACGTCGTCCCCGACGAACCCGCGCTCGCCGCCCCCACGGTGGCCCAGATCGCCCACACCCTCGGCGCGAAGGTGGTGCTCGGCGACGACTCCGGACTGGCCCGCGACGCCATGGACTTCGTCTTCGGCGGCGCCATGCTGCCCAACCTCCTCGCCGCCCTGACCCCCGGCTGCCTGGTCGTCACCCCGGGCGACCGCGCCGATCTGGTCGTCGGCACGCTGGCCGCGCACAGCGCCGGCACCCCGCCGATAGCGGGCGTGCTGCTCACCCTGGACGAGGTGCCCGGCGACCGCATCCTCACCCTCGCCGCCCGCCTCGCCCCCGGCACCCCGGTGCTGTCGGTGCCCGGCAACAGCTTCCCCACCGCCGAGCAGCTGTTCTCCCTGGAGGGGAAGCTGAACGCGGCCACCCCGCGCAAGGCGGAGACCGCGCTCGGCCTCTTCGAGCGGTACGCCGACACCGCCGAACTCACCCGGCGGGTCTCCGCGCCCAGCAGCGACCGGGTGACGCCGATGATGTTCGAGCACAAGCTGCTCGAACAGGCCCGCTCCGACCTGAAGCGGGTCGTCCTGCCCGAGGGCGACGAGGAGCGGGTGCTGCGCGCGGCCGAGGTGCTGATGCGCCGGGGCGTGTGCGACCTCACCCTGCTCGGGCCGGTCGACCGCATCCACAAGCAGGCCGCCGACCTCGGCATCGACCTCGGCGACACCCAGCTGATCGACCCGGCCACCTCCGAGCTGCGCGACGCCTTCGCCGAGAAGTACGCCGCCCTGCGCACGCACCGGGGCGTCAGCGTCGAACTGGCCTACGACGTCGTCTCGGACGTGAACTACTTCGGCACGCTGATGGTGCAGGAAGGGCTCGCCGACGGCATGGTGTCCGGCTCGGTGCACTCCACGGCCACGACCATCCGGCCGGCCTTCGAGATCATCAAGACCCGGCAGGATGCGTCGATCGTCTCGTCCGTCTTCTTCATGTGCCTGGCCGACCGGGTCCTGGTCTACGGCGACTGCGCGGTCAACCCCGACCCGGACGCCGAGCAGCTCGCCGACATCGCCGTGCAGTCGGCGGCCACGGCCGCGCGGTTCGGGGTGGAGCCGCGGATCGCGATGCTGTCGTACTCGACGGGTACGTCGGGCTCCGGCGCCGACGTCGACAAGGTGCGCGAGGCGACCGAGCTGGTCCGCGCGCGCCGCCCCGACCTGCGGGTCGAGGGGCCGATCCAGTACGACGCGGCCGTGGAGCCGTCGGTCGCGGCGACCAAGCTGCCGGACTCCGAGGTCGCCGGGCAGGCGACCGTGCTGATCTTCCCCGACCTGAACACCGGCAACAACACCTACAAGGCCGTGCAGCGCTCGGCCGGCGCGGTCGCGGTCGGCCCGGTGCTCCAGGGTCTGCGCAAGCCGGTCAACGACCTGTCCCGGGGCGCCCTCGTCCAGGACATCGTGAACACCGTCGCCATCACGGCCATCCAGGCCCAGTCCCCCGCCCCGGCGTCAGCCCCGAGCGAGAAGGCAGCCACCCAGTGAGCGCCCACCCGTCACCCGTCACCGCCCTGCCCGACGAGCTGCGCTCGGCCCCTCCTTCTCGTGTCCTCGTCCTCAACTCCGGTTCCTCGTCGGTGAAGTACCAGCTGCTGGAGATGAACGACCGCAGCCGGCTCGCGTCCGGCCTGGTCGAGCGGATCGGTGAGCGGACCTCGCTGGTCCGGCACACGCCGTCGGCGTCGGGCGGGGAGCCCAGGGAGCGGACCGGTCCGGTCGCGGACCACGAGGCCGCCCTGAAGGCGATGGCCGAGGAGCTGGCAGTCGACGGGCTGGGGCTGGACTCCCCCGAGCTGGCCGCGATCGGGCACCGGGTGGTGCACGGCGGGATGCACTTCACGGAGCCGACCGTCATCGACGACGCGGTGCTCGCCGAGATCGAGCGGCTCATCCCGGTTGCCCCGCTGCACAACCCGGCCAACCTGACGGGCATCCGCACCGCGATGGCGCTGCGCCCGGACCTGCCGCAGGTCGCCGTCTTCGACACCGCCTTCCACACCACGATGCCGGAGTCGGCCGCCCGCTACGCGATCGACGTGCGGACCGCCGACGAGCACCGGATCCGCCGCTACGGCTTCCACGGCACCTCGCACGCGTACGTGTCCCGTCAGACGGCCCGGCTGCTCGGGAAGGCGTCCGAGGATGTGAACGTCATCGTGCTGCACCTGGGCAACGGGGCGTCCGCCTCGGCGGTGCGGGGCGGGAGGTGCGTGGACACCTCGATGGGGCTGACGCCCTTGGAAGGGCTGGTGATGGGTACCCGGTCGGGAGACATGGACCCGGCCGTCATCTTCCATTTGACGCGCGTTGGCGGAATGTCCGTCGACGAGATCGACACTCTTCTCAACAAGAAGAGCGGTCTGGTCGGCCTGTGCGGTGACAACGACATGCGGGAGATCCGCCGCCGGGTCGACGCGGGTGACGAAGAGGCGAAGCTCGCGTTCGACATCTACATTCACCGTCTGAAGAAGTACATCGGCGCCTATTACGCCGTTCTCGGCCGGGTGGACGCGGTGGCGTTCACCGCCGGGGTCGGTGAGAACGCCGCACCGGTGCGGGAGGCGGCCGTGGCGGGCCTGGCCGGGCTGGGCCTGGAGATCGACGCCGAGCGCAACGGCGCGCGCGGCGTCGGGCCGCGGCTGGTCTCGCCCGAGGGTGCGCGGGTCGCGGTCGCCGTGGTCCCGACGGACGAGGAAATGGAGATCGCCACACAGACCTACGCACTGGCCGGAAAGCGCAATTGAGCAGCCGCTTCCTCATATGTATCTTCCGCCAGACGGAATATTCCGGAGCGAAACAAACCGATAGGATCGTCCCATGCGCCGTTCCAAAATCGTCTGTACTCTCGGCCCCGCGGTCGACTCCCACGAGCAGCTCGTCGCTCTGATCGAATCCGGCATGAACGTGGCCCGCTTCAACTTCAGCCACGGCTCGCACGCCGAACACCAGGGCAGGTACGACAGGGTCCGTGCCGCCGCCAAGGAGACGGGCAGGGCCATCGGTGTCCTCGCCGACCTCCAGGGCCCGAAGATCCGTCTGGAGACCTTCGCCGAGGGTCCCGTCGAGCTGACGCGCGGTGACGAGTTCACCATCACCACCGAGGACGTCCCGGGCGACCGGACGATCTGCGGGACGACCTACAAGGGCCTGCCCGGTGATGTCTCCCGCGGCGACCAGGTGCTGATCAACGACGGCAACGTCGAGCTGAAGGTGCTGGACGTCGAGGGCTCCCGGGTCAGGACGATCGTCATCGAGGGCGGCGTCATCTCCGACCACAAGGGCATCAACCTGCCCGGCACGGCCGTGAACGTGCCCGCGCTGTCCGAGAAGGACATCGAGGACCTGCGGTTCGCGCTGCGCATGGGCTGCGACATGGTCGCCCTGTCCTTCGTCCGGGACGCCAAGGACGTCGCCGACGTCCACCGCGTGATGGACGAGGAGGGCCGCCGGGTGCCCGTCATCGCCAAGGTGGAGAAGCCGCAGGCGGTGGAGAACATGGAGGACGTCGTGATGGCGTTCGACGGTGTGATGGTCGCCCGCGGCGACCTCGCCGTCGAGTACCCGCTCGAGAAGGTCCCGATGGTGCAGAAGCGCCTGATCGAGCTCTGCCGGCGCAACGCGAAGCCGGTGATCGTGGCGACCCAGATGATGGAGTCGATGATCACCAACTCGCGCCCGACCCGCGCCGAGGCCTCCGACGTGGCCAACGCGATCCTGGACGGCGCGGACGCGGTCATGCTGTCGGCCGAGTCGAGCGTGGGCGCGTACCCGAACGAGACCGTGCGGACGATGTCGAAGATCGTCCAGGCGGCCGAGCAGGAGCTGCTGTCCAAGGGCCTGCAGCCGCTGGTGCCCGGCAAGAAGCCGCGCACGCAGGGTGGTTCGGTGGCCCGTGCCGCCGCCGAGATCGCCGACTTCCTCGGCGGCAAGGGCCTGGTGGCCTTCACCCAGTCCGGCGACACCGCCCGCCGGCTGTCCCGCTACCGCGCGAGCCAGCCGATCCTGGCGTTCACCACCGACGAGTCCACCAGCAACCAGCTCACGCTCAGCTGGGGCGTGGAGTCGCACGTCGTGCCGTTCGTGAACAGCACGGACGAGATGGTCGACCTGGTCCAGCAGGAACTGGTCCGGCTGCACCGCTTCGACGAGGGCGACATCGTGGTGATCACCGCCGGCTCCCCGCCCGGCGTCCCCGGCACCACCAACATGGTCCGCGTCCACCACATGGGCGACGCGACGAGCTGATCCGCGCAGCACGTGCACGGACACCGAGGGCGCCCCTGGGAAAGCAGGGGCGCCCTCGGTGTCTTCCGCGGCTCCCGGAAGGGTTCTGACGGGTGCCCGGCCGGATGCTCCGGCCGGTACTCAGTCGATGTACTGGCGCAGCCCGGGGATGTGCAGGGTCCCGCCGAACTGGCCGGCCTGCTGGACCGTCACATCCGTGAAGTGGATCAGGGGGATGTTGAGCGGCGGCGGGTTCTCCGGGTCGAAGGTGACCGGGATCAGCCCGAGCAGCTTGCCGGAGATGCTCTCCGTGTACATCACGGTGTCGCCGTCGCGGATGGTGGACATCGACCCCTTGGCCGCCTGCACGTGGTGGGTCTTGCCGGACATCTTGTCCTCGACCGTCTGGTGCAGGTCGCCGATGTCGGTGCCCTTGGAGATGACGTACTTCAGGACCTTCTTGGTCTTGCCGCTCGCGGTCCGCACCTCGACGATGCCCTGGTAGTCGGCGCCCTTCAGCGTCAGCGAGCTGGCGTTCAGGAACCACGGGTCCTCGGGCAGCAGGATCTTGTTGTCGACCCCGCCCTCGGCGTCGGTGGCGACCGGGCAGTCGTCGACGTCGGTCGTGGCGCTCGCGGAGGGGCTCGGCGAGGCGGTGGCCTCCGGGGTCGCGGTGGCCTCGCCGGCCTCCGCAGCGGGTTCCTCCTCCTCCGCCGCCCCTCCGGCTGCCTCGTCCGCCGGGTCGGCGGGTTCCTCGGCGGCGTCCTCGGCGGCTTCGGCGGCCTTCTCGGTGGCTTTCCCGGCGGATTCCTCCGCCGTGTCCGCCTCGTCCTCTGCGGCGCTGCCCGTGGCGGACGCGGAGGCCGACGGGGCGGGGCTCGCGGTTGCCTCGTCGGTCTTCTTGTCCTTCGGGGTGAGGAGGTCGGTGAGGGCGTCGCCGACCTCCTCCAGGGCGTTGCGGTCGGTCTCCGAGGGGGACGGATCGGGCTCCTCGGCCCCGTCGCCGGAGGCTTCGGAGGGGGCGGGCGCGGCCTCGTTCTTGCCGTCCTTGCCGTCGGAACCTGAATCCGGCGAAGAGGACGAGTTCTTGCCCGTGCCCGTGCCCGTGCCCGTGCCCGTGCCCGTACCGGAGTCCTCGGCCGGGTCGTCGCCGGCGGAGACCGAGGGGCTCGGTTCCGTGGCGGGGGCCTCCTCGTCGGGGGAGGCCGTGTCACTCGCCGACGCGGACGGGCCGGCCGAGGAGGGCGCGCCGTCCTCGGTGTCCTCCAGGGCCGCCACGCAGTCCTTGTACTCGTCGGCGGTCAGGCTCCTGGACTTCGGCTGCTCGTCGGCCTGGGCCAGCGTCGGCGTGAACCCCATGCCCATCAGGACCGCGGTCGGCATCGCCGCGAGGGCTATCGCCTTCCCGGCAGGCATGTGGAACCTGGTGAACAGCGGCTTCCTGGGGGCCGCGTGGCGTGGCCCTCTTCTGTCCGGGGTCAGGGCCGCGGCAGCGCTCCGGTCGCGCATCTCGTCAGCCGACACGGTGTCCCCTGTCGCGGTCCTCGATCCGGGCGTCGTCCGCCTCCCCGAGCTCGCCGGCCTCGTACGGCGGATGCGGCTGCCCCGCCGCGCCCGCGGTGCCCTCGGGCGTGCCCTGGGGGACGTCCTTGCGAGCACCGTTGCCGGACGGTCCACCGAAGAACTTCCAGCGCCCGCCCGCCTCGCTCTGCGGCTTGTCCGGCACCCAGGCCAGGGCCAGCGCACCGCCGATCATCGCGAGCAGGTAGCCGGCCCCGAGGCCACCTATGTTGGAGACCACGAGGGACACCAGGGCCAGGAGGATCGACGCCACACCGGCGAAGATGCGGGTGGCCTGCTGGAACCACATGGTCAGACCCAGCGTGATCAGCAGGACACCGATGATCAGAGAGCCCGCGCCGGCGGTCGTCGCCATGGCGATCGACATGTGGCCCAGCTTCAGCGTGGCGTAGGGGAAGTAGGCGATGGGCACCCCGCCGAGCAGGGTGAACAGGCCCGCCCAGAACGGCCGGTGGCCCCGCCAGTCACGGAATCGCAGACGCAGCCGGGTGAAAGTCCCGGCGCTCTGGACCGGAGTCTCGGCACTCATGGAATACAGCTCCCTGGTCCGGTGAAGTTACCTACCGGCTCGGCCTGGGGGTGGAGAAGCCGGAATGTCTGAGTCTGTGCGAACACCCGGGTACGAAGCACCGGGCTGGGTGTGGGGGCGGAGAAGCGACCGCTTCTCCGCCCCCCCCACTCGGCCGCTCAGCCGGCCGAGGACGTCTCCGGAGCGGAGACCGTCAGTAGCACTCCATCTTGGGGTCCGTGCCCAGACGCATCTTCAGGCCGCTGAGCTTGAACGTCCCGGCCGTGGTCGCCCACGCCGTCTGCTTGACGTTGGTGAGGTCGGCCTTCTCCGCCTGCTGGGCGAAGCCGCCCGGCAGTACGCTCTCGCCCTGCTTCACCGCGGGTCCGCGGGTCTTGTCCTTGACCGCGACACCGATGTCGATGTTGGTGAAGGTCGCATCGGCCTCGAGCTGAGCAACGTCGATGTAGAGGTTCTTGGCCTCGACCTTGTTCTTCTCGTTCGGACCCGCGTCCAGACGAAGGTAGATCGTCCCTATGCCGGGAATCTTCGTCTTGACGGACTGGCACATCTTGGTGATCTCGGCACGGTCGAACGACGAGATCGCCACCGGGTGCTGGGTCTTCTCGTCACCCGCGGTAGACGAGTAACCGGTGTCGATACCGCCGTACTGGGCAAAACCCCAGCCCTCGAGGCGATCGGCCGTCACCTTGAAATCCTGGCCCGACACGCTGAACGACGCCGCGAGGGCACCCTGCGCCAGGCCGACGCCCACCGCGGCCGTGGCGACCACGCTGGGCACCATGACCACGGCGAACCGCTTCCATCTGGTCCCGCCACGCACCTGGGACTCCATATTTCCTCCTTCTCGGACGTACATCTCCTGCTCTGACGCGCCGCCAGTCGGCAGACGGCCAGGCAGGGATGGGAGAAGCACTACGTCCTCGGGAAGGAGAGCGCCGCGCTCGGCAGCGCACGAAGCGTCCGAACCACCGGCGCTCACCCCCGAGCGACAACCACTGGTCGCGCCTGACACACATCACGCACAACCTGCTGGACAGGCTTCACCGGGTGGGCGAAGACCCCCCTGCCCAAGAACCGGCTCCACTGCCGCCGGTTCTGCTCGGTGGGGACCCAGGAACACCCGCGTCCCGACCGGATGTCGGGGTACGAGCAAGGGACCGAGCGTCGCCGATCGTGGTGCATTCTCGCCGCCTGCACAAGGGGGTTCGTTACTTGCCAGTAACGGCCGGATGGTCGAGGGACGACTCGCCGGTACCGGACGGCGACCCTGGGTGCCCTGGAGGGGGCTCACAAAGCAGTTGATCGGTGGACAGAATCCGACAGATCAACGCGGGCGACTTACTCGCAGTAACAGCGGCCGCGATTGCCAAGTTTCAGCAAAGCGCGGCCGCACCGGCCTCCGTCGGCCATTCCTTCACTCGGGCATCACGCGTCCGGAAACCACCTTTCGGGGGCCGGAAACCAGGTGCCCGCCCTGTTCAGAACAGGGCGCGTGCCAGTGCCCGGCGCGCGGCGACGACCCGCGGGTCATCGGCGCCGACCACCTCGAACAGCTCCAGCAGCCGTACCCGTACGGCATCGCGGTCGTCGCCCGCCGTACGCCCCACCGTCTCGATGAGCCGGCCGAAGGCGTCCTCGACATGACCGCCCACCAGGTCCAGGTCGGCGGCGGTGATCTGCGCCCCGATGTCCTTGGGGTTGCCGGCGGCGTCCGCACGCACCTGCTGCGGGTCCAGGCCCTGCACCCGCTGGAGCAGTTCGGCCTGGGCGAGACCCAGCTGCGCCTCCGGGTTGCCCGGGTCGTCGCTGAGCACGTTCCTGTAGGCCTGGATCGCGCCGCCCAGGTCACCGGCGTCCAGCGCCTGCACCGCGGCCTCCAGCAGGGCGTCGTACGGACCGACGGGCTCCTCGGCCTCCGGGGCGGCGCCGCCACCCCCGCCCCCGGGCACGGCGTCGGGGTCGACGGTGAGTCCGGTCAGGCCGAAACGCTCCTCGGCGACCTGCACCAACTGGTCCAGGGTCTGGCGGATCTGCGCCTCGCCCGCGGCCCCCTGGAAGAGCGGCAGCGCCTGCCCGGCCACCACCGCGAACACCGCCGGGATGCCCTGGATCCCGAACTGCTGCATCAGCATCTGGTTGGCGTCGACGTCGACCTTGGCAAGGAGGAAGCGCCCGTTGTACTCGACGGCGAGCCGCTCCAGGACGGGGCTCAGCTGCTTGCAGGGCTCGCACCACTCGGCCCAGAAGTCGATGACGACCGGGACCTCGGCGGACCGCTGCAGGACGTCGCTCTCGAAGCCGGCCTCGTCGACGTCGATGACGAGGTCGGCCGGGGAGACGGCACCCCCACCACCCTGCCGGACCGCTTCCGCGCGGGCCTGCTCCGCCTTCGTCTTGGCCTCTTGGGCCGCCTTCACCGCGGCGAGGTCGACGACTCCGCTCATGGACATGTTCCGTGGCTGCATGCGTCTATCCTCCCCCGTCCCCCGCGTGTCTGTGAAAAGCGCCCGAAAACCCGGATGTCCGGGCGTTGTTGGTCGCCGCACTGTCGGACGCCGGGTCCCCACCCCACGCCGGTGGTCGTCGCTCGAGCGCGTCGGCCTCCGAGTGACCCCACGCTTTCGCTACGAGTCGTAGCGTAATACGGAGTGCTGCGTACGAGGCAGCCCCCCGCCCCGGTGATCTCCCTCACGGACACCCGAACACGCACGGGTACGTGGACACGCGCAGGCATACGAGCGCGCACAGGGAGGCGGTTATGGTCGTGCGATGCAGAGCCGCACGACCGCCGGCCGCCCCGGACGTCCGCGCAGTGCCGCCGCCGACGCCGCGATCCTGGCCGCGACCCGGGAGGCGCTGGTCGAACTGGGCTGGTCCGGGCTCACCCTGGGCGACGTCGCGAGCCGCGCGGGGGTCGCCAAGACGACCCTCTACCGGCGCTGGGCGGGCAAGAACGAACTGGTGGTGGACGCGGTCGCCGAGCTCTTCGACGAACTCGAACTCCCCGACCGCGGCAGCCTCGCCGCGGACATCGAGGGCGTGGTCCTGCAGTTCGCGGCGCTGCTGTCCCGCCCGGAGGCCAGAAGCGGGCTGATGGCGGTGATCGCGGAGTCCGTCCTCGACGAGGCGCTGCGCGAGCGCATCCGCGTCTCGATCGTCGAGCGGCAGAAGCGCCTGGTCCGCACCGGCCGGGCGCGCGCCCAGGACCGCGGCGAGCTGCCGCCCGAGCCGGACCCGGACGAGGCGGCCCGCACCGTGGGCCTGATCTTCGACATGGTGGCCGGCGCGGTGGTGCACCGCACGCTGGTCAGCGGGCAGCCGGTGGACGAGGAGTGGCTGCACGGCTTCACCCGGGTCCTGCTGTCGGGCCTCGTCGCGGCCGGTACCGGCCCGTAGCGGGAGACACCCCGCTGCCGGACCGGGCCCGTGCGCCGTCCGGGCATCCAGCCGCCCGGCCATTCAGCCGTCCGGCCATTCAGCCGTCCGGCCGTCCGGTCAGAAGCCCGCGGGCTCCGTGTACACCCCCCACTCGTCCCGTAGCGCGTCGCAGATCTCGCCCAGGGTCGCCTCGGCGCGGACCGCGTCCAGCATCGGCTCGATCATGTTGGCGCCGGAGCGGGCCGCGTCGAGCATGGCGGTCAGGGCCGTGCGGACCGCCGCGTCGTCGCGGGCGGCCTTGCGCTCGCCGAGGGTGCGTACCTGCTCGCGTTCCACCTCGTGGCTGACCCGCAGGATCTCCAGGTCGCCGGTGACCGAGCCGGTGTGGACGTTGACGCCGACGACGTTCTTGTCGCCCTTCTCCAGGGACTGCTGGTAGCGGAACGCCGCCTCGGCGATCTCGCCGGTGAACCAGCCGTCCTCGATGCCGCGCAGGATGCCGGAGGTGATGGGGCCGATCGGGTGCCGCCCGTCGGGGTGGGCGCGCAGGCCGCGTTCCTTGATCTGCTCGAAGATCCTCTCCGCGTCCGCCTCGATCCGGTCCGTCAGCTGTTCGACGAACCAGGAACCGCCGAGCGGGTCGGCCACGTTGGCGACACCGGTCTCCTCCATGAGCACCTGCTGGGTGCGCAGGGCGATCTCGGCGGCCTGCTCGCTGGGCAGCGCGAGCGTCTCGTCCAGGGCGTTGGTGTGCAGGGAGTTGGTCCCGCCGAGGACAGCGGCGAGCGCCTCGACGGCGGTGCGCACGACGTTGTTGTACGGCTGCTGGGCGGTCAGCGAGACGCCCGCGGTCTGGGTGTGGAACCGCAGCCACTGCGCCTTCTCGCTCTGCGCGCCGTACACGTCCCGCATCCAGCGGGCCCAGATGCGGCGCGCGGCGCGGAACTTGGCGATCTCCTCGAAGAAGTCGAGGTGTGCGTCGAAGAAGAAGGACAGGCCGGGGGCGAACACGTCCACGTCGAGTCCGCGGCTGAGCCCCAGTTCCACGTACCCGAAGCCGTCCGCGAGCGTGTACGCCAGCTCCTGGGCGGCCGTCGATCCGGCCTCGCGGATGTGGTAGCCGGAGACGGAGAGCGGCTTGTAGGCAGGGATGCCGGCCGCGCAGTGCTCCATCAGGTCGCCGATGAGGCGCAGATGCGGCTCGGGCGTAAAGAGCCACTCCTTCTGGGCGATGTACTCCTTGAAGATGTCCGTCTGCAGCGTGCCGTTGAGCACGGCGGGGTCCACGCCCTGGCGCTCGGCGGCGACGAGGTACATGCAGAAGACGGGCACGGCCGGCCCGCTGATCGTCATCGAGGTCGTCACGTCCCCGAGCGGGATGTCCTTGAACAGGACCTCCATGTCGGCGGCCGAGTCGATGGCCACCCCGCAGTGCCCGACCTCACCCAGGGAGCGCGGGTCGTCGGAGTCGTGTCCCATGAGCGTGGGCATGTCGAAGGCGACGGACAGCCCGCCGCCGCCGTTGCCCAGGATCATCTTGTAGCGCTCGTTGGTCTGCTCGGCGTTCCCGAACCCGGCGAACTGCCGGATCGTCCAGGTGCGCCCCCGGTAGCCGGTCGGGTACAGGCCGCGGGTGAAGGGGTACTCCCCCGGCCAGCCGATCCGCTCGAACCCCTCGTAGGCGTCACCGGGCCGGGGCCCGTACACCGGCTCCACGGGGTCGCCGGAGAGCGTGGTGAAGTCTGCGTCGCGCTTGCGCGCGGCGTCGTACCGGGCCTGCCAGCGACGGCGGCCCTCCTCGATGGCGTCAGCGTCCATACCTCGAATTTACTTGGACGTCCTAGTAAATGTCGATGGCTGACCGCCGCACGCTGCTCCATGCGGCGGTGTCGAGGCCCGAAACGTTACGCCTTGGCGACCGCGGGCGCCCCGTCGGCGGCCCCGGCCTCCAGCTCACGGCTGATCCTGCGCTCCACGAAGAAGGCCGCCGTGGGAACGGTGCCGGCCAGCAGCACCCAGATCTGCTTCTTGACCGGCCACTTCAGCTTGGAGCCGAGGTCGAAGGCGAAGATCAGGTAGATGACGTACAGCCAGCCGTGGGCGATGCTGACCACCTGCGTGAAGTCGGCCGCGCCGTCCATCTTGAGCGCGTACTTGCCGATCATGCCGAAAACCAGCAGGACCAGCAGGACACCGGTGACGTAGGCCATGACCCGGTAGCGGGTCAGCACGCTCTTCTTCATGGCACGAGCGTAACGGGCCGTTCCAGGAGATCTTGTCCCGGGTCACTCGCCTCGAAGTCCCGCTGCCCAAGGCAACGGGCCGAGGGCGGCGAATGTCGGCACACTTCCCTGGCGCTGCTTCCGAGATCGTCGGCGGCTCGGCGGCCTGCCCCTCGGGAAGTGCAGGCCAGCGCATTGCGGTGGTGATCAGCGGGTGGCGCCCTCCGGCCACAGGACCCGCACCGGGGTGCCGCTCCGCTCCGCGTACGAGACCACGTCCGCGGTACCGCCGAAGCCCCGGGCGGGCTTGCCGTCCCACACCGCGAGGAGTTCGCCGGAGTCGGCCAGGGCCGCCGCGTCTTCCGCGTCGACGGCGTAGAGGTCGACATCATCCAGCGGGACCTGGGGCGCCACCATGTCGGACAGTGCGGTACCTGCCCCCTCAAGCCACGATGCGTCGAAGGGCTCTGGTCGCTGCGCATGGACCACGCCGGTGGAGTACAGCCGTGTCTCCTGCGTGATGATCTACGCCTGGACCTCCGGCCCTTCCTCGCCAAGCAGGTGAACACCGCTTCGGCGGTCGCACGCCACCTGTCCGCTTTCACCGAGGGCACCTTGTGAGCCCCCTGTACGGCGCCTACACTCCCGGCGCCCCCACCCGTGGGAACGGTCCGTTCATCGTCCTGGAAGGGATCTCCGGCATCGGGAAATCCACCCTCGCCCGCCTTCTCGCGGAGCGCCTGAACCCTGCATACCGTGCCCGACTTCTACATGCCGTGGGCGCCGATCATGAACGCGAACACGCACGCCCTGCCGCAGTTCGCGTTCTATCTCTCCGGCGTCCTCCACGCCTCCGACATCATCCGGAACCACCTCGAACGCGGACCCGTGGTCTCCGACCGCTATGTGTCGTCGGTGCTCGCCTACCACTCTGCCGTCCACGAACTCGACATACCTCAAGTCACGGAACTGCTCGCCCCGTTCCGCCCGTACCTCCCCGCCCCCGACCGCACGTTCTATCTGCGGTGCACCAACCGAACGCTCCACACCCGAATGGCCGGCAAGAAGGACTACAACCAGGACGACCACGACATGATCACGGTCCCCGGGCGCCTGGAACGCCTCCGCGCGAACTTCGACAAAGCAGCGGCAGACGATCCCACGGCCGTCATCATCGACACAGACGACCGCACTCCCGGCGAACTCGCCGACACCATCACCGGCCACCTGACAGAACTGAGCACATGACCAACAGCGCGAACCTTCAGGACGCGTCCGTCACCGTCGCCCTCGACGAGGGCGGACGCGTCGCCGTCCTCAGCTCCCGCAACGCCCAGCACGGAGGGATGTTCCTCCCGGGAGGCAGACGGGACCCCGGTGAGAAACCCGAGCAGTGTGCCCGCCGCGAGCTCCGGGAAGAAGCGGGTGTCACCGCCGCGAAATGGCGTCACCTCGGCACCTACGCCATCACCCTCGGAAGCGACGCCCGGATCTCCCTCTACCTCGCCGAGGAACTCACCCTCGGCCCTCAGGAACTCAATGACACCGAAGAGGACTTCAAACTCACCTGGTGGCCCCTGACCGACGCCGTCACCGCAGCCGCCGAAGGCCGTTTCCTCCTGCCCGCCGGTCCCCTCGCGCTCCTGCTCGCCGACCGGTTGTTCAAGAACGGCGATTGATCTGCCGCCACCATGTCGCGAACAGAACTACAAGCGGCATCTTCCGGTCGACCGCTGCGACACCCTTCACTCCTCTGCGAAGTCCCCCGCCGCGAGGCGCAGCGGCCGGAGCATCGCGAACAGTTCCGTGCACTCCGCGGCGTCATAGGCGCCGAGGCCGAAGTCCATCGCCATCAGGTCGGCGGTGGCCGCCTCGACGACCTCGCGTCCCTGGTCGGTGATGCTCGCGAGGGTGCCGCGGCCGTCGTTGGGGTTGGGGCGCTTGGCGACCAGACCCGACCGCACCAGCCGGTCCACGGTGTTCGTCACGGACGTGGGATGCACCATGAGCCGCTCGCCGATCTTGGACATCGGCAGCTCGCCGGCCTTCGAGAAGGTCAGCAGCACCAGCGCCTCGTACCGCGCGAAGGTGAGCCCGTACGGCTTGACGACCGCGTCGACCTCGGCCAGCAGGATCTGGTGGGCGCGCATGACCGAGGTGATCGCGGCCATGGACGGCACGCTCCCCCAGCGCTGCTTCCAGAGTTCGTCGGCGCGGGCGATGGGATCGAACGAGAGACTGAGCGGCTTCGACACGCACCAGACCCTACCGGCCGGTCACATGCCGGTCAGCTCTGTCTCGCCCTTCGATCGGAGCCCGTGCGACACCCCACCGTTGAGCGTTCGCTCAAAACGACGTACGCTCCCCACCGCAGCATTTGAGCACTCGCTCAAACATGCTGCTGACAGGGGGCGACATGAGGCTGTACAGAGAGACACGCGTCCACGCGGATCTCGACGAGCTGTGGGCGCGCACCCAGGACCCGGCCGAGCACCAGCGCTGGGACCTGCGCTTCACCGAGATCCGCCACCTCCCGCGCGCCGGGGGCGATCCGCAGCACTTCCGCTACGCCACGCGCGTGCTGCCGTTCCTCACCCTCGCCGGCACCGGCGTCTCGGCCGGTGAGAAGGAGCGCCCGGACGGCACCCGCACCTCCGCGCTCCGCTTCTCCTGCCCGCACCCGCTCTCCCTGCTCGCGGACGGCAGCGGTTACTGGCGTTACGTCCCCGACGGGAGCGGGGAGGGGGACGGGGTGCGTTTCCTGACCGGGTACGACTACCGGACCCGCTGGGGCGGCGTCGGCGCGCTCGCGGACCGGCTGGTGCTGCGTCCCTTGATGGGCTGGGCGACGGCCTGGTCCTTCGACCGGCTCCGGATCTGGCTGGAGCACGGCGTCACCCCCGAGCGCGCCCGCCGCAACTGGCTGACGGAACTGGCGCTCCGGGCGGCGGTGACCGCCGTCGCCGGAACCGCCCTCGCCCTGAAGCCGGTCGCCCTGCTCGGACCCGCGGGAGCCTTCCTGTCCCCGCTGCTCCTCGTGGCGGCGATCGCCGCCGCGCTCCTCGCCCCGCCGTCGGCCCGCACCCCGGCCGCCCGCCGCTGTCTGCGCACCCCGCCGGCCCCGGCCCGTGTGCCCCGGCTGCTGAGCACCCTGGAGACTCCGCGGTGACCTCGATCTTCCATACCGTGATGGGCGCCGGTTTCGACCGCCTCCACCCCGAGCTGCGACGCCGCTTCTCCGTCGGCCTGACGAGCGGCGAGGCCTGTACGGGCCACGGCGTGATGGACCGCGTCTGGCACGGCGGCGCCTTCGTGAAGCCGTTCCTGGCGCTCGGCGCGACCCGGAACATCCTGATCCCCCGGCAGGGCCGGCACATCCCCTTCACCATCGAGAACGTGCCGTACACCGACGGCTTCGGCCGTGAGACGGTGACCTTCGTGCGCACCTTCCACCTGCCCGGCCGCCCCCGCCGTTTCGACGCCCAGATGGTGCTCGGCCCCCGGAGCGACCGCATCGTCGACTACCTCGGCACCCACCAGCACCTCGCCACCGAACTCCGCTTCCACGCGGAACCCGATGGTTCCCTGCTGATCCGCTCGGGCGAGCACCGCTTCCGGGAGGGACCGGTGGACGTGCGCGTACCCGAGATCGTCGGCGCGAGGGCCGAGGTGCGCGAGTCCTACGACGAACACGCCGGCCGCTTCCGGATCCGGGTCGACGTCACCAACCGCCGCTTCGGGCCGCTCTTCGGCTACCAGGGTTCCTTCACCGCCGTCTACAGCGACATCCGCGCGTGCGGGGTACGCCCCGGTCTGCGTCCGGTCCGTGAGGAGCCGCGCGCGTGAGCCCCGCCGACAGCACCAGGACGAAACTGCTGGAGGGCGCCCTGCGCACGCTCGCCGAGCAGGGCATCGCCAAGGCCTCGGCGCGGGCGATCGCGACGACGGCCGGGGTCAACCAGGCGCTGGTCTTCTACCATTTCGGCTCGGTGGACGAACTGCTCTCCGCCGCCTGCCGCCACGGGGCCGAGCAGCGGGTCGCCCGCTACCGCACCCGCCTCGCGGAGGTCGGTTCCCTCACGGAACTCCTCGCCTTCGGGCGGGAGATGCACGACGAGGAGCGCGCCGCGGGCCAGGTGGCCCTGCTCGGGCAGCTGCTGGCCGGCGCGCAGACCCACGACAGCCTGAAGGCGGCGACGTCGGCGGGGCTCGACCTGTGGATCGTGGAGATCGAGAAGGTCCTCGAACGGATCCTGCCCGGCACCCCGTTCGGCGAGTTCGCCGACGCCGGCGGGCTCGCCCGCGCAGTGGCGGCGTCCTTCGTGGGCCTCGAACTGTACGAGGGGGTGGACCCGGCGGGTGCGGGCGCGGCGCTGGACTCCCTGGAGCAGCTCGGGATCCTCATCGCCGCCCTGGACGACCTCGGCCCGGTCGCCCACCGCGCGGTACGCCATCACCTGCGCCGCGCGGCCGGGCGCCGCTGAGGCGCGGGGCGGCACCGGGGCCCCGCGCCCGCGCGCTCTGCTCCTGGTTCTCGCCTACCGACTCTCGTCCGCGCCCCGGCCCAGGTGCCGCTCGACGGTGTCGACCTTGGAGGTGAGTCCGTCCTCGATCCCTGGCCGGATGTCCGCCTTGAGGACCAGGGACACCCGCGGGGCGCGCGCCTCGACCGCCGCCACGGCGCGCTTCACGACGTCCATCACCTGGTCCCAGTCGCCCTCGATCGAGGTGAACATGGCGTCGGTGCGGTTCGGCAGCCCGGATTCACGGACCACCCGCACGGCGTCGGCGACGTACTCCCCCACGTCCTCGCCGACACCGAGCGGCGTCACGGAGAAGGCGACGATCACGCGCTCACAACCCCTTCCTTGCGGGCGCGGGACGCGATCACCGCGTCCTCGGTCTCCCGCTTGAGTCGGCGCTCGGCGAAGAAGCCGCCGGTGGGCAGGACCGACATCAGGAAGTAGAAGGCGGCGGTCTTCAGCGGCCACTTGGCCCGGTTCCAGGCGTCGGCCCAGAAGAGCGCGTACACGACGAAGAGGAATCCGTGGATCGCGCCCAGCGCCGGGACGGCGTTGAACTCCGTGGTCCGCTTCAGGACCGAGGCGACCAGGAGCAGCAGGAACGAGATCGCCTCGGGGCCCGATACCAGGCGGAGGCGGCGGAGGGCACTGGCGGTCTTGAGGTCCACGGATCACCTTCGGTGGGAGAGACAGCGGTGTCTACGGGTTGTACCGGGCCCGGCGGCCCGATCCGGTGTTCTGCGCCCGACGCTTTGTGAACGCGCGCACAAGCGCTCGCCCATTGTGGCAAACACCGTCCGCGATCACCGGAGGGGGGCCGGGTCCCGCGCCGGGCGACCACCCGCTCGCACGTCCGCACACCCTCCCCCGAAGGCGGCGCCCCTAGGGGGATCTTCAGGGGTATCTCCCCCGTCAGGACCTGTTCCGGGGGCGGAGGTGCGGTTACCGTCACACACGTGGCGATGTTCCGACTTCAGAGCAGCAAGGTGCTCGCCGTCGAGATGACCGGGGACGCCGTGAAGGCGAAGAACGGCTCGATGGTCGCGTACGACGGCGAGATGGCGTTCAAGAAGCTCAGCGGTGGCGGGGACGGCATCCGGGGGATGGTGACCCGGCGGCTGACCGGTGAGCAGATGACGGTGATGGAGGTGAAGGGGCGTGGGGTCTGCTGGTTCGCGGACCGCGCCTCCGACATCAATCTGGTGGGACTCCGGGGGGACACGCTCTACGTGGAGTCGAGCAACCTGCTGGCGACCGACGGCGGCCTGCGCACGGGGACCGGCTTCACCGGCCTGCGCGGCGCCTCGCAGGGCAACGGGCTGTTCACGACCACCGTCGAGGGCCAAGGCCAGGCGGCGATCATGTCGGAGGGTCCCGCGGTGGTGCTCCGGGTCTCCCCGCAGTACCCGCTGACCGTCGACCCCGGCGCCTATGTGGCCCACCAGGGGAATCTTCGCCAGTCCCTCCAGTCCGGGGTGACGTTCCGCACGCTGCTCGGGGAGGGCGGCGGCGAGGCGTTCCAGATGCGGTTCGAGGGCGACGGGCTGGTGTACGTCCAGCCCAGCGAGCGGAACACGATCGCGGGGGACGTCTGACATGACCTTCCGGGAGATCAATTCGAAGGTCGTCGAGGCGACCGTGGTACCGGGTCAGCGGCTGTTCAGTCAGCGCGGCGCGATGCTCGCCTACCGGGGCGAGGTCGGCTTCACCCCGAACATGATGGGCGGCCAGGGCGGGTTCCGGTCGATGATCGGCCGGCGGGTGGCGGGCGAGGACACGCCTCTGATGACCGTCGAGGGCAGCGGCACGGTGCTGTTCGGGCACGGCGGGCACCACATCCAGGTGATCAACCTCTCCGGGGACACCCTGTACGTCGAGGCGGACCGCCTGTTGGCGTTCGAGGGCACGCTGGAGCAGGGCACGATGTTCCTGGGCTCGCAGGGCGGGGTGATGGGCATGGTCCGGGGCCAGGTCTCCGGGCAGGGCCTGTTCACCACCACGCTCAAGGGGCACGGCTCCGTGGCGGTCATGGCGCACGGGGGCGTGATCGAGATCCCGATCACGCCGCAGCGCCCGGTCCACGTCGACCCGCAGGCCTACGTCGCCCATCACGGTGATGTCCGCAACAAGCTGTCCACCGCGCTCGGCTGGCGGGACATGGTGGGGCGCGGCTCCGGCGAGGCGTTCCAGCTGGAGCTCAGCGGCAGCGGCGCGGTGTTCGTCCAGGCGTCGGAGGAGAAGCTGTGAGCACCTACGGAACCCCGGGCGCGGGCCCGCAGCCCGGCGTCACGGTCTTCGACCCGACGACCCTGCCGTCGAACGACAATGTCGATCACTACACCTTCTGCGTGGAGCTCGCCGGGAGCCAGTGGTTCCTGCAGAAGGGGAAGATGATCGCCTACTACGGCACGATCGAGTTCAACGGCATCGGGCACGGCCGACTCGACCGGATTGTCCGTACGTCGTTCCATTCGCCTCTGCACGCGAGCGACTGGGTCGTGGCGGATGGCTCGGGCAAGATGCTCCTCGCTGACCGGGCGTTCGATGTGAATGCGTACGACCTCGAGGACGGCAATCTGACCATTCGCTCGGGCAATCTGCTCGCTTTTCAGCCAAGTCTGTCGCTGAAGCAGTCGATCGTGCCGGGTTTCCTGACGCTCATCGGAACCGGAAAGTTCGTGGCCGTCTCCAACGGCCCGGTGGTGTTCATGGAACCCCCGCTCCGGGTGGACCCGCAGGCGCTGGTCGGGTGGGCGGACTGCCCCTCCCCGTGCCACCACTACGACCATGGGTACATGACCGGCGTCATGGGCGGTCTACGTGCGCTGACGGGCCTCGGCGGGGCCTCCGGCGAGGAGCACCAGTTCGAGTTCGTCGGGGCCGGCACCGTACTCCTGCAGTCGTCCGAGTCGCTGATGCCGGAGCAGGCCACGGGGGCCACTCCACAGCAGGCGGGAGTGCCCGGCGGCGGGGGGTCCGGAGCGCACGGGCAGGGCGCGGGGGCACCGCGCCTTCCCGGACAGCTGGGCGACCTCCAGCGTCGCTTCGGGCTGTGAGCGGTAGTCTGCGGAGTGTGACATCGAACGCGTGCACGCCGTCACCGTCACAGAGAACCCTTCACTAGTTCGCCTTTCAACTTCTTAGGTAGACTTCATTCATGGAGACCGAGACGGCCACACGCTGGCTGACCAATGCGGAGCAGTGCGCCTGGCGCACCCACCTGGAGGTCAACAGGCTGTTGACGTACCAGCTCGAGAAGGATCTGCAGCCCTTCGGCCTGACAATGAACGACTACGAGATTCTGGTGAACCTCTCCGAGTCGGAGGACCGCCGGATGCGGATGAGCGACCTCGCCGCCGCCACCCTCCAGTCCAAGAGCCGCCTCTCGCACCAGGTCACCCGTTTGGAGAACGCGGACCTGGTCCGGCGGAAGAACTGCGAGTCCGACCGGCGCGGCCTCTTCGCCGTCCTCACCGACCACGGCATGGAGACCATGCAGAAGGTCTCGCCCCATCACGTGGCGTCGGTGCGCCGGCACTTCATCGACCTGCTCTCCCCCGAGACCCTCGGCGAGCTGGACAAGGCCCTGAAGCCCATCGCGGAGCACCTGCGCGACCAGCGCGGGCGTCTCTGACCCGGTGACCGTCTGAACCGGTGACCACCGAACCGGTGCCCCGGCCCGGTGGTGGTGTGCCACCCGGCCGGGTCAGGTCCCTCGGGCGAGCGGCAGACGGAGTTCGAACAGGGCTCCGCCCGAGGGTGCCGCACCGGCCGTGAGCGTCCCGCCGTGCCGTACCGCGACGTCCCGCGCGATGGCGAGGCCCAGACCGGCCCCGCCGTCGTCGCGGCTACGGGCGTCGTCCAGCCGGACGAACCGCTCGAAAATCCGCTCCCGGTCGGCCTCGGCCACCCCGTCGGAGCGCCTGCGGGACCGCGGCACCCGTGGCGACGAGGGCCACCAGGACCACGAGCGTGGCGCCGAACGTCGCCCGGGAGCTCTCCGCGGACGTGACCGCCGCCGAGGCCGTCTCCGCCGCGCTGAAGCATCAGTCGGGTACCGCGGTCTCCGTCGAGATGGACGACGACGATGACGACGACCACCGTGGCAAGGCGGCCTGGGAGGTCGACATCCTCGGCGGCGACAACGCCTGGTACAGCGTGTGGATCGACCCGAGCAGCGGCAAGGTCCTGGGCTCGGAGCGGGACGACGAGGACGACGACACCGCCGAGGTGCGCGCCGCGCTGAAGGGGACGTCGGTGAGGGCCGAGGAGGCCGCGAAGGCGGCGGCCGCCAAGGGCACCGTGACGTCGGTGGACCTGGACGACGACGACACCAAGGGCTGGGAGGTCGAGACGGTCACCGCCGGCGGGGACGACCGGGAGTGGCTGGTCGACCTGAACAGCGGCAAGGTCACCGCGGACGACGACGACTCGGACGACCGGGGTGACGACGGGCGTGACGACGACCGCGGCGACGACGACCGCTGAGCGGAGATCCGAGCGTGGAGATCCGAGCGGACCTCTGAACCGGCCACGTGAACAGACAGGGCGGTGCGGGCGAATGTGCCCGCACCGCCCTTCCCGTGTGCTCCCGCCGGCTCCCACGGGCCGGTCCCGGCCCCGCCCCCGGCCCGACGTCAGCCCCGCGTCAGCCCCGCCACCAGTTCGTCCGCCGCTCGGTACGGGTCCAGCTCGCCGCCGATGATCCGTTCCGCCAGCGCGCCCAGGCGGCGGTCGCCGTGCAGGTCACCGATGCGCTCCCGCAGGGTCGTGACGGCGATCGTCTCGACCTCGCGGGCGGCGCGGGCCAGCCGGCGCTCCGCCAGGACCCCGTGCTCCTCCATCCACGCGCGGTGCTTCTCCAGGGCCTCGACGACCTCGTCGACGCCCTCCCCGCGCGAGGCGACGGTCTTGACGATCGGCGGCCGCCAGTCGCCGGGGGCGCGGGACTCGCCGAGGCCCAGCATGTGGTTCAGGTCGCGGGCGGTGGCGTCCGCACCGTCGCGGTCGGCCTTGTTGACGACGTAGACGTCGCCGATCTCCAGGATTCCGGCCTTGGCCGCCTGGATCCCGTCGCCCATGCCGGGCGCGAGGAGCACCACCGACGTGTCGGCCTGGGAGGCGATCTCCACCTCCGACTGGCCGACGCCGACCGTCTCCACCAGGACCACGTCGCAGCCGGCCGCGTCGAGGACGCGGATGGCCTGCGGCGCGGACCAGGCGAGGCCACCCAGATGGCCGCGGGTCGCCATGGAGCGGATGTAGACGCCGGGGTCGGAGGCGTGCTCCGACATCCGGACCCGGTCACCGAGCAGCGCGCCGCCGGAGAAGGGCGAGGACGGGTCGACAGCCAGGACGCCGACCCGCTTGCCCTGCCTGCGGTACGCGCTCACCAGCGCCGAGGTGGACGTCGACTTGCCGACGCCCGGCGAACCCGTCAGGCCGACCACGTACGCGTTGCCGGTCAGCGGTGCCAGGGCCGCCATGACCTCCCTCAGCTGCGGGGACGCCCCCTCCACCAGGGAGATCAGCCGGGCCACGGCACGCGGCGCGCCCTCCCTGGCCCGTGCCACCAGAGTGGAGACGTCCTGCATCACTGCTCCGTTCACAAGTAGGGATCCGCGGTAGGAATCCGCGGTGGAAGTCTGCCGAGAGCGACGGCCGGACGGCCTGCTCAGGCCTTGGGTACCCGCACGATCAGCGCGTCACCCTGCCCGCCGCCGCCACACAGCGCCGCCGCGCCGATGCCGCCGCCGCGCCGCTTCAGCTCCAGCGCCAGGTGCAGCACCAGACGGGCGCCGGACATGCCGATCGGGTGGCCCAGGGCGATGGCACCGCCGTTGACGTTCACCTTGTCCGTGGACACGCCGAGGTCCTTCATGGACTGCACGGCCACCGCCGCGAAGGCCTCGTTGATCTCGACGAGGTCGAGGTCGGAGACCTCGAGACCCTCCTTCTTGAGGGCGTGGGCGATCGCGTTGGACGGCTGCGACTGCAGGGAGTTGTCCGGTCCCGCCACGTTGCCGTGGGCGCCGATCTCGGCGAGCCACTCCAGGCCGAGCTCCTGCGCCTTGGCCTTGCTCATCACGACCACGGCCGCCGCACCGTCCGAGATCTGCGAGGAGGAACCGGCCGTGATCGTGCCGTCCTTGGCGAAGGCGGGACGCAGCTTGCCCAGCGACTCGGCGGTGGTGTCGGCGCGGATGCCCTCGTCCTGGCTGAAGAGGACCGGGTCGCCCTTGCGCTGCGGGATCTCGACGGGGGTGATCTCCGCCTCGAAGATGCCGTTCTTCTGCGCGGCGGCGGCCCGCTGGTGGGACAGGGCGGCGATCTCGTCCTGCTCCGGGCGGCCGATGCCGAGGCGTGTGTTGTGCCTCTCGGTGGACTCGCCCATGGCCACGTTCTCGAACGAATCGGTCAGACCGTCGTACGCCATGGCGTCGATCATCTGGACCGCGCCGTACTTGAAGCCCTCGCGGGACTTCGGCAGCAGGTGCGGGGCGTTGGTCATGGACTCCTGGCCGCCGGCCACGACCACGTCGAACTCGCCGGCCCGGATCAGCTGGTCGGCCAGCGCGATCGCGTCGAGGCCGGACAGGCACACCTTGTTGACGGTGAGCGCCGGGACGTTCATCGGGATGCCGGCCTTGACGGCGGCCTGGCGGGCCGGGATCTGCCCTGCCCCGGCCTGGAGCACCTGCCCCATGATCACATACTGGACCTGGTCGCCGCCGATCCCCGCACGGTCGAGGGCGGCCTTGATCGCGAAGCCGCCGAGGTCGGCTCCGGAGAAGGACTTGAGCGAGCCGAGCAATCGGCCCATCGGGGTCCGGGCACCCGCGACGATGACGGACGTCGTGCCGCTCGCTGCGGAGGATGCGGATGGTGCGGAAGTTTCGGAAGATGCAGAAGTCATGAGCTGCGATCCCCTTCCGGCTGCACAGCCGAGGAGTGAACGAGGGTTTACTTCGAATGTACTGAGCTGCGGTCCGCCCCGTCATCGGGCCGTCGGTGTGATCGCGCGCACGTTGCGTAACCGCCTGGAGACCGTTCCACTGAATCCATGCTGACGCGAATCGACCACATCGGAATCGCCTGCCACGACCTCGACGCAACCGTGGAGTTCTACCGGGCCACCTACGGCTTCGAGGTGTTCCACTCCGAGGTCAACGAGGAGCAGGGCGTGCGTGAGGCCATGCTGAGGATCAACGAGACCTCGGACGGAGGCGCGTCCTACCTCCAGCTGCTGGAGCCGACCCGGGAGGACTCCACCGTCGCGAAGTGGCTCGCGAAGAACGGCGAGGGAGTCCACCACATCGCTTTCGGTACGGCGGACGTCGACGCCGAGGCCGCCGCGATCAAGGACAAGGGCGTACGCGTTCTGTACGAAGAGCCCCGACGCGGCTCCATGGGGTCACGAATCACCTTCCTGCACCCCAAGGACTGTCATGGCGTACTGACAGAACTGGTCACTTCGGCGCCTGTTGAGTCACCTGAGCACTGACCCACGTACATAAGGGCCGGTAGGGTTGGGTGCGGTCGCCGCTCGAGTCAGGGCGATCGGGTCCTGCCGTCAGAAAGGTGACGACTGCCGCCGTTCGGGTGAGCGTCGCCGATCCTGACAGCAGGACGTACCGGGGTCCAGGTTTCGGGGGGCGAGCGCGGGGGTAACAGCGCATGTTCCTCCGTTGATCTGACACCATTCCCCGGGGGTCCCGTTCGGCGGATGGACGGGACTCGGCCAGAGTGACGACCAGGGGACGGATGGGACCGCGCAGTGCGGGGCTACGAGAGCCAGGAGCGAGATCCGGCGGCTGACGTCGACCACCTCACTCGGTTCGAAGCCGAGATGAAGCGGCTGAAGACCGAGCGGGAAAAGGCGATCCAGCACGCCGACGACCTCGGCTACCAGGTCGAGGTGCTGCGCGCCAAGTTGCACGAGGCGCGGCGCACCATCATGTCCCGGCCCGCTTACGAGGGCGGCGACCTCGGCTACCAGGCCGAGCAGTTGCTGCGCAACGCGCAGATGCAGGCCGACCAGCTCCGCGCGGACGCGGAGCACGAGCTGAGCCAGGTGCGGGCGCAGACCCAGCGGATCCTCCAGGAGCACGCCGAGCAGGCGGCCCGGCTCCAGTCGGAGCTGCACCAGGAGGCGGTGACCCGGCGCCAGCAGCTCGACCAGGAGCTGGCGGAGCGCAGGCAGACCGTCGAGTCGCACGTCAACGAGAACGTGGCGTGGGCCGAGCAGGTGCGGGCCCGTTCCGAGCAGCAGGCCCGCCGGCTGCTCGACGAGTCCCGCGCGGAGGCCGAGCAGGCGCTGGCCGCCGCCCGCGCGGAGGCCGAGCGAGTGACCGCCGAGGCCCGTCACCGGCTGCGGAGCGAGGCCGAGGCGGCCCGCGCGGAGGCCGAGCAGACGCTGCGCCGGGCCCGCGCGGACGCCGAGCGGCTGCTGACCGCCGCCTCCACGCAGGCGCAGGAGGCCACCGACCACGCCGAGCAGGTGCGGACGTCGACGGCCAGCGAGTCGGAGTCCACCCGCCGCGAGGCCCAGGAGCTCACCAAGGCCGCCGAGCAGCGCATGGCGGCCTCCGAGGAGGCGCTGCGCGAGGCCCGCGCCGAGGCGGACAAGGTGCTCGCCGAGGCGAAGGAGGCCGCGTCGAAGGCGCTCACCTCCGCCGAGTCCGCCAACGAGACCCGTACGCGCACGGCCAAGGAGCAGGTCGCCCGGCTGGTCAGCGAGGCCACCAAGGAGGCCGAGACCACCAAGGCGGACGCCGAGCAGGTCGTCGCGGACGCCCGCGCGGAGGCGGAGAAGATCGTCGCGGAGGCCTCCGAGAAGGCCCGTACGATCACCGCCGAGGAGAGCGCCACCCAGCTGTCGAAGGCGGCCCGGACCGCCGAGGACGTGCTCAACAAGGCGTCGGAGGAAGCCAAGCGAACCACCAGGGAGGCGGCCGAGGAGGCGGAGCGGATCCGTGCCGAGGCCGAGGCCGAGGCGGACCGGCTGCGCGCCGAGGCGCACGACATCGCCACGCAGCTCAAGGGCGCGGCGAAGGACGACACCAAGGAGTACCGCGCCAAGACGGTCGAGCTCCAGGAGGAGGCCCGCCGGCTGCGCGGCGAGGCCGAGCACCTGCGGGCCGACGCGGTCGCCGAGGGCGAGAAGATCCGCGCGGAGGCCCGTAAGCAGGCCGTGGCGCAGATCGAGGAGGCCGCCCGGTCCGCCGAGGAGCTGCTGTCCAAGGCGAAGGCGGACGCGGACGAGCTGCGTTCCACCGCGCAGACGGACAGCGAGAAGGTCCGTACCGAGGCCATCGAGCGCGCCACGACGCTGCGCCGGCAGGCCGAGGAGACGCTGGAGCGCACCCGCAAGGAGGCGGAGCGGCACCGCGCGGAGGCCGTCGAGCAGGCCGACGCGCTCAAGGAGGACGCCGAGCGGGCCGCGCGCGAGGTCCACGAGGAGACCGAGCGGGCCGTCGCCGCGCGCCGCGCGGAGGCCGCCGAGGAGCTGACCCGGCTGCACACGGAGGCCGAGGAGCGGCTCGCCTCGGCCGAACAGGCGCTGAGCGACGCCCGCGAGGAGGCGGGCCGTATCCGCCGGGAGGCCGCGGACGAGGCCGAGCGGCTGCGCACCGAGGCGGCGGAGCGGGGCCGAACGCTGCGGCAGCAGGCACAGGCGGAGGCGGAGCGGCTGCGCGACGAGGCCGCGGCGGACGCGGCGGCGTCCCGCGCGGAGGGCGAGTCCGTGGCCGTGCAGCTGCGGTCGGAGGCCGCGGCGGAGGCGGAGCGGCTGAAGTCGGAGGCTCAGGAGAGCGCCGACCGGATGCGGGCCGAGGCACGGGCCGCCGCCGAGCGGCTCGGCGCGGAGGCGCAGGAGACGCTGGCGGGCGCGCAGGAGGAGGCCGCCCGGCGTCGGCGCGAGGCCGAGGAGTTGCTGGGCGCGGCCCGCACGGAGGCCGACCAGGAGCGCGAGCGGGCCCGGGAGCAGAGCGAGGAGCTGCTGGCCTCGGCCCGCAAGCGGGTGGAGGAGGCGCAGGCCGAGGCCGTACGGCTGGTCGAGGAGGCCGACCGGCGTGCCACCGAGATGGTGTCGGCGGCCGAGCAGAACGCCCAGCAGGTGCGGGACGCGGTCGCGGGGCTGCAGGAGCAGGCGCAGGACGAGATCGCCGGGGTGCGCCGGGCCGCCGAGCACGCGGCGGACCGTATGCGCCGCGAGGCGGAGGAGGAGTCGGACCGGGTCCGGGCCGACGCCTACGCGGAGCGGGAGCGGGCCGGCGAGGACGCCGGCCGGATGCGGCGCGAGGCGCAGGAGGAGACGGAGGCCGCCAAGGCGCTCGCCGAGCGCACCGTGACCGAGGCGATCACCGAGGCGGACCGGGCCCGTTCGGAGGTCTCCGAGCAGACCCTGCGGATGCGTACGGAGGCGTCGGACGCGGTCGCCGAGGCCGAGCGGAACGCGTCGCACACCCGGGCCGAGGCCCGGGAGGACGCCAACCGGATCCGTTCGGACGCGGCGGCCCAGGTGGACACTCTCATCACCGAGGCGCGCGGCGAGGCGGAGCGGCTCACCGCGGAGACGATCGCGGAGACCGACCGGCTGCGTACGGATTCGGTGGCCAAGGCCGAGAAGCTGATCTCGGACGCGTCCGGCGACGCGGAGCGGCTGCGGGCCGAGGCGGCCCGGACGGTCGGCTCGGCGCAGCAGCACGCGGAGCGGGTCCGCACCGATTCCGCGCGGCTCAAGGCCGACACGGAGCGGGAGGCGGAGCGGCTGGTGACGTCCGCGCGCGAGGAGTCCGAGCGCACCCTCGACGAGGCCCGCAAGGACGCCAACAAGCGGCGTTCGGAGGCGGCCGAGCAGGTCGACACGCTCATCACGGAGTCCGCCGCCGAGGCGGACAAGCTGCTCACCGAGGCGCAGCAGCAGGCGCAGAAGACCACCGCGGAGGCGGAGGCCCAGGCCGACTCGATGGTCGGCGCGGCCCGCACGGAGGCCGACCGGCTCGTCGCCGAGGCGACGGTCGAGGGCAACTCCCGGGTGGAGAAGTCCCGTACGGACGCGGATGAGCTGCTGGTCGGGGCCCGCCGGGACGCGACCCGGATCAGGGAGCGTGCCGAGGAGCTGCGGGACCGGGTCACCAGTGAGATCGAGGAGCTGCACGAGCGGGCCCGCCGTGAGGCGGCCGAGACGATGAAGTCCACCGGCGACCGCTGCGACGCACTGATCAAGGCGTCGGAGGAGCAGCTGGCCAAGGCGCAGGCGCAGGCCAAGGAGCTCGTGTCCGAGGCCAACTCCGAGGCGGGCAAGGTGCGTATCGCCGCGGTGAAGAAGGCCGAGGGGCTCCTGAAGGAGGCCGAGCAGAAGAAGGCCACGCTGATCAAGGAGGCCGAGGAGCTGAAGGCCGAGGCGATCCGCGAGGCGCGGGCCACGGTCGCGGAGGGCAAGCGCGAGCTGGAGGTCCTGGTGCGGCGGCGCGCGGACATCAACGTCGAGATCTCGCGGGTGCAGGACGTCCTGGAGGCGCTGGAGTCGTTCGAGACGCCTGGCGGCGGCAAGGACCACGGGGTGAAGGCGGCCGCGGCGGCCGGTACGCCCGGTCAGCGGGGCAAGTCTTCGGACAGTTAGGGCTCCTGAGGGCGAACCGGGCAAAATTCTTCGATGCTGCGAGAAACCCCCCTGTCGGCAGGTGAAATCCCTTGCCATTCAGGGGGTTTGAGCATGTGCTGGGCAAGCACTCCGGGGGTCAGCCACTCAAAAGGGGTGTCATTCTCCGTATCAAACGTGCATCCGCTCGATGACACAGCGCTTCGGCGCCTAGGATTCCCCCTATCACCTCACCGGTCTCATTCGACAGGAACCCCATGAGCGACACTTCCCCCTACGGCTTCGAGCTTGTGCGGCGTGGATACGACCGCGCTCAGGTGGACGAACGTATCTCCAAACTCGTCTCCGACCGTGACAGCGCTCTAGCCCGCATCACCGCTCTGGAAAAGCGCATCGAGGAACTCCACCTCGAGACGCAGAACGCCCAGGCCCAGGTCACCGACGCCGAGCCGTCGTACGCGGGTCTCGGCGCGCGTGTGGAGAAGATCCTGCGTCTGGCCGAGGAGGAGGCGAAGGACCTCCGTGAGGAGGCTCGGCGCGCGGCCGAGCAGCACCGCGAGCTCGCCGAGTCCTCCGCCCAGCAGGTGCGCAACGACGCGGAGTCGTACTCCGCCGAGCGCAAGGCCAAGGCCGAGGACGACGGCGTCCGGATCGTCGAGAAGGCGCAGAGCGAGGCCTCGCAGCTGCGGTCGGACGCGCAGAAGGACGCCCAGTCCAAGCGCGAGGAGGCGGACGCCCTCTTCGAGGAGACCCGCGCGAAGGCCGCGCAGGCCGCCGCCGACTTCGAGACGAACCTCGCCAAGCGCCGCGAGCAGTCCGAGCGCGACCTGGCGTCGCGTCAGGCCAAGGCCGAGAAGCGTCTCGCCGAGATCGAGCACCGGGCGGAGCAGCTGCGCCTGGAGGCCGAGAAACTGCGCACGGACGCCGAGCGCCGGGCCCGCCAGACGGTGGAGACCGCCCAGCGCCAGGCCGAGGACATCGTGGCCGACGCCAACGCCAAGGCCGACCGGATCCGTTCGGAATCCGAGCGGGAGCTGGCCGCGCTGACCAACCGCCGCGACTCCATCAACGCCCAGCTGACCAACGTCCGCGAGATGCTGGCGACGCTCACGGGCGCCGCGGTGGCCGCGGCCGGTTCGCCGGCCGAGGAGGAGCCCGCCTCCCGCGGGGTCCCGGCCCAGCAGACCCGGTAACCGGCAGAACCGGTAACCGGAGGTTCCGGTTACCGGCCGGAATACGTTGGCTGAACATCGGCGAAGCCCTTTGCCACTGAGGTGGCAGAGGGCTTTGTCCCGTTCTAGCGTGGCGGCATGATCGAGCTCGAGGGGCTGACCAAGCGGTACGGCGAGAAGGTGGCGGTCAACAACCTGACGTTCACCGTCAGACCGGGCATCGTCACGGGCTTCCTCGGCCCCAACGGCGCGGGCAAGTCCACCACCATGCGGATGATGCTGGGCCTGGACCGGCCCACCGCGGGTGACGTCCGGATCGACGGCAAGCACTACGACCGGCTCAAGGACCCGCTGAAGTACATCGGCGCCCTGCTCGACGCCAAGGCCGTGCACGGCGGCCGTAGCGCCTTCAACCACCTGCTGTGCCTCGCCCAGAGCAACGGCATCCCCCGGCAGCGGGTGCACGAGGTACTGGACACGGTGGGGCTGCCGTCGGTGGCGAGGAAGAAAACCAAGGGCTTCTCGCTCGGCATGGGCCAGCGGCTCGGCATCGCCGGCGCGCTGCTCGGCGACCCGCGCATCCTGATGTTCGACGAGCCGGTCAACGGGCTCGACCCCGAGGGCATCCACTGGATCCGCACCCTGATGAAAACGCTGGCGGCGCAGGGCCGTACGGTCTTCGTCTCCTCCCACCTGATGAGCGAGATGGCGCTGACGGCGGACCATCTCGTCGTCATCGGGCAGGGCCGGCTGCTCGCCGACACCTCCATGGCCGATTTCATCGCGCGCAACTCCCGTACATATGTCCGGATTCGCTCCCCGCAGCGGGAGCGGCTGCTGGACGTGCTGCACGAGGCCGGCATCACGGTCGTGGAGAACGGAGGCGGGACACTGGAGGTGGACGGCACCGGGGCGGAGCGGATCGGGGAGCTGGCGGCCCGGCACCAGCTGGTGCTGCACGAGCTGAGCCCGCAGCGGGCCTCCCTGGAGGAGGCGTTCATGCGGTTGACCGCGGAGTCGGTGGAGTACCACGCGCACTCCGACGCACCCGCGGCCCCGCAGCAGTGGGGCGACGGCTGGAAGAAGGACTGAGCATGGCGGCGGCGCAGGTCATCCGGTCCGAGTGGACCAAGATCCGGTCGGTGGCGTCCACCATGTGGACACTCTCCCTGGCGGTGGTCGTCACCATCGCGCTCGGCATGCTGATCTCGGCGCTGTCGGCGCACGAGCTCGACACCATGAGCGCCCGCCGGCGGCTCTCCTTCGACCCGACCTTCATCAGCTTCGCGGGGATGAGTCTCGGTCAGCTCGCGATGATCGTGTTCGGGGTGCTGGTGGTGTCGAACGAGTACAGCACCGGCATGATCCGCACCTCGCTGGCGGCCGTACCGCAGCGCGGCTCGTTCCTGGCCGGCAAGCTCGGGGTGGCGACCGCGCTCGCGCTCGCCGTGGGCATGGCCACCAGCTTCGCCGCCTTCTTCCTCGGGCAGGCGATGCTCGGCGAGCACAAGGCATCCCTCGGCGACGACGGCGTGCTGCGGGCCGTGATCGGCGGCGGCCTGTACATGACCCTGATCGCGGTGTTCTCGATGGGCGTCGCCACGATGCTGCGCTCCCCGATGCTGTCGCTGGGCATCCTGATGCCGTTCTTCTTCCTGATCTCCAACATCCTGGGCAACGTCGACGCGACGAAGAAGATCGGCCGGTTCCTGCCGGATCAGGCCGGCAGCAGGATCATGCAGGTGGTGCCGCCGCTCGACGACACCCCGTACGGGCCCTGGGGCGGACTCGGCATTATGGTGCTGTGGGTGATCGCGGCGCTCGCCGGCGGCTACCTGCTGCTGAAGAAGCGCGACGCGTAGGGTCTTTCGTTCGGATCGGGCCGGGCCCCGCGGGGCCCGGCCCGATCCGAACGAAAGACCCTGGGGATGCGGAGGGGCGGACCAATTTTTACCTCGTCTTGGGTGGAACCGTCAGCCTCTCGATATCCTCCTAACCCTTACGGGGGCGTGCGCCCCCGTTGTCCTGGACCTCTCGATGGGGCGGAGCATGATCGAGGCAGTCGGCCTGACCAAGCGGTACGGCGGCAAAACCGCTGTGTACAACCTTTCCTTCCAGGTGCGGCCCGGCGCCGTCACCGGCTTCCTGGGCCCCAACGGCTCGGGCAAGTCGACGACGATGCGGATGATCCTCGGTCTCGACAACCCCACCGCGGGCCACGTCACGATCGGCGGCTATCCCTACCGCAGGCTGCCCAACGCCGCCCGGCAGGTCGGCGCGCTGCTGGACGCCAAAGCAGTGCACGGCGGCCGGTCCGCGCGCAGCCATCTGCTGAGCCTGGCCCAGCTGTCCGGCATCCCGGCCCGCCGTGTGGACGAGGTGCTGGGCGTGGTCGGGCTGCACGAGGTGGCGCGGCAGCGTTCCAAGGGCTTCTCCCTGGGTATGGGCCAGCGGCTCGGCATCGCCGCCGCGCTGCTCGGCGACCCCCAGGTGCTGCTGTTCGACGAGCCGGTCAACGGCCTCGACCCCGAGGGCATCCTCTGGGTGCGCAACCTGATGAAGGCGCTCGCCGCGGAGGGCCGTACGGTCTTCGTCTCGTCCCACCTGATGAGCGAGATGGCGCTGACCGCCGACCACCTCATCGTGATCGGGCGGGGGCAGCTGCTGTCCGACATGAGTGTGAAGGACTTCATCTCCGCGAACTCCGCCGACTTCGCGCGGATGCGCACCCCGGACACCGAGCCGCAGCAGCGCGAGAAGCTGTCCGCCGCGCTCACCGAGGCGGGCGGCAGTGTGCTGCCCGAGCAGGACGGCGCGCTGCGGGTGACGGGACTGCCGCTGCCCCGTCTGAGCGACATCGCCCACGAGGCCGGCGTACGGCTGTGGGAGCTGTCACCGCACCAGGCCTCGCTGGAGGAGGCGTACATGCGGATGACGCAGGGCGTGGTCGACTACCGCTCGACCACCGACCAGAAGGAGGGGTTCCAGGAGCCGCTCCCGCCGGGCGCGCAGCCGCCGGTACCGGTGCCGGTGCCGGGTCAGGGCCAGCCCGGCTGGTACGCCCCTCCGCCACCCCAGCAGGGCGGTCAGTACGTCGCGGCGGCGCCGGGCACACCGCACCCGTACGGTGCTCCGGGCGCCCCTGGAGCGGTTCCGGGCGCACCGGTGGCCCCGGTGGCCAACCCGTACGCCCAGCCCGTACCGCAGCCCGGCCAGGGCGCCGCTGTGGCCGCTCCCCCGTCGGCCGCCCCGGCCGCCGCTCCGGCCGCGTCGCCGGCCGCCCCCGCCGGCCCGGCCGGCTCCGACGTGACCAAGCCCGAGGACGCCCGATGAGCACGCCCCAGCCCCCGACACAGCCGGCCGCGCCCGCATGGGAGGCGGCGGCGCCCGGTACCGCGCATCCCGCCTCCGGCTCGGCGGGTCCCGGTTACACCTCGCCGATCCCGGTGGTGCGCACCCACTTCGGGCATGCGTTCGCCTCCGAGTGGACGAAGATCAAGTCGGTGCGCTCCACGATGTGGACGCTGGGTGTGTTCGTACTGCTCGTCGTCGGTATCGGCCTGCTGACCGGTGTGCTGGTGGCGAGCACCGACCCGGATCTGAACGGTGAGAACGCACTGTCCATGGGCTTCTTCGGACTGCTCGTGGGCAGTATGTGCATCATCACGCTGGGGGTGCTGACCACGGCCTCGGAGTACGGCACCGGCATGATCCGCACGACCATGGTCGCCTGTCCCTCGCGCGGGCGGGTGCTCGTGGCGAAGGCCCTGGTGTTCTTCCTGGTCGCGTTCGTGGTGACGTTGCTGTCCGCCACGGTCGTCGCGTTCCTGCACGTGGCGATGCTGGAGGGCAACAACACGGGGGAACCCACCGGGGGCGAGTGGCTGAAGGCCACCGTCGGCATCTCGCTCTACATCGCGCTGCTCGGCACGCTCTCGCTGGCCCTCGGCTCGATCATCCGGCACTCGGCGGGCGCCATCACCCTCATGATCGGCGCCGTGCTCGCCCCTCTGGTGATCGCGCTGTTCATGTTCTCGTCCTCACTGGAGAGCGTGCGCACCGCGCTGTTCGAGTACTCCATCCCGAACCAGCTGAGCATCTTCTACGCCAACTCCCTCAGCCCGTCCGGCCCGTCCGGCTGGGACCCGCTGTGGATCATGATCGGGCTCACGGCCGTGGGGCTCGGCGGCGCCTTCGCGCTGCTCGGCAAGCGGGACGTGTAGGAGCCCCTCCGGCACCCGAGGGCCTGACGGCCCTCAGAACCTCGGCGCGTTACGGGACCGCTGCACCCGCGTGGTGCGGCGGTCCTTGGCGTTCCAGCAGGCCTTGTGCCAGTGCCGGCGGTCGTCGACCCCCGCGTGCTCCGGCCAGGCCACCACGTGCGGCACCCCGTCCGGAATCAACTGGTCGCAGCCGGGGCAGCGGTACTCCTTGCCCTGGGCGCTGGCCCCCGCCACGTGCCGTACGTTCCACTCCTCGTCCTGCCAGCTCTCCGTGGACTGCCAGCCGCCGTAGCGCCCGGACCGGTCGTCCTCGGCGCTCCGGCCGGACGAACCGGCTCCCTTGGCTCGGTTGCGACGCGGGGACACAGGACACCTCACGGGGCTATACAGGATGCAGGGACCGCATCCAGCCTACGCGGGGCGGAGCCGGGTACGCGTACGGAACCAATCATCACAAGCTTCCTTTCATGGCAGCGCAACACCGGCTCCAGAACCGCCTGTTCTGCAGACAATCCGCAAATTCCCCCCTCCCGGCCGTGTCCTCGGCACGTGTCAGACGGTTATGCCCTGCGGGGGAGCTCCGTGTCGGAGCCAAGGAAGCAGGAAAGCAATGCGCGTTGGAAGTTTCGTGTTGGGCGCCCAGTTCCCCGGGCAGGGCGAAGGGGAGGCACTGCACCGAGCGGTCCGTTCCGCCGAACTGGCGGAGGAGGCGGGGCTGGACGCGGTCTGGCTGGGTGAGCACCACTTCGTGCCGTACGGCACCTGCCCGTCGGCGATCACCCTGGCGGCGTTACTGCTCGGTCGCACCCGCCGCATCCGGGTCGGTACGGCGGTGAGCGTGCTGCCCACCGTCCATCCGGTGGCGCTCGGCGAACAGGCCGCGCTGCTGCACGTCACCAGCGGCGGACGGTTCTCGCTGGGCGTCGGGCGCGGCGGGCCGTGGGTCGACCTGGAGGTCTTCGGAGCCGGCCTGAAAGCGTACGAGCAGGGGTTCGGGGAATCGCTCGATCTGCTGGTGCGCTGGCTGCGCGAACCGTCCGTCGCGGCCGACGGGGAGCGGTACCGCTTCCGTGAAGTGCCCGTCGTCCCGCGCCCGTCGGAGGCTCTCACCGAGGCCGCGGGTCCCGAGATCGTGGTTGCCTGCACCTCTCCGGCGAGCGTGCGGCTCGCCGCCGAGCGCGGGCTGCCGATGCTGCTCGGCATGCATGTCGGGGACGAGGAGAAGGCCGAGATGGTCGCCCTGTGGCAGCGGTACGCACGCGCGTGCGGGCGGCCGGCACCGGAGATCCATCGCGCCTCTCATGTGTCGGCCGGTGTCTGCCAGATCGCCGACCGGCGCACCGACGCGGCGGAGGCGCTGCTGAAGGCGATGCCGGGCTGGCTGCGGCAGGGGCTCGAGGCCCATGTCACGGTGGACGGGCGCCGGCGGCGGATGCGTGACCCGCTGGCCTACACCGAGCTGCTCTGCGGGCTGCACCCAGTGGGCACCCCGCGGCTGTGCGCGGACCGGCTCGCCGCGACCAGCGAGCGGACCGGCATCTCCCGGTTCGCGCTGCTCGTCGAGGGTTCCGGCGACCTCGCGGCGACCGAGGAGACCGTACGGCGGCTCGGATCCGAGGTGATCCCCCAACTCGTCGACAGGCCCTGAACGAGTCGGGGGCTCGATGATGGCTTGCCGCCCCGGTACAAAAAACCGCACCTCCCGCGTACGGGACGGCAAGCGACCGACGTGGTGCGTCAGCAGTCGCGCAGTTCCGGTGACTGGTTCAGCAGCTGGCCTCGGACCGAGGTGAACTTGGCCAGCCTCTCGTCGACCGAGGAGTCCAGCGGGAACACGGCCACCCGGTGGCAGTTCTGGAAGGCCAGCCGGACACCGAAGTGCCGCTGCAGCGCTCCGCGGATCGCGTCACTCGCGAGCGCGCGCAGCAGCTGACCGCGCGCCTGCTCGTCCGACGGGGGCGTCTGGTTGTCGGCGAACTCTCCGCCGTCGACCTTCAGCTGGGCCACCAGGGAACTGATCATCTCCCACGCGTAGGGCAGGGAGGTCCGGACGCAGTCGACGAAGTCGGCTTCGTCGACCTCGCCTCGCTCGGCCTGTTCGAGTAGGGCCGGTGAGACGTCGAGCGACATGGGTTCTCCTCTCGCACCCCCGCGGCGCGGGGGTTGCCTGACAGATACGGGAGCTCGCAATTTCCGACACGCTGCGTACACACCTTGCGACCTCCCGTTCAATACCGTAAGCAACGGACCATGACCGCACCAGGCGAATCCCCGGATGTGAGACTTCCTGTAGGCCGGTAATCGGCCATCGGCGAACACGCGTTTTCCAGGAGATACAGGACGCGTCGCGCGGGTCTGGAGGGGCTCCTGCGGGTCGGCCGCGAGGGCTGTGCCGCGGCTGTGCGGGACCTGCCGCGGCGCTGTGCGCGTGCGCCGGCGGGGTGCCCGTGAGGGCGAATCGCATCGACCCCGGCCCGTCGAGTAGCGTTGCCGACCATGCGTCTCGTCATTGCCCGCTGCTCCGTGGATTACGCCGGGCGGCTCACCGCGCACCTGCCCTCGGCACCCCGTCTGATCCTGGTCAAGGCGGACGGCAGCGTGTCGATCCATGCCGACGACCGGGCCTACAAGCCCTTGAACTGGATGTCGCCGCCCTGTGCGCTCAAGGAGGGCACCGGCGACGAGGAGGGGGTCTGGACCGTCGTCAACAAGGCGGGCGAGAAACTCATCATCACGATGGAGGAGATCCTCCACGATTCCTCGCACGAACTGGGGGTCGATCCCGGCCTGATCAAGGACGGCGTGGAAGCGCACCTCCAGGAGCTGCTGGCGGACCGTATCGAAACGCTCGGCGAGGGCTACACCCTCATCCGCCGCGAGTACATGACCGCCATCGGCCCCGTCGACATCCTCTGCCGCGACGCCGAGGGACAGACCGTCGCGGTGGAGATCAAGCGGCGCGGTGAGATCGACGGTGTCGAGCAGCTCACGCGCTATCTGGAGCTGCTGAACCGCGATCCGCATCTCGCCCCGGTGCGCGGTGTGTTCGCCGCCCAGGAGATCAAGCCGCAGGCCCGGGTGCTCGCCACCGACCGGGGCATCGGCTGCCAGGTCCTCGACTACAACGCGATGCGGGGCATCGAGGACGACAAGCTGCGCCTGTTCTGACGTCACCGCGGTGCCCGGTGCCACGGCATGCGCGAAGGGCCGGATTCCCCTCGGGAGTCCGGCCCTTCCCGCGTACGTCCGTCAGATCACCATCGTCCCGGAGCTGCCGGGCGTGCCCTCGTCGCTGCTCTGCGGGGCGCTCGCCGAACCGCTCGCCGAACCGCTCGCCTCCGACCCCGTCTCCGCGGGGGTGGAAGGGGCGGGGCCGCTCGCCGAGTTGGTCGTCTCCGGCGACGAGGGCCCGTCCGTCGGCTCCGCCGTCGGCTCGGTGGGGTCGGTCGTCGGGCCGGTCGGCTCCTCGGTGGGGTCGGTCGGGTCGTCCGTGGGCTTGGTCGGCTCGTTGGAGGTCGGCGGCTTGGTGGGTGACGTCGGCGGCTTGGTGGGCTTCGTCGGGCCGGTGCCGGTCGTCGGGTCGTCCGGTTCCTTCGTGTCGCTCGGGTCGTCCGAGGGCCCGCCCGACTCGGTGGCCGTCGGCGTCGGGTCGTCCGAGGTGCCGAGGGTGCCGTCCGGGCCGGGGTCGGTCGGCCGGCTGGTGGCGTCGCCGGTGTCGCCGTTCTCGTCGGCCCGCGGGTCGGCGCCCAGGCTGCCGTCGTCGATGCCCTGGCTCGCGGACGGGTTGACGCCGACGTTCTCCGACGAGGTGCCCTCGTCGCTCTCCGAGGTGGCGCCGAGGGTGACCACCGTGCCCAGCACGGCGACGAGCAGCGCGCCCGCGCCGGCCGCCACGAGGTTGCGCCGGGCCAGGCCCTTCAGTCCGCCGCCCGCCTTGTACGCGGGCGCGGGCCCCGGTACGGGCGCGGTGCGGTGGACGATCAGCCCGGTGTCGGCGGGCGGCTGGAGCTCCGGGAACGCCGACGGCACCCCGCGGGGCGGCGACACCGACTCCTCGTAGTGGGCGTCGGGCACCTCCTCCCCCACGGTCGGCATCAGCGCCATCGGGATGCCGGAGCGGTCGGCGACCAGGGCCAGCGCGCGGCGTCCGGCGACGGTGCCGCGCTTGTCGGCGAGGGCCCCGCGCAGGCCGATGGAGGCCTCCAGCTCGGCGCGGGCCCGGTCGAGGTCGCCGGTGCACAGGGCGTGGACGCCGAGCTCGTGGTGGAAGTAGGCCTCCTCCGCCACGTCCCCGGCGTGCCGGGCGGCCTCGGCGCCGGCCCGCAGCGCCCGTTCCCAGGCGCTCCAGTGCAGGCCCGCGGCGAACGCGGGTGCCGCGGAGCGGGCCAGCTGTACGGCGGTGCTGGGCTCGCCCTCGCCGCCGGCCGAGGCGAGCGGCGACAGCAGGCCGAGCGCGGCGAGCACGGCGTCGGCCTCGGCGCAGACCCGCTCCGGGGTGACCGAGGGGTGCCCGGTCCACCAGGCGTAGTGCTGGGCGGCGGTACGGGCCTGCGCCTCGATGTCGTCGGTGTACCCGGCGGCCTCCAGCTGGGCCGGCACACCGGCGGCGAGCCGGTAGCGGGAGCCGACGGCACAGACCAGTCCGCACGCGGTCAGTTCGCCGAGAGCGGCGTCGGCGTGGGTGTCGCCGACCAGCGCGGGCAGGTGTGCCTGGTGCGGGAGTTCGCCGCCGAGCGCGACGGCGAACCGCAGGGTGGCGCGGGCGGAGGTGCTGAGCCGGGAGGCGAGCAGCGGGGCGGGGGCGGCCGCATCGCCGAGCGAGGGCAGCGGGATCTCGTCGCCCTCGACGGCGCCCTCGGGCAGGTCCTCGGGCGGGGTGTCCTCGAAGACACCGAACTCGTCGACGGCGCTGGTGCCGACGCGCAGCCGGTCGCGCTGCCGCAGCAGGGCGCCGGCCTGGACGAAGCGCAGGGGCAGGCCCTCGGACTCGAACCAGAGGTCGCCGGCCCAGTTCGACTCGTCCTCGGTGAGGCGCCGGCCGACGGCGTGCTCCAGCAGTTCCAGGCCGGCCGCGCGGTCGAGGCCGTCGAGGGTGATCTCCTCGACACCGGAGCCGGCGGACGGGGCGGGCACGTCCGGACTGGCACCGAGCAGGAAGGCGCACTCGGGGGTGGCGTCCAGCAGTTCGTCGAGGGCGGCGCCGCCGAACCCGAGGTCGTCCAGGACGACGACCGCGCCGACCTCCCGCAGGCAGTCGGCCAGTTCGTCCCGGTCGGGGCGGTGCAGGGGCGCGCCGTGGACGGCGTAGAAGAGGTCGTACAGCAGGTCCTCGCTGCTGCGGCGATGGCCGTTCAGGCGGACGACGCCGTCGGGGGCGAGGTCCGCGCAGTCCTCGGCGACGGTGTCGAGCAGCCGGGTGCGGCCGGAGCCCGCGGGCCCGGTGAGGAGCACGGAGCGGCCGCGGGCGAGCAGCCGGACCAGCTTCTCGCGCTCGTCCTGGCGGGCCAGCAGCGGCAGCACGGGCTGCGCGGGTCCCGGCGGGACGGGCGGCTGCGCGGCGCGGGCGGTCTCGGCGCGCTCGGCCTCCGTCAGCTTCGCCGGGCGGGCGGGCCGCTCGGCGGGCGGGCAGGGCTCTATCTCGCTGCCGTCGACGGGGTTGACGGTGAGCAGGAAGTCGCCGGAGACGAGCTGCACCGCGCGCGCGAGCGCGGGCGGTCCGAAGTCGGATGCGAGGGGATCCCTGGGCGGGCGCTGGCGCGGCGCGTGCCCGTCGCCGTCGCGACCGTACTCCTCGGGTCCCGGGTTGTTCGGGTCCATTAGGTCCTAGCCCCCCAAAAGCGTTGTGTGCCTGGGTCCTGTCGTCGGACTTCCGGCGTCGCTGCACACCGCGCTGTCGCTTCTGGTCCGGTCCCGCTCGAGGGTTGCAAGGCGGCGGGCAGCCGAACCCTAAACCTTCGCCCAGTATCTACGACAGCTCGGGGTACCGGGCGGTCCGAGACGTCACAGTCTCGTGAGGATTGTGCGCGCGCCGTACGGTACGCCGAGGCCGGCCGGGTCCGTCCGGTCCTGGCCGGCCGGGCCTGTCCCGCACCTCATACCCGGGGCAGCGTGTCCACCCCGATACCTCCTTCGATCGCCAGGATCCGGTGCAGCCGGGTGGCCACCAACAGGCGCTGCATCTGCGGCGGTACGTCGCGCAGCACCAAACGCCGGCCGCAGCGGCCGGCCCGTCGGTGGGCTCCCATGATCACGCCGAGTCCGGTGGCGTCCCAGGAGTCCAGTTCGGACAGGTCCAGCAGCAGGTCGCCGACTCCGTCATCGACGGCCGCGTGCAGGACCGTACGGGCGTCCGCCGCGCTGCGGACGTCGAGGCGGCCCCCGACGACCAGCTCGGCGTGGTCGCCCCTGATGTACATATGCGCTCCCCGATGCGTGCGTCTCGTGCTCCACGTTTCGTCATGCCGGTGATGCAACCTCTGACTGCGTGGAGCCCGCAGAGGTTGCCCCGCGTAAGCGAACCGATACCGAATTCACCCCGGCGTGTGACCGAGCCGAGGCGTTCGGGGTGATCAGTACGTGTAGAAGCCCTGCCCGCTCTTCCGCCCGATGTCACCGGCGTCAACCATCCGGCGCATCAGCTCGGGAGCGGCGAACTTCTCGTCCTGGGACTCGGTGTAGATGTTGCTGGTGGCGTGCAGCAGGATGTCCACGCCGGTCAGGTCCGCGGTGGCCAGCGGTCCCATGGCGTGCCCGAAGCCCAGCTTGCAGGCCAGGTCGATGTCCTCGGCGCTCGCCACACCCGACTCGTGGAGCTTCGCGGCCTCGACGACAAGGGCGGAGATGAGACGGGTGGTCACGAAGCCGGCCACATCGCGGTTGACGACGATGCAGGTCTTGCCGACCGACTCGGCGAACTCCCGTGCGGTGGCGAGGGTTTCGTCGCTGGTCTTGTAGCCGCGAACCAGTTCGCACAGCTGCATCATCGGCACCGGCGAGAAGAAGTGGACGCCGACGACCCGCTCCGGACGCTGCGTCGCGGCCGCGATCTTGGTGATCGGGATGGCGGAGGTGTTGGAGGCGAGAACGGCGTCGTCGCGCACGATCCCGTCCAGGGCACGGAAGATCTCGTGCTTGACCTCGAGCTTCTCGAAGACCGCCTCGACCACGACGTCCGCGTCGGCGCAGGCGTCCAGGTCGGTGGTCGCGGTGATCCGGGCGAGGGCCGTGTCGGCGTCGTGGGCCTCGAGCTTGCCCTTGCTCACGAACTTGTCGTACGAGGACTTGATTCCGTCGGTGCCGCGCGTGAGCGCCTCGTCGGTGACGTCGCGCAGAACGACGTCCCAGCCCGCCTGGGCGGAGACCTGGGCGATTCCGGACCCCATGAGACCGGCCCCGATGACGGCGAGCTTCCGTGCCACTGTGCGACTCCCCTTCGAAACGCTCACGCACTGTTCATGTCTGTCACTCGCGGACATTAGCGTCCGTGAGCGGGTGCGTGAGGGGTTAGTAATGCGTGTCACGTCTCACGCCGTGAGACACCCGTCACGCCCGAGGACCGTACCGTTCCCGGTTCCTGCGTCCCTCCCGGCCGGTGCCGGACGGCACTATTCACTCACCGGATCTCCCCGTCATCAACTCCCCGGATCCACCGGTGCGTTGTTGACGCGCGTAGCTGCGTGGCGCACGCTGGTCGGCGGTCGCCGTCCGGCCGGCCGGCGGCACCACCTCGTCCACCGACCGACGGCCAGGAGGCCACCATGCTCAGACGCACGGCACGCACCCTTCTCTCATTTGTCATGATCATGGCGGGTGCGGTCCTCGGTGTGAGTGTCACCGCGGGCACGGCGCATGCCGACGACTGCTACACCTGGAGCCGCTCCCTGTCCCAGGGCTCCTCCGGCAACGATGTGACCCAGCTGCAGATCCGGGTCGCGGGCTGGGTGACCTCGGGCGAACGGCTCTCCTACGACGGCCAGTACGGCGCCCGCACCACCGCCGCCGTCAAGAAGTTCCAGGCGGCCTACGGGCTGGCCGCGGACGGCGCGGCCGGACCGGCGACCTTCAACAAGATCTACGCGCTCCAGGACTCCGACTGCACGCCGGTCCACTTCAGCTACGCCGAGCTCAACAAGTGCAACTCCGACTGGTCGGGCGGCGCGGTCTCGGCGACCACCGCCAGGGCGAACGCCCTGAAGACCATGTGGAAGCTGGAAGCCATGCGGCGCCAGCTCGGCGACGTGCCGATCACCATCTCCAGCGGCTTCCGCTCCTACGCCTGCAACAACGCGGTCGGCGGCTCCTCGACCAGCCGTCACCTCTACGGCGACGCGGCCGACCTGGTCGGCTCGCCGAGCTTCTGCACCCTCGCCCAGCAGAGCAGGACCCACGGCTTCTCGGAGATCCTCGGCCCGGGCTACCCCGGCCACAACGACCACGTCCACGTGGCCCACGACCCGTCGCCGTACTGGTCGGCCCCCACCTGCGGGATCTGACGGACCGGTCCGGCGCACCGGAGCCGGACACCGCGACGGGCGGGCCCGCACCGGGACCCGCCCGTCGTGGTCTCCGGACCCGCCTTGCCGCCGTGCCGTTCGCGCCGGGGCGCAACTAGGGTGGCCACATGGTCAATCTGACGCGTATCTACACCAGGACCGGCGACCAGGGCACCACGAACCTGGGCGACATGAGCCGGGTCCCCAAGACCGATCCGCGGATCTCCGCCTACGCCGACTCCAACGAGGCGAACGCGGTGATCGGCACCGCGATCGCCCTGGGCGGCCTGGAGACGGAGGTCGTCGAGGTCCTCACCCGTGTCCAGAACGACCTGTTCGACGTGGGCGCGGACCTGTCGACGCCGGTCGTGCAGAGCCCGGAGTTCCCGCCGCTGCGGGTCGAGCAGTTCTACGTGGACCGGCTGGAGGCGGACTGCGACCGCTTCAACGAGCGGCTGGAGAAGCTCCGCTCGTTCATCCTGCCGGGCGGGACGGCGGGCGCCGCCCTGCTCCACCAGGCGTGCACGGTGGTCCGCCGCGCGGAGCGCTCCACGTGGGCCGCGCTGGAGACGCACGGCGACACGATGAACCCCCTCACCGCCACCTACCTCAACCGCCTCTCCGACCTCCTGTTCATCCTGGCGCGCATCGCCAACAAGGAGACCGGCGACGTGCTGTGGGTACCGGGCGGGGAGCGCTGAAGGACCGCCCTCCCGCTCCGGGCGGGAGGGCGGCTTCAGGGTCTGCCTGTGATCACCGGCGGACACTCTCCTTCGTGTCGGCGAGAGCGTCCCGGTCCGCCCGCCGCCCGCCCGCCGGGGCCTTCTTCGGCCAGAGCCAGTAGGTCAGAGCCACCACGCCGTGGATCGCGGCGAGACGCAGGGCGGCGAGGCGCCATTCCTCCAGCGTGCCGGTACGGCCCGCGTCGTCGACGTACCAGAGGGCGAGCTGGAGCAGCGCGCCGGCCACGGCGGCGCCCGCCACCGTGCCCAGCCACAGCTTCGTCTCGTACCGGGCGCGGGCCGTGCCGTAGCGCGGCGGTCCGGCCGGCTTCGGGGCGCCGCCGAAGCGGTGGGCGGCATGGCCGTCCAGCCACTTCACGGTGCGGTGGCCGTGCCCCACGGTATAGCCGATGTAGAGCGCGGCCAGGCCGTGCGCCCAGCCCGGCTCGGCGCCGCTCCTGAGGTCGATCGCGGTGGCGACCAGCAGGACGACCTCCAGCAGCGGCTCGCACAGCAGCAGCGCCAGGCCGGTGCGCGGCATTCTCAGCAGGTAGCGGAAGGCCAGCCCGGCGGCCAGCAGCACCCAGAAGCCGATCTCACAGGCGGCGATCAAGGCGACGATCACGGTTCGCTCCTCTCGGTCACCCTTCCAGGCTCCCGTGCGCACCGGCCGCCGGCGTCGTCGCCGCCGATGAACTCCCTGTACATCGAAAGATGCAGTCCAGTGCCGTTGAGGAACGTTCTCGGGCATCAGGCGACGGCCGCGCGCAGCGTGTTGGATGGAGTCATGGCCCTACGACTCCCCCGGCCCCACCGCATCGACGTGTGGGCGTCGCTCGCCGGACTGTTCGGCGGACTGCTGCTCTGGGGCATCGGCCTGGGCATGCGGTCCGCCGACGAGGCCTACGTGGTCTTCGACGGCCGGTGGCCGCTCCTGGTCCCGCTCGTCGTGATCGCCGGCTGCGAGCTGCTGCGCCGGAGTGCCCCGCGCACCGCGCTGCTCACCGGCACGGCGGCGCTGCTCGCGGACGGACTGACCCAGGGCAGCCTGGCGACGCTCGTCATGTACACCGACCTCATGTACGCCGCCGTCCTGTACGGCACGCCCACCGCTGCCCGCCTGCTCCCGCGGATCACCGCGCTGCTCACGGTCGTGGGGGCGCTGGTGCCGTACGCGCTGTGGCGGGTGCCCGAGGCGCTGCTGGTGGGAGTGGCCATCGGCGTCATCGCATTCACGCCCGCGTCGACGGCGCTGATCGTGCGCAACCACCGTGAGGCCGCCGAGGCCGCCCGGTTGCGCGCCGAACAGACCGCGCTGCTGGCCGAGATGGACCGTACCCAGGCGGTGACCGCGGAACGCGCTCGGATGGCACGGGAGTTGCACGACGTGGTCGCCAACCACCTGTCCGCGATCGCCATTCACTCCACGGCCGCGCTCTCCCTGGACGACGAGGCCACCTCCAGGAACGCGCTCACCGTGATCCGGGAGAACAGCGTCCAGGGACTGTCCGAGATGCGCCGCCTCATCGGCATCCTGCGCGACCCCGGCGACCAGGAGCCGGGCGCCACCCCGACCCTCGACGGTCTCGGCGCCCTGGTGGAGGGGGCCCGCGCCAACGGCCTGAAGGTCGTCTTCGACCCCCTGCCCGGCGCCGGGCACGATGCCGTCCCGCCGCCGGTGGAGCTCGCCGCGTACAGGATCGTGCAGGAGGCGCTGACCAACGTGCTGAAGCACGCCGACAAGGGGCCGGTCACCGTGCGGCTGCGCCGTGCGGCCGACGCCCTGGACATCCGCGTGGTCAGCCCGTACGGCGGCCGGGACGCCCCGCGCGCCCCGGGCTCCGGGGCCGGTCTGGTGGGAATGCGGGAGCGGGTCGCCCTGCTGCACGGCACCTTCGGGGCCGGCCCGGAGAGCGGCGCCGGCCTCGCGCACCCCGAGGTCTGGGTCGTGTGCGCCTCCCTGCCCCTCACCGACGCCTCCGTCGGCGCCACGGCCACCACCCCCACGCCCACCACCCGAGGAGAGACCGAATGATCCGCGTTCTGGTCGCCGAGGACCAGGCCGCCGTCCGTGCCGGACTGGTGCTGATCCTGCGCAGCGCGCCCGACATCGAGGTGGCGGGCGAGGCGGCGGACGGGGAGCAGGCGGTGGCGCTCGCCCGTGAACTGCGGCCGGACGTGGTGCTGATGGATGTGCAGATGCCCCGCCTGGACGGGGTGTCGGCCACCCGGCAGGTGGTCGCGGAGGAGCTCGCCGACGTGCTGGTGCTGACCACCTTCGATCTCGACGAGTACGTCTTCGGGGCGCTGCGGGCCGGCGCCTCGGGGTTTCTGCTGAAGAACACGGAGGCAAGGGACCTCATCGCGGCCGTGCGCACGGTGGCGCGCGGGGAGGGGTTCGTCGCCCCGGCCGTCACCCGGCGGCTGATCGCCGAGTTCGCCGCGAAGCCCGCCCGCGCGTCCACGGCCGATCCGGCGGTGCTGGACTCCCTCACCCGGCGCGAGCGGGAGGTCCTGGCCTGTCTCGGCGAGGGTATGTCCAACGCGGGTGTCGCCGAGCGCCTCGACATGGCGGAGGCCACGGTGAAGACGCACGTCAGCCGTCTGCTGGGAAAGCTGGGCCTGCGCAGCCGGGTGCAAGCGGCGGTACTGGCTCAGGAGTTGGGCATCCAGCGGCCATAACGACCTACTGGTCCAGACCTCTTGACCCGTGGTCCAGACCTTTCTATCCTCACGGCACCGCGGGTGTGATGGCTCAGTCACGCCCCCGACGACATCCGTCACCACAAAGGAGGCGCAGCATGCGCTTCAGACACAGAGCCGTGGCCGGGTTCGCCACCCTCCTCCTCCCCTTCTCCGCCCTCGTCGCCCTCGCGAGCCCCGCCCAGGCCGCGACGTCCGCTACCGCCACCTACGCCAAGACCCAGGACTGGGGCTCCGGCTTCGAGGGCAAGTGGACGGTGAAGAACACCGGCACCACCGCCCTGAACGCGTGGACCGTCGAGTGGGACTTCCCCTCCGGCACCTCCGTCACCTCCGCCTGGGACGCCGACGTGACGTCCTCGGGCAACCACTGGACCGCCAAGAACAAGTCCTGGAACGGCACCCTCGCCCCCGGCGCCTCCCTCAGCTTCGGCTTCAACGGTTCCGGCACCGGCGCCCCCGCCGGCTGCAAGCTCAACGGCGGCAGCTGCGACGGCACCTCCGTCCCCGGCGACGCGGCACCCTCCGCGCCCGGCACCCCCTCGGCCTCCAACGTGACGGACACCTCGGTGCGGCTGTCCTGGTCCGCGGCCACCGACGACAAGGGCGTCAAGAACTACGACGTCCTGCGCGACGGCGCCAAGGTCGCCACGGTGACCGGCACCTCGTACACGGACAGCGGCCTGAGCAAGGGCACCGACTACTCGTACAGCGTGCAGGCCCGTGACACCGCCGACCAGACCGGCCCGGTCAGCGGTTCGGTGCGGGTCCGTACCACCGGCAACACCGAGGAACCGCCGCCCACCGGCAACAAGGTCAAGCTCGGCTACTTCACCGAGTGGGGCGTCTACGGTCGCAACTACCACGTCAAGAACCTGGTGACGTCCGGCTCGGCCGCCAAGATCACCCACATCAACTACGCGTTCGGCAACGTCACCAACGGCCAGTGCAAGCTCGACGACGCCTACGCCGCCACCGACAAGGCCTACACCGCCGACCAGTCCGTCAGCGGCACCGCCGACACCTGGGACCAGCCGCTGCGCGGCAACTTCAACCAGCTGCGCCAGCTGAAGGCGAAGTACCCGCACATCAAGGTGCTGTACTCGTTCGGCGGCTGGACCTACTCCGGCGGCTTCGGCCAGGCCGCGCAGAACCCGGCCGCCTTCGCCAAGTCCTGCAAGGCCGTCGTGGAGGACCCGCGCTGGGCCGACGTCTTCGACGGCATCGACATCGACTGGGAGTACCCGAACGCCTGCGGCCTCACCTGCGACACCAGCGGTCCGGCGGCCTTCCGGAACCTCTCCCAGGCCCTGCGTGCCGAGTTCGGCCGGAACTACCTGGTCACCGCCGCGATCACCGCGGACGGCTCCTCGGGTGGCAAGATCGACGCGGCCGACTACGGCGGCGCCGCCCAGTACCTCGACTGGTACAACGTGATGACCTACGACTACTTCGGCGCCTTCGACAAGAACGGCCCCACGGCCCCCCACTCGCCGCTGACCTCGTACAACGGCATCCCGCAGGACGGCTTCAACTCCGCGGCCGCGATCTCCAAGCTGAAGGCGAAGGGCGTCCCGGCGAGCAAGCTGCTGCTCGGCATCGGCTTCTACGGCCGCGGCTGGACCGGCGTCACCCAGGCCGCCCCCGGCGGCGCGGCCACCGGCCCGGCGCCCGGCACCTACGAGGCCGGCATCGAGGACTACAAGATCCTCAAGAACAGCTGCCCGGCCACCGGCACCGTCGCCGGCACGGCCTACGCCCACTGCGGCGGCAACTGGTGGTCCTACGACACCCCCGCCACCATCGCCGGCAAGATGAGCTGGGCCAAGAGCCAGGGCCTGGGCGGCGCCTTCTTCTGGGAGTTCAGCGGTGACACCGCGAACGGTGAGCTGGCCACCGCCATCGACAGCGGCCTGAGGTAACCGGCAGGTCCGTAGCAACAGTGCTCCCCGGACCTCGTCCGGGGAGCACTCGCGTGTTCGCGTCCGGTTATGCCACGTTCGCCCTCCCCCAACAGCTCCGCTGCCAGGAGGAGGGGCCCTGAACGTCGCTCTACGCGACGTTCACCCGCTGGCCGGGCGGGGCCGCCTCCAGCCAGGCGAGGAAACCGGTCAGCGCGTCGTCGCTCATCGCGAGCTCCAGCCTCCTGCCCCGGTGCAGACAGGCGAGGATCACCGCGTCCGACAGCAGCGCCAGTTCCTCCTCGCCCTCGGGCACCCGGCGGCCGGCCACCTCGATCGCCGAACGCTCCAGGACGCGGCGCGGGCGCAGGGCGTAGGAGAAGACGCGGAACCACTCCACCCGGTCGCCGTTGTAGCGGGCCACCCCGTACGCCCAGCCCTTGCCGCCGGAGCCGCCCGGCTGCGGGGCGTCCCAGCGCAGGCTGCAGTCGAAGGTCCCGCCGGAACGCTGGATGAGGCGGCGGCGCAGACCGAAGACGAAGAGTCCCACCACCACGAGAGCCACGACACTTCCGCACACAGTCAGAGCGAGGATCATCGACACCGACCTCCTCGTCTCCTAGGTAACGGAACGGAAAAATCATCCAGATCTGCCTCAGCCGCGACCGGGTCCGGATCGCTCCGGTCCCAGCCGCGGCTGAGTGACGTCATCGCACGGCTCCCCCAGAGCCTAGACGGCCTGGGAGACACCTCGGGTCGTTCAGTGCTCCGCCGCCGCGCGCAGTCGTACGTCCGCGCGCCGCTCCGCCGAGGCGTCCGTCTCCGACTTCGCACGGTCCCGCGCCCGCTCGGCGCGCTTGACGTCGATCTCGTCCGACAGTTCGGCGATCTCGGCCAGCAGCGACAGCTTGTCGTCCGCGAACGAGAGGAAACCGCCGTGCACCGCGGCGACGACCGTCCCGCCGTCGTTGGTACGGATGGTCACCGGGCCCGACTCCAGCACACCGAGCAGCGGCTGGTGACCGGGCATGACGCCGATGTCGCCGGACGTGGTGCGCGCGACGACCAGGGTGGCCTCGCCGGACCAGACCTCTCGGTCGGCCGCGACCAGCGCGACGTGCAGCTCAGCAGCCAAGATGGCTCCTCGGGTCACCACCCGGCAGGTCCGCCGGGTGTTGGTTACAAGTCTAATGGGCGTGGATCGGGGGGCGGGACGGTGCCCGCCCCCCGACTCAGGTCACTCGAGCACGGGGCTCAGGAGACGCCCAGCTCCTTGGCGTTGTTCTTCAGGTCCTCGATACCACCGCACAGGAAGAACGCCTGCTCCGGGAAGTGGTCGTACTCGCCGTCGCAGATCGAGTTGAACGCGGCGATCGACTCGTCCAGCGGTACGTCCGAACCGTCCACGCCGGTGAACTGCTTGGCGACGTGGGTGTTCTGGGACAGGAAGCGCTCCACGCGACGGGCACGGTGGACGGCGAGCTTGTCCTCCTCGCCGAGCTCGTCGATACCGAGGATCGCGATGATGTCCTGCAGGTCCTTGTACTTCTGCAGGATGTTCTTCACGCGCATGGCCGTGTCGTAGTGGTCCTGCGCGATGTAGCGCGGGTCCAGGATGCGAGACGTGGAGTCCAGCGGGTCCACGGCCGGGTAGATGCCCTTCTCGGAGATCGGACGGGACAGAACCGTCGTCGCGTCGAGGTGGGCGAAGGTGGTGGCCGGGGCCGGGTCGGTCAGGTCGTCCGCGGGGACGTAGATCGCCTGCATCGAGGTGATCGAGTGACCGCGGGTCGAGGTGATGCGCTCCTGGAGGAGACCCATCTCGTCGGCCAGGTTCGGCTGGTAGCCCACCGCGGAGGGCATACGGCCGAGCAGGGTCGACACCTCGGAACCGGCCTGCGTGAAGCGGAAGATGTTGTCGATGAAGAACAGCACGTCCTGCTTCTGGACGTCACGGAAGTACTCGGCCATGGTGAGGCCGGCCAGCGCGACGCGCAGACGGGTGCCCGGCGGCTCGTCCATCTGACCGAAGACCAGGGCGGTCTTGTCGATGACGCCCGAATCGCTCATCTCGTCGATGAGGTCGTTGCCCTCACGGGTGCGCTCACCGACACCGGCGAACACCGACACACCGTCGTGGTTGTTGGCGACGCGGTAGATCATCTCCTGGATGAGCACCGTCTTGCCGACACCGGCACCGCCGAACAGGCCGATCTTGCCGCCCTTGACGTACGGGGTCAGCAGGTCGATGACCTTGACGCCGGTCTCGAACATCTCGGTCTTCGACTCGAGCTCGTCGAAGTTCGGCGCCTTGCGGTGGATCGGCCAGCGCTCGCCGTCGTAGGTCTCGTCGCTGTTCAGCACCTCACCGAGGGTGTTGAACACCTTGCCCTTGGTGAAGTCGCCGACGGGGACGGAGATGGCCGAGCCCGTGTCGGTCACCGGGGCCTGGCGGACCAGGCCGTCGGTGGGCTGCATGGAGATGGTGCGCACCAGGCCGCTGCCCAGGTGCTGGGCCACCTCGAGCGTCAGCGTCTTGAGCTCACCCGCGTTCGCCGGGTCGGCGACCTCGACGTGCAGGGCGTTGTAGATCTCCGGCATCGCGTCGACGGGGAACTCCACGTCGACGACCGGGCCGATGACCCGGGCGACACGGCCCGTGGCCGTCGCGGTCTCAACAGTGGTGGTCATTAATTGTCACTCCCCGCGTTTGCGTCGGCGAGAGCGCCTGCGCCACCGACGATCTCGCTGATTTCCTGGGTGATTTCGGCCTGGCGGGCCGCGTTGGCAAGGCGGGAGAGCGTGTCGATCAGCTCGCCCGCGTTGTCGGTGGCCGACTTCATCGCGCGCCGCGTGGCGGCGTGCTTCGAAGCGGCCGACTGGAGCAGCGCGTTGTAGATGCGACTCTCCACGTAGCGCGGCAGCAGGGCGTCGAGGACGTCCTCCGCCGAGGGCTCGAAGTCGTACAGCGGAAGGATCTCGTCCTTGGCGGACGACGTCTCCTCCGCGACCTCTTCGAGGCGGAGCGGAAGCATCCGGGAACCGACCGCGGCCTGCGTCATCATCGAGACGAACTCGGTGTAGACGATGTGGAGTTCGTCCACGCCGCCGTCCGCCGTCTCCTTCTCGATGGCCTCGATCAGCGGGGCCGCGACCTTCTTGGCGTCCGCGTACGTGGGCTCGTCGGTGAAGCCGGTGAACGATTCCGCGACGGTGCGCTCGCGGAAGTTGTAGTGCGCCAGACCGCGGCGGCCGACGATGTACGTGTCGACCTCCTTGCCCTCACGCTCGAGACGCTCGGTCAGCTGCTCCGCCGCCTTGATCGCGTTGGCGTTGAAGGCGCCGGCGAGGCCGCGGTCGCTCGTGAGGAGCAGGACCGCGACACGGGTCGGGTTCTCCGCCTCCGTCGTCAGCGGGTGCTTGGCGTCCGAACCGGTGCCGACCGCCGTGACCGCACGGGTCAGTTCTTCGGCGTACGGCGTGGAGGACCGCACCTTGCGCTGCGCCTTGACGACGCGCGAGGCGGCGATCATCTCCATCGCTTTGGTGATCTTCTTGGTCGCGGTGACGGATCGGATGCGACGCTTGTAGACCCGGAGCTGGGCTCCCATGAGTCAGGTCCCTTCCTTGAACGTCACTTGGCGGCAGCGGCCGGAGCGTCCTCGCCGAGCAGCTTGCCGTCGCCCGTCTCGAACTGCTTCTTGAAGGCCTCGACCGCGTCGCCCACGGCCTGGATGGTGTCGTCCGACATCTTGGCGCCCTCGCGGATGGAGGTCATGAGGCCCTGCTCGCTGCGGTGCAGGTACTCATGCAGCTCCTTCTCGAAGCGGCGGATGTCGGCGACCGGTACGTCGTCCATCTTGCCGGTGGTGCCGGCCCAGACGGAGACGACCTGGTCCTCGGTGGCCATCGGCTGGTACTGGTCCTGCTTCAGCAGCTCGACCAGGCGCTGACCGCGCTCCAGCTGTGCCTTCGACGCGGCGTCCAGGTCGGAACCGAAGGCGGCGAACGCCTCCAGCTCACGGTACTGGGCGAGTTCCAGGCGCAGTCGGCCGGAGACCTGGCGCATCGCCTTGTGCTGGGCGGAACCACCCACGCGGGAGACCGAGATACCGACGTTCAGGGCCGGACGCTGACCGGCGTTGAACAGGTCGGACTCCAGGAAGCACTGGCCGTCGGTGATGGAGATGACGTTGGTCGGGATGAACGCCGACACGTCGTTGGCCTTGGTCTCGACGATCGGCAGACCGGTCATCGAGCCGGCACCCATGTCGTCGGAGAGCTTGGCGCAGCGCTCCAGCAGACGGGAGTGCAGGTAGAAGACGTCGCCCGGGTAGGCCTCGCGGCCCGGCGGGCGGCGCAGCAGCAGGGAGACGGCGCGGTAGGCGTCGGCCTGCTTCGACAGGTCGTCGAAGATGATCAGGACGTGCTTGCCCTCGTACATCCACTGCTGGCCGATGGCCGAACCGGTGTACGGCGCCAGGTACTTGAAGCCGGCCGGGTCGGACGCCGGGGAGGCGACGATGGTCGTGTACTCCAGGGCACCGTTCTCCTCCAGCGCGCGGCGGACCGACGCGATGGTGGAGCCCTTCTGGCCGATGGCGACGTAGATGCAGCGGACCTGCTTGTTCACGTCGCCCGTGCGCCAGTTGTCACGCTGGTTGATGATCGTGTCCACGGCCAGCGCGGTCTTGCCGGTGCCGCGGTCGCCGATGATCAGCTGACGCTGGCCGCGGCCGACCGGGGTCATGGCGTCGACGGCCTTGTAGCCCGTCTCCATCGGCTCGTGCACCGACTTGCGGTCCATGACCGTGGGGGCCTGCAGTTCGAGGGCGCGGCGGCCCTCGGTCTCGATCTCGCCGAGGCCGTCGATCGGGTTGCCGAGCGGGTCGACCACACGGCCGAGGTAGCCCTCGCCCACGGCGACGGACAGGACCTCACCGGTGCGGGAGACCGGCTGGCCCTCCTCGATGCCGCTGAACTCACCGAGGACGACGGCACCGATCTCGCGCTCCTCGAGGTTGAGGGCGAGGCCGAGGGTGCCGTCCTCGAACTTCAGCAGCTCGTTGGCCATGGCCGAGGGAAGTCCCTCGATCTTGGCGATACCGTCGCCGGCGACGGTGACCGTGCCGACTTCCTCGCGCGAGGCCGCGTCCGGCTTGTACGACTGGACGAAGTTCTCCAGCGCGTCCCGGATCTCCTCCGGCCGGATCGTGAGCTCCGCCATCTGAGTTCCCTGCTCTCCTTGTTGGGCCCGAAGTTTCACTTTGGGGGGATGTGGACTCCCCCCGGAAAGAGGTGAATCCTCTGCACGGCCCAACCAGGGCCGTAGGTACGTGCTACGTGTTCAATTGCCGCGTCCGTCGCGTCGTTCGCGACTGCCGCGTGAGGGCTAGCTCGCCAGTCGGCGGCTCGCGTCCTCCAGCCGGTCCGCAAGGGAGCCGTTGATGAGCTCGTCCCCGACCTGCACCCGCATCCCGCCGACGACCGTGGGGTCGACGTCGAGGTTGAGGTGCATGGGGCGCCCGTAGAGCTTCGCGAGGCCGGCGCCGAGGCGCTGCTTCTGCGCGTCGCTCAACGGCACCGCGGAGGTGACGACGGCCACCATGCGGTTGCGACGCTCGGCGGCGAGCTTGGACAGGGACTGGAGTCCCGCTTCCAGGCTACGTCCACGGGGCGCGTTGACCAGACGCGTCACCAGACGCTCGGTGGTCGCGTTCGCCCTGCGTCCGAGCAGGCTGTGCAGCAGCTCGCTCTTGGCCGGGGCGGTGGCCTTGCGGTCGGTCAGCGCGGCGCGCAGGTCGTTGTTCGCGGAGACGATCCGGCCGAACCGGAACAGCTCGTCCTCGACGCTGTCGAGCGCGCCCGTCTTCTGCGCGGCGGTGAGGTCGGCGAGGTCGGCCAGCTCCTCGAGTGCGTCCACCAGGTCGCGGGGCTGCGACCAGCGGGAGCGCACCATGCCGGCGACCAGGTCGGCGGCATCGCCGCTGAGCTGGGTGCCGAGCAGGCGCCGGGCCAGGTCCGCCTTGTTCTCACCGGGCTGCGCCGGGTCGGTGAGGACCCGGCGCAGCGACACCTCGCGGTGGAGCAGCGCGGTGACGGCGGCCAGCTCTTCGGCGAGCGAGCCGGCGTCCACGGACGTGGAGTCCGTCAACGCGTCGAGACGCTCACGTGCGGCTGCCAGGGCCTCGCGGCTCGCTCCGTTCATCGTGCGGCCTCGGCCTTCTGGTCGAGGTCGTCGAGGAAGCGGTCGATCACACGGCTCTGCCGGGCGTGGTCCTCGAGGGACTCGCCGACGAGCTTGCCGGCCAGGTCGGTGGCGATCTTGCCGACGTCCTGGCGCAGCACGGACGCGGCGGCCTTGCGGTCCGCCTCGATCTGTGCGTGACCGGCAGCGATGATCTCCTCGCGCTGCCGCTGGCCTTCCGCGCGCATCTCGGTGATGAGCGTGGCGCCCTGCTCCTGCGCCTCCTGGCGCAGACGCGCGGCCTCGTGCCGGGCCTCGGCGAGCTGAGCCTTGTACTGCTCAAGAACGCTCGATGCCTCGGTCTGAGCCGCCTCGGCCTTCTCGATACCGCCTTCGATGGACTCGCGACGCTCTTCCAGAACCTTGTTGATGTTCGGGAGGAGCTTCTTGGCGAGGATGCCGAAGACGATGACGAAGGCGAGCAGGCCGATGACGAGCTCGGGAATCGGCGGGACGAGGGGGTTCTGCAGCTCCTCGGCCGCGATATGAAGCAGTGGGCTCATATCAGAGTGCCTTTCGTCTAGTGAGCCGGTCGCGGATCAGGCGATCAGACGCCGTAGACGAACGGCATGACCAGGCCGATGAGGGCGAGCGCCTCACAGAAGGCGAAGCCGAGGATCTGGTTGGAGCGGATGAGACCGGCGGCCTCGGGCTGGCGGGCGAGGGCCTCGGTGCCCTTGCCGAAGATGATGCCGACGCCGATACCGGGGCCGAAGGCGGCGATGCCGTAACCGATGGAAGCGATCGAGCCGTGGACAGCGGCCAGGGTGTAGGACATTCCGGTTCTTCCTTTTCTTCACGGGCCGGTGGGGGTGGACCACCGGACGACTGGGGCGGGAGGGGGACGCTCAGTGCTGCTCGGAGAGCGCGCCCTGGATGTAGGTGCAGGTCAGGAGGACGAAGACGTATGCCTGCAGGGCCTGGATGAAGAGCTCGAAGACCGTCATCACCAGGACCATCACGAACGAGACGCTGGCGTAGGCGATCCCGATGCCGTTCAGCAGGTACCAGCTGGCGATGGTGAACAGCACCAGCAGGATGTGGCCCGCGAACATGTTCGCGAAGAGTCGCACGGCGTGGGTGAAAGGCCGCACGAGCAGGTTGGAGAAGGCCTCGATCAGCATGACGACGGGAAGCGCCGCACCGAGCGACTTGTCGTAGCCGGTGAAGTTCTTCATGGCGCCGACGAAGCCGTGCCGCTTGAAGGTCAGCGAGACCCACAGCAGGTAGACGATCAGCGCGAGCCCCAGCGGGTAGGCGAAGATCGACGTCACCGGCATCTGGGCGAGCGGGATGATCGACCAGAGGTTCATCATCCAGACGAAGAAGAACAGCGCGACGACGAACGGGACGTACTTCTCGCCCTGGCGCTTGCCCATCGTCTCGTAGACGACGTTCTTGCGGACGAAGTCGTAGCCCGTCTCGGCGACCATCTGGAGCTTGCCGGGGACGACCTGGGGCCGGCGGAAAGCCGCCCAGAAGAAGCCGATGATGATGATCGAGCCGAGGAGCGCCAGCAGCATCGTCTTGTTGAAGTACACGCTGCTGTCGCCGTCGCCCCAGATGGGCTCGAACAGGAACGAGTGCAGCCCGGGAGACGGGAAGCCACAACCGTCGAAGATGTGGCAGTCGGTCTCGAAGGCGAGCACCTGTGTCGGGTCAGCACTCACCGCGGGCTCCTTCAGCGTGGCGCATGGATTCGGCAACCTCGTGGTGTCGGCGCGGCACGGAGCCGCGGTTCGGCACGGGACTGGTGTTACGGATGGGAGAGCGGCGATGGGGCATCTCGCCTCGCGATGTGACAGGCGTCAGCATGGATGCCCGCGCCCGCGATGCCGCAGTTGGCACCGGACGATAGCAGGGTCCGTCATGCGCCCTTATCCCGGCCCTACGTCTCACGACGGCCGCTCCGATGTTTCCTTCTCCTCGGCCGCGTTCCCGGTCGGCGTCGCCGGGTCGGGGTCCACGTAGAAGGTCTTGGCCTTCATCGTGGCGCGTGCCTGCGCGGCGACCCAGGTGAGGGTGGAGACGAGCAGCGAGAGAGCGAAGACCTGCGGGTGGAACAGGGTCGTGCTCTTGAAGAGTGCGATGAAGACGAAGATCAGCAGGATCTGCGTCATGTACATCATCAGCCCCATCGCCTGGAACAGATGCGGCACCGACTTGGCGATCCACTGAAGGACGTACAGGCCCGCGCCCATGAGCAGGATCACGAGCAGTGCCCCGATGACCGCTCCGATCGCCCCCTGGCCGCCTTCGACGGCAGCACCGACCGCGACCGCGACCGCACCGACGACAGCGGTGGGTACGGCGGACTGAATCAGGATCCGGACGTCGTTGGACGGCATGGCGGAACTCCGCATGTTTGGAACAGGGGGCAAAGGATGGTCGTCAGGGACGAGCGTAGTCCCCCGGATGGAGTGTGATTTCCCCCCACCGACGAACCGTCGCACTGCGGTTCTTCGGCGCTCTCCGGCGAGACTCGTGAACGGTATCACAAACTATTTGATGCAGTCTTTACCTAATGACTCCGCATGGAGTCCCACAGGAGAGTGAGCTTGCGCACCAGAGGGTGCGAGGGGTCGACTTGCCTGATATTGGGGAACTTCGCACCCCCAAGGGGGCCCCATCGGGGCCCCACGACTTGGCAATGCTCTAGTCGGATTCTTACCTTGACCGTGATGTGGGCCGTGCTCCTCAGTAGGAGCTGCCGGCCTTCCCCCGGTCGCCCACACGTGCGCGGTGGCCCAGGGCGGTCGCGCCGTTGACACCGGAGACCCCGGCGGTCACCGGGGCGCGGTGGTCGGCGGCAGCCTGCTCGTCCGCCTCCGGCGCCCCTGTCCCGGCGGACGCGTCCGTGGCCGTCTCCGGGGCAGCCTGGGGATCCTGCGCGGCGGCCCGGCGGCGGCGGTAGCGCGGCGGGACGAACGCCTCCGCCCAGCGCGGGGCGCGCGGGGTGAACCGGGGCAGCAGGAGCAGCAGCAGACCGAGGGCGCTCAGGATGACCACGCTCAGCACGATCCACATGGACGCCGAGTTGACCGAGTAGGCGAGCGCCCCGAAGCCGATCAGTGCCGACCAGAAGTACATGATCAGCACCGCCCTGCTGTGCGAGTGGCCGATCTCCAGCAGACGGTGGTGCAGATGGCCCCGGTCCGCCGCGAACGGCGACTGGCCGTGCCAGGTGCGCCGCACGATGGCCAGGATCAGGTCGGCGGCCGGCACCGCGATGATCGTCAGCGGCAGCAGCAGCGGGATGTAGACCGGCACCGTCTGGTGCACGGCCTCCTTCTCCCCGCCCGCGTACAGGTTCAGCGCGTCCGGGTCGACCTGGCCTGTGATGGAGATCGCACCGGCGGCGAGGACGAGACCGATCAGCATGGAGCCGGAGTCGCCCATGAAGATCCGCGCGGGATGGATGTTGTGCGGCAGGAAGCCCAGGCACATGCCCATCAGGATCGCCGAGAACAGCGTCGCCGGGGCGGCCGCCTCGATGCCGTACGAGTACCAGATGCGGTACGCGTACAGGAAGAACGCCGCCCCCGCGATGCAGACCATGCCGGCCGCGAGACCGTCCAGGCCGTCGACGAAGTTGACCGCGTTGATGGTGATGACGACCAGCGCCACCGTGAGGAGAGTGCCCTGCCACTGGGTGAGCGCGACCGAGCCGACGCCCGGGATGGGCAGCCAGAGGATCGTCAGACCCTGCATGACCATCACACCGGCGGCGATCATCTGTCCGCCCAGTTTGATCAGGGCGTCGATCTCGAACTTGTCGTCCAGCACGCCGATCAGCCAGATCAGTGCCGCCCCGGACAGCAGCGCCCGCGGCTCGTTGGACTCGTCGAAGAGCTGGCTGAGGTTGGTGAGGTGGTCGGCGACCAGCAGTCCCGCGCACAGTCCGAAGAACATGGCGATCCCGCCGAGCCGCGGAGTGGGTTCCCGGTGCACGTCACGTGCCCGGATATCCGGCATCGCCCCCGCCACGATCGCGAATTTCCGTACCGGCCCGGTCAGCAGGTACGTCACCGCGGCCGTGATGCAGAGCGTCAGCAGGTATTCACGCACGGGCTTCCCCACAGGTCTCGCTGGCCATCACAGCTCCACACCCTAGCGAGGGACGCATACGGGTGAGGACTTCCGGGTAGCGACGATGGTCGCACGTGCCGCTGTGCGGATGCCCGGGCACGCGGTGCGCCTACCCCGCATCGGCACCGATACGGTACGAAACCGTGAACGGCCCGGGACGTCCCAGCCGGGCTCAGCCGGGCTCAGCCGGGCTCAGCCGGGCTCAGCCGGGATACGGATAGGGCGGAAAGGCCGCGGTCAGTTCGCGTACGTCCGCGCGGGCCCGCGCCGGATCGGTGCCGCCCCGCAGGACGCTCGCCAGCAGCCCGGCGATCAGCGTCATCTCCGGCTCCCCCATGCCCTGCGTGGTCACCGCCGCGGTGCCCAGGCGCAGCCCGCGGTCGTCGGCGTGCGGCAGGGCGCAGCAGTCCAGGACGAGTCCGGCCGCCGCGAGCCGGCCGCGGGCGTCGCGCCCGTCGACGCCGAGCGGGGCCGGGTCGGCGGTGATCAGGTGGGTGTCCGTGCCGCCGGTGGTGACGGCCAGTCCCTCGTCGGCCAGGCTTCCGGCGAGGGCCCGCGCGTTGGCGACCACCTGGTGGGCGTACACGGCGAAGGCCGGGGTCGCCGCCTCCCCGAACGCGACCGCCTTGGCGGCGACGGTGTGCATCTGGGCCCCGCCCTGGGTGAAGGGGAAGACGGCGCGGTCGACCCGTTCGGCCAGTTCCGCGCCGCACAGGATCATGCCGCCGCGCGGCCCGCGCAGCACCTTGTGCGTGGTCGCGCAGACGATGTCCGCGTACGGGACCGGGCTGGGGGCGGCTCCCCCGGCGACGAGGCCGATGGGGTGCGCGGCGTCCGCGATGAGGTAGGCGCCCACCTCGTCGGCGACCTCGCGGAAGAAGGCGTGGTCGATGTGGCGGGGGTAGGCGATGGAGCCGCAGACGATCGCCTTGGGGCGGTGGGTACGGGCGAGGGTACGGACCTGCGCGTGGTCCATCAGGCCGGTCTCGGCGTCCACGCCGTAGCCGACGAAGTCGAACCAGCGGCCGGAGAAGTTCGCGGGCGAGCCGTGGGTGAGGTGGCCGCCGTGGGCCAGGCCGAGGGCGAGGACGGTGTCCCCGGGGCGCAGCAGGGCGGCGTAGGCGGCCAGCACGGCCGACGATCCGGAGTGCGCCTGGACGTTGGCGTGGTCGGCGCCGAAGAGTGCCTTGGCCCGCTCGACGGCGAGGCGTTCGGCGACGTCGATGATCTCGCAGCCGCCGTGGTGCCGGGCGCCCGGGTATCCCTCGGCGTACTTGTTGGCGAGCGGTGAGCCGAGGGCGGCCAGCACGGCGGGCGAGGTGAAGTTCTCGGCGGCGATCAGTTGGAGTGTGGTCGCCTGCCGCTCACGCTCGGCGTGCAGGATCCCGGCGAGTTCGGGGTCCTGCCGGCGCAGGACATCGGCCTTGAGGGCATGGGTGACCGTCATGGTGGGCTCCCGGACGTCGGCGCTGACGTACGACCAATGTAGGCCCGGCTCCCCCGGCCCGCTCGGCTGCCACACCCTCCCGGGGCAGCCACGGACGCCACCCGAGGGGGACAGCGTCCTCACGACCCGCTCACGCTCGGGACGCGCCCCTGACGGCTCGTACAGGGCACACCGGTGGCCGGAGCCGACGGGCGGGCGGCCCACACCGACGTCCGGGCGGCCCTGAGGGCCTGAGGGCCTGACCGGCGGGATGACTTCTGCTGCACAATTCCTCGGGGCCGCAGGACCGCACTCCGCGACCGGCGGCGACGCTGCGCCATGCCCGGCGCTCCGAGCGGCTGTTCCCACGGGGCCGGCGAATTGCGCAGCAGAGTCCGGGATCAGGTCAAGGCTCGGGGCCGGCACACGTCCTTCTCCGCCGTGCGGCTGAACGCCCCGGACCCCGCTCGCCCCCCGCTGGGCGGATACCGCCGGCCACCCCCGGCTCCGATCCGCCGGACAGGCCCCGGCGGATCCGTCAGGCGCGGGTCGGGACGCCGGTCAGGGCGGTGACGACCGGGTCGAGGGCCTGATGTATCTCGTCGCCGATGGAGCGGAAGAACGGCAGGGGCGCCCCGTACGGGTCGTAGACCTCGTCCGCCTCGGCGGTCGGGGCCAGCAGCCACCCGCGCAGTGCGGCGGCGGCGCGGACCAGCGCGCGGGCGCGCATGACCAGACCCTCGTCCAGTGGGGGCAGGGTCGCCGGGTCGATCGCGTTCACCAGGCGGGTGAACTCCTTCAGCGTGAAGGTGCGCAGGCCCGCCGAGTGGCCCATGGAGATGACCTGGGCGCGGTGGTCACGGGTCGCGGTCAGCACCAGGTCGGCGCGGATGACGTGATCGTCCAGCAGTTCACGGCCGACGAACCCGGAGGCGTCCGCGCCGAAGTCGGCCAGCACGGTCTCCGCGTGGGACTCCATCGGCGCGCCCTCGTGACCCCAGGTGCCCGCGCTCTCCACGATCAGCCCGCCGCCCAGGATGCCCAGCCGCTGGCTCACGAAATGCCGGGTCAGCCGCTCGGTGATGGGCGAGCGGCAGACGTTTCCGGTGCTGACATGGAGGATGCGGAAGGTGTCGCGCGGAAACCCGAAGGTCGTCGTCTCCTCCGCGCTGCGTACCCCGTTGCCTATGCCACGCCCCGACTCGGGGGCCGTCAATTCGCCACCTCGAGGTCGGGTACCACTTTGCGCAGCTCCTCCGGCGAGAGGGCGCCTTCGCGCAGCAGCACGGGCACGGGGCGCGTGACGTCGACGATCGACGAGGGGACGATGCCCGGGGTGGGGCCGCCGTCGAGGTAGACGGAGACGGAGTCGCCGAGCATCTCCTGCGCCGCGTCGCAGTTCTCCGGCGCGGGGTGACCCGTCAGGTTGGCCGAGGAGACGGCCATCGGGCCGACCTCGGTGAGCAGCTCGATGGCGACCGGGTGCAGCGGCATCCGTACGGCGACCGTGCCACGGGTGTCGCCGAGGTCCCACTGGAGGGACGGCTGGTGCCGGGCGACCAGGGTCAGTGCTCCCGGCCAGAACGCGTCGACCAGTTCCCAGGCCTGCTCGGAGAAGTCCGTGACGAGGCCGTGCAGGGTGTTCGGGGAGCCGATGAGGACGGGAGTGGGCATGCTGCGGCCGCGTCCCTTGGCCTCCAGGAGGTCGGCGACGGCCTCGCCGGTGAACGCGTCGGCGCCGATGCCGTAGACGGTGTCCGTCGGCAGCACCACGAGCTCGCCACGACGGACGGCGGACGCGGCTTCACGCAGACCGGTCGCGCGATCGGTCGCGTCGTTGGTGTCGTATCGCCGAGCCATCTGGCGGGCCTCCTCGTGCACGTGCGGCTGGGGTGGTTGAAGTCTGCCGGACGCTCACGGCAGCGCCTTGCGGGCGGTGGCGAACCGGGGCCGGTTGTTCAGGTCGGGGTGGTCGGCGGCGTCGGTCCAGCCGCGGTCCTCGGCGAAGATCCACGGCACCTGGCCGCCCTGGGTGTCGGCGTGCTCGACGACGACCACGCCACCGGGGCGCAGCAGACGGTGCGCGGTGCGTTCCAGGCCCCGGATGAGCTGGAGGCCGTCCTCGCCGGAGAACAGGGCCAGCTCGGGGTCGTGGTCGCGCGCCTCGGGGGCGACGTACTCCCATTCGGTGAGCGGGATGTACGGCGGGTTGGAGATCACCAGGTCGACCTGGCCGTCGAGGTCCGGGAAGGCCGTCAGGGCGTCTCCCTGGCGCAGCTCGACGCGTGAGCCCTCCATGTTCTTGCGGGTCCACACGAGGGCGTCCTCGGACAGCTCCACGGCGTACACGCGGGAGCGCGGCACCTCCTGCGCGAGGGCGAGCGCGATGGCGCCCGAGCCGGTGCACAGGTCGACGACGCACGGCTCGACGACGTCCATGGCCCGTACCGCGTCTATGGCCCAGCCGACGACCGACTCGGTCTCCGGACGCGGCACGAACACCCCGGGCCCCACCTGGAGTTCGAGGTAGCGGAAGTAGGCGTGCCCGGTGATGTGCTGGAGCGGTTCGCGCGCCTCGCGGCGGGCGACGACCTCCCAGTAGCGGGCGTCGAAGTCGGCGTCCCGCACCGTGTGCAGTGCGCCGCGCTTGACGCCGTGCACGAACGCGGCGAGCTCCTCCGCGTCGGTGCGCGGCGAGGGCACACCGGCGTCGGCGAGCCGCTGGGTGGCCTGGGCCACCTCCGCGAGCAGCACGCTGCGGGGGCTCGGGGGTCGCCCCCCACTATGTTGCTGCACGCTCATCCTCCGGAAGTTCTCGTACGGCCGGTGCGGCGGCCCGGTGTTCGGGCCCGGTGCTCAGGCCCGGTGGGCCGGCGTCATGCTGAGGCGAGTTTGGCGGCCGAGTCCGCGTCGACACATGCCTGGATCATCGCGTCCAGATCGCCGTCCAGGACCTGGTCCAGGTTGTACGCCTTGAACCCGACGCGGTGGTCGGAGATGCGGTTCTCCGGGAAGTTGTAGGTGCGGATCTTCTCGGAGCGGTCGACGGTGCGGACCTGGCTGCGCCGGGCGTCGGCGGCCTCCTTCTCCGCCTCCTCCTGCGCCGCCGCGAGCAGCCTGGAGCGCAGGATACGCAGTGCCTGCTCCTTGTTCTGCAGCTGGCTCTTCTCGTTCTGGCAGGAGGCGACGACTCCGGTCGGGAGGTGCGTGATGCGCACGGCGGAGTCGGTGGTGTTGACGGACTGCCCGCCGGGGCCGGAGGAGCGGTAGACGTCGATCCGCAGGTCGTTCGGGTTGATCTCGACGTCGACCTCCTCCGCCTCGGGCGTCACCAGGACACCCGCCGCGGAGGTGTGGATACGGCCCTGCGACTCGGTGGCCGGCACCCGCTGCACGCGGTGCACCCCGCCCTCGTACTTCAGCCGGGCCCACACGCCCTGGCCGGGCTCGGTGGCGCCCTGGCCGCCCTTGGTCTTCACGGCGACCTGGACGTCCTTGTAGCCGCCCAGCTCGGACTCGGTGGCGTCGATGATCTCGGTCTTCCAGCCCACGCGCTCGGCGTACCGCAGGTACATGCGCAGCAGGTCACCGGCGAACAGAGCGGACTCGTCGCCGCCCGCGCCCGCCTTGACCTCGAGGATGACGTCCTTGTCGTCGTTGGGGTCACGCGGGACCAGCAGCAGGCGGAGCTTGTCGGTGAGCTCCTCGCGCTGCTTCTCCAGGTCCTTGAGCTCGGCGGCGAAGTCCGGGTCGTCGGCGGCCAGTTCACGCGCGGCCTCGATGTCGTCACCCGTCCGCTTGAAGGAGCGGTACGTGGTGACGATCGGGGTGAGTTCCGCGTACCGCTTGTTCAGCCTGCGCGCGTTGGCCTGGTCGGCGTGGACCGACGGGTCGGCGAGCTTCGTCTCCAGGTCGGCGTGCTCGGTGACGAGTTCCTCGACGGCCTCGAACATCTTGGGCTCCTGCTACTGCGTGGGAAAGGGGAAGAGGGGCGACCAAAAACGCCGGTCCCGGCACGCGACCCCTCCCACCTGCGCGGGGAGAGGAGTCGCGGCCGTGGACCGGCGAAATGGGGCTCGCTACTTCTGGGAGCCGGAGGCCTTGCCGAAGCGGGCCTCGAAGCGGGCCACACGGCCACCGGTGTCGAGGATCTTCTGCTTGCCCGTGTAGAACGGGTGGCACTCGGAGCAGACCTCGGCGCGGACGGTGCCGGACTCGATGGTGCTGCGGGTGGTGAACTGCGCGCCGCAGGTGCAGCTGACCTGCGTCTCGACGTACGCGGGGTGGATGTCGCGCTTCAAGGTGACTCCTAGGTTCGGGAGGGCGCCGGGTCGCAGCCGCGGGATGCGGGAGCGTGAACCGGAACCGACGTACCAGTCTGCCAGGACTGGCGCCATCCCCCAAAACCGAGGGCTGCCGTCTTTTGTTCCCGGGGTCCGGGCGGGCTCGCGGCGCCCCGGGTCCCCCGAGGAGCGCTCGAGGCGTGCTCAGGAGGCGCTGACGACGCTCTTGGCCCCACCTGTGGCCGTGTCCACCGTGGCCGCCCGCGGGATCGGCTCGTCGTTCCTCAGGGCGTCCCAGACCAGCCGCGCCTTCTCCTTCTGCGGCAGGACGCGGTTGGGGTCGGCGGGGTCGTACCGCACCGGCATGGTCACCATGTGCAGGCCGGCGGGGTCGATGTCCCTCAGGCCGCCCGCGAAGGCCATCAGGGAGTTCACCGAGCCCAGGTCGGAGTCGGTGGTGACGGTCCTGGTGGCCGTGTCGGCGATGTCGTAGAGCTTCTTGGGGTCGGTGAAGAGGCCGATGTCCTTCACCTGCTGGGCCAGGGCCCTGACGAAGGCCTGCTGGAGCTGGATGCGGCCCAGGTCGGAGCCGTCGCCTACGCCGTGCCGGGTGCGGACCAGGCCGAGGGCCTGTGCGCCGTCGAGCCGGTGGGTGCCGGCGGCGAGCTCCAGGTGGCTGTCGGGGTCGTCGATGTCCTTGGTGGTGGTGATCTCGACGCCGCCCAGCTCGTCGACGAGCTCCCGGAAGCCGCTGAAGTCGACCTCCAGGTAGTGGTCCATGCGCAGGTCGGTCATCGACTCGACGGTCTTCACGGCGCAGGCGGCCCCGCCGGTGGTGTACACGGAGTTGAACATCACACCGTTCGCGGCGGGGTGGGCGGCGCCCTCGGTGTCGGTGCATTCGGGCCGGTCGACGATGGTGTCACGCGGGACGGACACCACGGACGCCTTCTTGTGACCCTCGTGGACGTGCACGATCATCGCGGTGTCGGAGCGGGCGCTGCCGTTGTCGGCACCGCCGCCGAGCTTCTGGTTGCCCCCGGAGCGGGTGTCGGAACCGAGGACGAGGATGTTCTCGGAGCCGTTGCCTGCCTTCTCGGGCCGGTCGGTGCCGAGGAGGCGGCCGATGTCGATGCTCGTGAGGTTGCCGTTGAGTCTGACGTACACGTATCCGACGCCGGCGCCACCCAGGACGAGGATGGCCGCGGCGGTCCACGCCATGGCCTTCAGACCGCTGTGCCGCTTGTCGCGCGGCATGCGGCGCCTTCTCCGAGCCCGTCGGCCGGGCTCGGGTGTGCTCTCCGCAGACATGCGCTCCTCAGCTCTTGCCCGGTCGATCACCCCTGCGTTCGATGCCGGACCTGGCCGGGTGATGTTCCGTACAGCACCCATCGTCTCGCCGTACCCGTCGTCCCGCCGTCCGGGCGGAAGGAGAATCCGGCGCGTGGCCGTACGGCGCCTGGGCCCGGCCGTCGCACGGCCGGGCCCAGGGTGTTCCGTTCAAGAGCGGTGAGCGTGGCGCTCACCTGCGGTGTCCCGCGATGTCAGCCGAAGATGTCGTACTGCTTGAAATCGGTACCGACGGAGATCCTGGCGGAGAAGATCTCACTCGTGGCCTTCCCGGTGCCCTTGTACAGGTACAGGGTGCCGCCGGGGGTGCGGGCCAGGAAGTCCGCCTTGCCGTCGCCGCTGATGTCGCCGACGGTGTCGAAGGCGTTGTACGTCTTGGTGCTCCAGGTGCGGACCTTGACCCGGCCGGAGAAGGCGCCGGTGCCGGCCTTGCCGGTGCCCTTGTACAGGTACATCGCACCGGTGCTCTTGTGGCGGGCGATCAGGTCGGTCTTTCCGTCGCCGTTGAAGTCGCCGTGGCCGCGCACGGAGTTGTACTGGTTCCAGCCGGAGCCGACCTTCACACGGGCGGAGAAGGTGCCGTTGCCCTTGCCCGGGTAGATCCACAGCACACCGGCGGAGTCCACGGACAGCAGGTCGGGCAGGTAGTCGCCGGTGACGTCACCGGGGGCGACCATGCGGGTGCGGGTCTTCCAGTTGTCGAAGATGCGCTTGGTGGACCAGGTGCCGCTGGAGATGACGTACCGGGTCCAGAAGACGGCGCCGTCGCTGCTGCGCCGGTACACCAGGTCCTGGTACCCGTCCCGGTTGAGGTCGGTCTGCAGGACGACGTTGACGCCCTTCCAGCTGCCCCAGGACTCGCGGGCGGCGAACGAGGAGCCCTTGGAGTTCTTGGAGTAGCCGGTCGTCGTCGAGGACTTGCGCGCCCACAGGTCGGCGCGGTGGTCGCCGTTGATGTTGGTGTCGTCGACGCGCGCGTAGGCGGCCCCGACGTAGGTGCTCGCCTTGGCGAAGACGCTGTAGGCGCCCTTCTCGACGCAGTCCAGCACGCCCCAGGAGACGACGCCGACGATCCGGTTGTTCACGACCAGCGGGCCGCCGGAGTCGCCGTTGCAGGCAGAGGTGGTGCCGCTGTCGGTGCCGTCGGCGGGCTTGCCGGCGCAGACCATGTGCCCCTTGACGAAGTCGGCGCCGTAGGTGCGGGCACACGTGGCGTCGGACTGGAGGGGCAGCGTGGCCGCCTTCAGCGTCTCGGAGACATTCTGGCTGGTGGAGCTGGTGCGGCCCCAGCCGTAGACCTTGGCGCTCTTTCCGGCGGCGTAGGAGGCGGTGTCGCCGGAGGTGGTCATGCGGATCGGGGTGGCCTTGACGGGGCCGGGCAGGGTGAGCACCGCGATGTCGTTGTCGATGGTCGTCGCCTTGTACGACGGGTGGTTCCACTGCCGCCAGACACCGGAGACGGTGCCGCCGTGCAGGTCGGCTCCGCCGCCGGAGGGGAGCTGTGCGGTCCCCGTGACGATGGCGCCGTTGGCGTGCCAGTCGTATCCCTTGACGCAGTGCGCGGCGGTGAGGATCTTCGTCGGGGCGACGACGGCACCACCGCAGAAGAAGCCGATGTCGTCGCTCGTGCGGCTGGTGCCCCGGTCGTCGTAGTAGTGGAGCTGCGCCATCCAGGGCGCGGAGGTGATGGTGGTCGTGCTGCCACCGATGATCTTCGCATCGATGGCGGATCCGGTGCCGGTGGTGGTGCTGTCGGCGCCGGTGCTCTTGCTCAACGACGACCGGTTCGGCCGGCCGGCGGTGTCGTCACCGGCGAGCGCGCCGGCGACGCGCTTCTTCAGCTCGGCCGGTGACGGCGAGCTGATCGCCGGGTCGGCGGTCGGCTGCGGCAGCGCGGTGGCGGCGCCGGCGGACGAGGTCAGCAGTGCGGCGGTGACGGCCGCGGCGACGCCGGCGGCGGCGACGGGCAGCGCGATTCTGATCCGGCGTCTGTGCCGACCGCCCCCGGACATGGAAGTCCCCACTCAAGTCCCCCCTCGGGATCGGAAGTTCGGGTCTCGATGTGAAAATCGGCCCGGAACAGCGCGATCGTACACCTGTCCGAGGACATA